>SKQW01000345.1 GCA_007118805.1 Rhodobiaceae bacterium | reverse complement strand
CCAGGCCCAGTGATGGCGGGTTCCGTCCTGCCACAACCGCCAGATCCGGCTGTCGATGTCGGACGGGTCCTGCACCTTCCAGAAGTCGAGCCCCGACTTGCTATCCCGCTCGGTCTCGCTGGGACCCATGGACGGCGTGCTGACGATCCCGTGCACGAAATCGGCGTGCGTATCGCCGCGGCGGTCGACGAGCCCGATCGGATCGCCTTGGCCGCGCACATTGCGCATCAGTTCGTCCGCCTCGTCGGTGAGCGCCAGGGCCGCCGGATCGGACTTGAGCGCGGTCGACGAGCCGGCATGGGCAAGCCGCAGCGGCACCCCGGCGATGAGTTTGCGGGTCTTGGTCATCTGCTTGCCGCGGGCGAGCTTGGCGCGCAATGTGGGCGCCTCGTCGAACAGATCCATTACCCGCGGCTCGAACTGCTCGGTCAGAAACTGCTTCGACGGACCGACATAAAGCAGCGGCGCGGGCTGTTCGTCGAAACGCTGGCCGATGATGTCCAGAAGCGCGTCGGTCTTGCCCCCTTGCGAGAACATGCTGAGGACGACCCGGCGATATTCGCGGGCAGCGACCGCTCGTTCGAAGGCGATCACATATGGCGTCAGCTGCGGATCGCGCGGTCCCGGCACCCCGGCATGGGGCGGATAGATGCGATTATGGCTGCCCCATTCGTCAGGCGTCGTCCTCTTCGGCTGGTAGAGGAGCCTTGCCAGTCTCGCGAAGCTGCGCGGTTGCTTGCTCGAAGCGCGCAGCGGCCCGGTTGAGGACGCCATCGATCTCCGACTCGATCTGGTTGCGCATGGCACGGTTCCTGGTGATCCGGGCCGGCAGGCCGATGAGTTCGGCCTTCAGCATGCCGATGGCTTCATCGAACACCGCGTCGTGCTCGACGATGTCGATCAGGTCGCGGTCGCGTATCGCCATGCGCTGCTCGATCTCCCGCCGGCGCACGACGCGTAGGTCGGTGTCGCTGGCCGCCGCAGAGCGGCGCTGTTCCAGATCGTCGCGATAGGCAACGTAGCCGTGCACCACCCCGACCACTGTATAGTGCCCGTGCCCGGCCCTCGGGATCCAGCCACCGGCGACCAGCTGCTGGAGCCGCCGCGGGCTGACCTTGATGAGGCGCGCCGCCACATCCATGGCGATCGTCGAAGCATCTCCGGTGCTCGTTTGCGCGTCGGCCATCACCATCGATTCCCGTTTCGTCGCAGGTGCTTAACGACTTGATGTCGTGGCGAAGCGATGCCTCATGTGTGGTCCGATCAGCGGGCGAAGGCGCCCACCGCCCCGGCGCCCGCGCGGCGCTCGGGGCTCGCGGTGGTAGTAGGGCCCGCGATGGTCGCGGTCCCGGAACCACCGGAGAATGACGATGAAGACCTACTCGACCAGGACCAACGCCATTCGCGCCGCGCGCAAGGAGCTCAGCGGCGACGCCATCGCCGGTCTCGACTTCACCGTGATCGAGCAGCCGGCCGGCCGATGGGGTTACGAGCCGCGCAACGCGGCGGCCGGTGCCACACCCGCGCTACAGTCCGCCGCACCGACCAACGGCGACGCGACAGAGGGCGCCCATGAGGCGCCTGCAGGCGAACCCGCGAGCCAGGACGCACCGGCGTCAAAGAGCGCGCCCACGGAGCGCCCCAAGCGCACGAGGCGCAAGCCTGCCGCGGCGAAGGCCGACAAGCCCCCGCGCGAGAACAAGGGCGAGGCGATGCTCGCCATGCTGTGGCGCCCCGAGGGCGCCACTGTCGCCGAAATCGCCGAGGCCTTCGGCTGGTTGCCGCACACCACGCGCGCCGCGATCTCCACGAAGGTGCGCAAGGCCGGCCTGTCCATCACCTCCGAGAAGGTCCAGGAGGGCGGCCTGGGTCTATCGCGTGGCTTGAATCCGGGTATTTGCGAGCGCCGCCGCACGACCCTGTGGCGGCGCTTCCGCTTGGATTCCTCACCAATGCCGACGTCAATCTCTGACTGGCTTCGCGGCGGCCTTGCATTTGGGGTTGCTGTCAGGGTGTCACAAGCTGACACTCGCCGGTCCAAGCAGTCCGACTGAGGAGGATCATTCATGCATCGACGTATCGGATGGGCGGGGGGCCTGATTCTCTTCGGGCTTCTCGTTGCGCCTGCATGGGCTGATAGTGACGAATGTATCCGGCTAACCGAGGAGCAGGAAACAAACAGGCAGACGGCGCTTCGCGCTGCCGAGCGCTATGTGGCGTGCCTCGGCATGGAAAGCGTCGAAGATTCCTGTACGAACGAGTTTCGCGATCTGCGCTCCGCTCACGACACCTTCGGCTCCGTAACCTGGAGGCGGTTGATTGCGTGCGAGGGAAACGACGAAAACCGCCGTTATTAAAGCAGCCCGTCTTCACGATGACGGCTCATCTTGACGCGATGCCTATCGCTCCGCTTTCACCTCCTCGAAGCTCCGGCCTTCGCCATCGAGCGCGGCGACCTTCCCAGTGAACGCCTGCTAGCGCTCCACAACGACGTCGCAGAACGCCTCCGACAGCTCCATGTTGTAGACCCGTCGGCCGGTGCGCTCGCCGGCGATCAGCTGCGAACCGGACCCGGCGAAGGGCTCGTAGCAGATCTCGCCCGGCCGGGTGTGGAGCTCCATCGGCAGGTGTGAAGGCGATCAGGTGCGCCCACGGGATCATCGGCACCTGCAGCTTGAGGACACCATTGAACAGCACCGGCGTCAGCATGGTGTTCTGGAGCCAGAGAAAGAGGTTGAGATACATGCCGCCCGGCCGCCACCAGTAGGCGAAGCCGCGGTGCTCCGATTCCCGATCCGCCAGGAGCTCCGCCGTGCGCTGCTCGGCAAGCACGACGGCTGCCCAGCCCTATCGCTTCGCACTCATGGCGGCGATCACCGTCCTCGTCGTCTGGCGTTGGGGACCCGCCACGCTGCAGGGACGGGCGCGGCGGGACCCCTGCGTGTCAACGGCGGCCGGAATCTCGGCCATTGGGACGGCGCAATATTCGGCGGCGACGAGCGCATCAGGCAGCAGCACGAAAAGCCCATCTCAAATCAAAAGCGCAACTGTAGTGCTAATATGCCAATCCTGATGGGCCAGAGCCTCCACTAAATCAGCTCGCTCGTTGTCCCAAAGCATCTTACCACTGACACAGCGCGGGTCGCGCATCTTCTGCTTGAGCTCGGGGAGCGGCTTGCTGTCCGCGGCCAAGCTGACTCTGGCGGCTATGCTTGCCCCCTCAGCCAGTACCTTCTGGCCGACGCGCTGGGGCTGACGACGGCTAGCATTAGTGAGGGCCGAGCTGCGCCAGATTGGTCTCGATATAGGGGTTGTCAGGATCGAGCGTCTGGGCCTCGAGAAGCTTGGCCCGGGCCTTCTCATATTCGCCCCGCAGCATATACGAGTAGCCCTGATTGTTGAGGATCTCTGGCGAGCGGCCGATCAGCTGAACTGCCTGCTGGTAAGCGCGGTCCGCCAGGTCGAAGCGGCGAAGCTGATCATAGGAGGCGCCAAGGCCGACCCAAGCTTCCGCGTCTTCGGGCCGGGCCTCGACGGCGCGGCGGTAATGGCGCTCCGCGAGCCCGTAATTGCTCTTGCGGAAATGACGCTTGGCGATCGCCACATCGTCGGAGCCAGCCTGAAGCGCCGACAGCGACAGCGCGCTGGGAGAGCCGGACGTTTCGCTGAGACTCTGACACCCGGCAACGACCAGTGCGACGGCGATCACTACGAGCCGGCCCCCCAATTGTCTCACGTGCCTCCTCCGCTGGTAGGCGACCCTGCCCCAAGACCGCCCGGCACTTGGCAAATGATACCGGCAACGGTAACGCACAATCGTTAAGGTACTGTCTAACGTGTTGAATTGTGGCCGGGCGGGTCCGATATCGCGAGAGCCATGTGGCGAAGGTGGTGTTCGACCGCCCTCGATCAGAAACCGCCTGTGAAGATGCGCACTGCCACCGGCAGCATGGTCACTACCATGACGACCGGGAAAATGCACAGGATCAACGGCACCGATAGCTTAGCCGGCAGGCTGTAGGCTTTCTCTTCGGCGCGGGCGAGCCGCTGGTGGCGCATGTCGTCGCTGTAGACGCGCAGCGTCTCCGTCAGGCTGGTGCCCAGGTCTGCCGATTGCTGCAGCAGGGTGGCGAAGGAGCGGGCCTCATCGATCGCCAGGCGATCACCGAAGCGTTCCAACGCCTCGCCAAGCGGCCGTCCGGCGCGCAGCTCCAGAATCGCAAGGTGAATGTTCGAGCTCAGCGAGGGATAGGCCTGTCCCAGTTCGCGGCCAACCCGATCAAGCGCTGCTTCCATGCTGAGGCCGGCATCGGAGCACACCACCATGAGGTCCATAAAGTCGGGAAAGCCATGACGATGCTCCTGCTGCCGCTGCCTTATGCGCCGGCTGACAAGAATCTGAGGAAGGAAATAGCCGGCAATCCCCGCTGCGCCGAGCATGAGCCAGCGTGTACCAGTCGCCAGCTCGGGCGCCAGATTGATCAGCACGAGGTTGGTCAGGACGCTGGCTGCGACAAGCCCGCCCAGGCGCGCCAGAAGAAAGCCGCCGACGGCGCGGGGCGACAGGAAACCGGCTTGAATGAGCCGCTTGCGCAATAGCCGTTGCGAGTCGCCGTCCAGCGAGGCGAAGTGGCGCGTGGCGTAGTCGCCCAGCCGCTCGGCGGCGCGTCGCCCGGCATCGGCGGGGGAGCGCCTTAGCCGATCCGCCTTCTGCGTATCATCGGAGATCGCCGCGACGCGGCGACGCACCGCGCGACGCCCGGCCGATGCTGATGACACGGCAAGCGTAATGGCGGCGGCGGCGGCGAAGATCAGGACCATGGCAAGGGTTCGGCCGTCGCCCCGTGCCACTGCGTCCAAGAGGTCCAGCACCGAAGCCATGGGTCAAATCCGGAAACTGATCATCTTGTGCATGATGATGTTGCCGCCGATCATCCAAGCCGCGGTGGCACCCAGCACAATATGGGTCAGCCGCTCCTCCCATACCTCACCATAGAAATCGGGCGCGATCGCCTGAATGGCCCCGAACAGCAACAGGGGCAGGCCAGACAGGAACAGGGCGGAGAATCGGCCCTCCGCCGACAACGCCGTTACCTTGCGCCTCATCTTTATTCGCTGGCGAATGATCCCCGAGAGGTTTTCAAGAATCTCGCGCAGATTGCCGCCGGTCGAGGTCTGGATCGCCACCGCGGTGACGAATAGCGGCAGATCCTCCTGGCCCACCCGGAAGGCAAGATTGCGCATCGCTGTCTCCAGGTCCGAGCCATAGGTGATCTCATCGGCGGCAATGCCGAATTCCGAGCCCGCAGGATCGGGCATCTCGCGGGCGACCATGCCGATCGCCACAGGCACCGGATGGCCGGCTTTCAGACTGCGCACGACTATGTCAATGGCATCCGGAAACTGCGTGGCGAAGGTCTTGAGCCGGCGCGCCTGGAGAAAGCGCAGGATCATGTAGGGCAGCAGCAGACCCGCCACCGCGGCGCCCAGCAGGGCTTCGAGAAGGTCGCCTCGCAGCGCGAGGAGCGTGAGGGCTGCGCCGCCCGCCATGCCAGCAGCCAGAATGGCGAGAGGCGCGATGCCCAGGGTCACGCCCGATCGCAGAATGAGGCGATTGAGCGCTTCCGCCGGCATCGCGAAGTCGCCGCCTTCGGTCAGCCCCCGCTCTCGGCGAAGCTGGATAAGAACGCTCTCGCGATCGGATTGTTCGCCGAGCGTGCGCAACCGCCGGTTCACGCTGGCGCGATAGGACTTCGAGGAATGCAAGACCATGTAGACCGCTTCGGCGAGAAGGACCGCGCCGATCGCCGAGAACAGGTAGATCATATAGGTCGGGTTGATGTTGAAGGGCATTGCACTCACAGCGGCTGAGAGGGATCGAAATACTCGCCTGGGATCGTGACGCCGCGGGAAGCCAGATCGCGCAGGAATCGCGGCCGCAGGCCGGTCGCCCGAAACTCGCCTTCCACGGAACCGTCCGACCCCGCGCCGGTTACGGTGAATTTGAAGATTTCCTGCATCTGGATGATGTCACCTTCGACCCCGGTGATCTCGGCCACGCTAGTGACGCGGCGTTTGCCATCGGACAGGCGCTGTAGCTGAATAATGAGCTGGACGGCGGCGGTGATCTGGCCCCGAATCGAGGAAACGGTCATCGGGAGTCCGGCCATGCCGATCATCTGCTCGAGCCGTGACAGCGCATCCCTTGGCGTGTTGGCGTGAATGGTCGCCATCGAGCCCTCATGGCCAGTGTTCATAGCCTGGAGCATGTCGAAGGCTTCCTCGCCGCGGCATTCACCCAGGATGATGCGGTCGGGCCGCATCCTGAGTGCGTTCTTGACGAGCTCGCGTTGGCGGATTTCGCCCTTGCCCTCGATATTGGGGGGGCGGGTCTCCATACGCCCGACATGCGGCTGCTGCAACTGCAGCTCGGCGGCGTCTTCTATGGTGATCAGGCGCTCGCCCTGCGAGATGAAGGCCGACAAGGCATTTAGCATCGTCGTCTTGCCCGACCCCGTCCCGCCAGAGATGATGCAGGTGATGCGCGCGCTTACGGCAGCCGACAGCACCGATGCCATTTGCGGGCGCAACGCTTCGATCTGCACCAGCCGATCCAGATTGAAGGGCTTTTTCGAGAACTTGCGGATTGAGACCAGCGGCCCATCGACGGCGATTGGCCGGATTGCGACGTTGAAGCGTGAGCCGTCGGACAGACGCGCATCGCACAGCGGATGAGATTCATCCACCCGCCGTCCGACTCCGGCGACGATCTTGTTGATGATCCGCAACAGGTGGGGCTCGTCCTTGAACCGCACCTGGGTGGGCTCCAGCATGCCGCCACGCTCGACATAGACTCTGTCGGGGCCATTGATCAGGATATCGCTGACGCTTGGCTCCTTCAGCAGAGGCTCCAGTGGCCCCAGTCCTGTCATCTCGTCGATGATCTCTTCGGTGAAAGTATCCAGTTCATTGGCGTTCAAGGGCAGGCGCTCGGCCAAGACGTATTCCGCCACCAGCCCGTGGATCTCGCGGCGCATTTCCTGGGGGTTCAGCTTCTCCAGCGCCGACAGGTTGATTTCCTCGATCAGCCGGCGATGCAGGCGCACCTTTGCGTCGAGCATCTTTGCGCCAAAGAGCGGCGGCGTTTCGGGCTCGGGGTCGGCTTTGACAGCCTGCTCAACGTCCGGCTCCGCCGGGATATTGTCGAGCGGCGCCCCAGGCTCACTGACCGCAAGCCGTGCACTGAAACGTCCGAGCATCAGATCGCCTCCTGCCCTTCACAGAGTGATGTCATCGCGCCAGCACCCGTCCCCACCATTGCGACAGCAGATGAGGGCGGTAAGTCTGCTCCCCCGGCATCACCAGGCGTGCGATGTCTTCAAGCACCGGGTTTCTCGGCTTGATTTCGGACAGCGGCACGCCCTGATCGATGGCCTCGCGCACCAGCGCGTATTTGTTGGCCACCGTCCCGGCGAAGAATCCACCGAGCGCCTGCTCGATGTCAGAACGCCGTAGTCCAGGCCCGAAATTGCGGCTTTCGTAGCGGTTGACGACAATGCGCGGGACAGGACCCTGGGGGAGGCGCTCAGCCAACACGCCAGCCAGTCGACGCGCCTGGCGCAACGCGGGCACCGTCATCTCGGCAACCACGAAGAGCTGGTTCGAGCCCATCAGCACGCCGTCGGTCCATGTAAACCAATGGCGCGGCAGGTCGATGACAACATGCTCAAAATTGGCCGCGACAAGGTCGAGCAGGCGGCTGACCGCCTGCGGGTGCACCTGCACGGGCGTTCCAGGGCAACCGGGCGCCGCCAAGACGGACAGGCCCGAGGAATGACGTGACAGCATGACCTCGAGGAGCTGGCGATCGAGCCGCTCGGGCCGAGGCTCGATCTCGTTGAGATCGAGACGTGGCTCGAGGTCGAGATACTCGGCGCATACGCCCTGCTGAAGATCGAGGTCGACGAGACACGTCGAAGCGCGCCGCCCACCCGGGTTCTGCAACAGCAGCGCAGCCTGTATGGCGAGCGTGGTGCTGCCGACGCCGCCGGTCGCCGGCAGAAAAGCCGTGATCTCGGCCTCTGCTTCTTCCGGGCCGGGGGCATCGCCGAGCGCCCGCGTACACGCTTCTATCAATCTCTCCGGGGACACCGGCTTGACGAGCACATCGCGAATGCGGGCCTCCAGGAGCGCGCGCGCCAGCGACTCGTTGAGGCTGCCGGTCACCACGATGCAGGCCGCCGGCTGCACCCGTGCAACCAGACGCTGCAGCGCAGCTAGCCCGTCCCCGGGGCGTCCGTCGATATCGAGGATAAGTACCGCTGCTCCTCTCAGCGGCAGCGCCTCGTCGACGGATTCGATGCTTTGGGTGTGAACGCTGGTATCGAAGTCCGCCGCAAGCAAGCCATCCTGCAGAGCTATCGCGAGCGGTTCGTCCCGCGTGACGGCAACAACACGTGGCTTCCCTTCCGTGAGTGGTATGTTAGGTTGCAGCATGCCAATATTCCTCATTCGACTGTCGACGACAGGCTTTCCCCTGTCACGGTGGTGGCAAAGTCGGGCATGATGGTTCCGCTGCCGAACAGCCGGTGCAGCAGAATGAAATCATAGGTGACATCCTCCAGCCGCAGCGTGATTGTCGGCACCGGGCCGCCTGGCCGGCCGGCGAAACCAAGCCCGGAGTGGCTGTAGCTGATCACCACGTTTTCCGGCTTGATCCGGGAGAATACCCGGCACATGGGCGGATAGCGCCCCGGGTTGTTCGGGCATTCGGCGCTAGCGTTTGGCCCGTAGACGATCGCCTCCATGGCCTCACGGTCGAAGCGCTCACTCTCGCCATTGCACTCTCCGAGCCCACCGTGACAGACGATCTCGTCAAAGGCTGGCATCGGGTCGCCGGGCTGGGCTGAGTCGAGGCCCGTGATGTTCTTGAACGTTGAGTCCACAGGATCCGAAACGGCGGCTAGGCGAGCACCGAGCTGGGCCGCCTTGGCGGCGGCGTTCCACTGCCAGTATGCGAGCGCGAACTCGGCAATGCCGAGCACTAGCACGATGACGACGCTGGCCGTCAGGCCGAACTCGACGCTTGTCGTCCCTCGCTCCGACTGGCCCAAGTGATGCGCGCTTGCGCTCATCTTACTGTCCCACCACGCGCTCTTCATGGGCGAAGGCCAGTCTGAGCGCATCTCGGCCGAGCGCGCTCAAAGTACCGAAGCCGCGGTAGTCCACCTCTGTCGCGACGCGAACGACGTACACCTCATCGCCTCCGCGCAGGGGCCGACGTCCCTCGGCATCCGACGTGTTCGTGAGACTGCGCCGACTGATCGTGATGTGCCCTTCCTGCCACCATGCCACCCGGGCCGGCGCGCTGCCGGAGATGGTGCCGGTAACGGCGAGCCTCTTGGCCTCCTGTTCCCGTTGCATCGGATCGTCCACCCGCGCCAGATACCGGGCCGCATCGCGCAGGCCGGTCTGGATGAGGTTGGCGTTGTAAAGCAGATTGCCGTACTCAATCGCACCGACCATCAGGATCAGCACGACCGGGGCTGCGATGGCCGCTTCCATGGCCGCCGTTCCGTTTGCGTCGATGGTGGCTCGCAGCCTTTCCAAAGCCTTGCCGACCCTTGGGATCATCGCCGCTACCTGTAAAGCTGCACGATATCGCGCAGCATGGTTTCGGCGCCGGGAACGCCGGGCTCGATGATATCGACCAGTTCGGCGAAGATGGCATTGTCCTCGCCTACAGGCTCGGTAAGGAACAGCCGCACGAATGCAATCGCGGGCGCCCGGTCGCGACCAGACAGATCATGTTCGATGCAGTTGACGACCGCAGCATTCAGCATCCGCCGGTCGAGCGGATCGTCGAAGGCCCATTGCGGCCCCGAATAGCAAATCGGCTCACCGATCTCGGTCATGCTGCCGGTGCCGGCCTCGTGCTTGTAAAGCTGCCCAAAGCCCTCGAGCTCTTCCATATACACGTCGTAACGCGAGGCTTGCGATTTCGGTCTGCCATTGACGGTATCCGGGGGATCGGTCTCGTAATTGGTCTGCCAGTAACCGTCGATGTCCCATTCTCCGTCGCCGAAACGACCACCGCTGTGCGCATTGATGGCTTCGCAGCTGCTCGTCTCGAAGCAATCGTCGCGCGGTAGGCCACGGATGACGTCGGGGTCTCCCGGTTCCTGCTGATTGCAATTCTTGCCGCTATACCCCTTCCGGACGTTGCGCGCCGGCCGGTAGCGGGGATCGCTCCGCCGATTGTTCATGTCGCCGGCATAGAGGTCGAAGCGCACATTGATGGCTCGGCGCACCGGTCCGGCCATGGCGCCCGGCTCGGTTTCGACCTCGCTCTGGGTGAAGCACAGCGGCGGGCGGTCTATGGCAATCATGTCCCGCAGCGCAGAGGCACCGCTGCCATCCGGTGCAGCAAGGAAGCCGTAATTGCCGGGAAACCATTGATCTCCCTGGGGATCGCGCAATGCGATGAGCCGCTTTCGCCACTGCGGCGACTGGACCGCCTCGAACAGCGAAACCGCCTTGTTCTCGAACGGATTGCAGATGAAGAACGGCGCGAATTCGCACACCGCCTGCTCGAAGCCGGCGGTCGCGCTCGCCGCCGTTCTCACCTCACCGGCGAGGCCCAGAATCTTGGCGATGGTCGGGTTGCTCAGGGCGACCGGATTGATCGTCACCTCGATGAAGCGCGCATCGCGGGCCTCGGGCGGTTCGACGTCCACAGGCGCATCGAGCTGGTTGAGGAACCGCACGGAGATGTCGAGTTCGCCACCGTCGCCGAACAGGGCGTCGTTGGCGACCAGCGACTGCGACTTGATGCCGATCGCACGCTCGGCGCGGGTGATCGCATCGGGCCGGCGGTCGAGTTCGGCAGCGCCAGCCAGGGCGAAAGCATCGGCGGCACTTTGCAACGAGGTGTGAAGATTGTAATGGCGACCTGCATCGACGGCCAGAAACGTCAACCCGGCAATCGCCGGGAAAACGAGCGCCAGGGCGATAATCATGGCCCCGCCTTGCTCAGCACCGAAACGGCGCCCGGCGCGCCGGGCCCATATTGCCAGTCGGCGATTTCGCTGCAGCCTGCTCGGCCGGCGCATGGCCTATTGCGCTCCCTGTCCTGACGACAGCGCAGAGGCGCCCAGCCCCTGCGGCTCGGTGACCGCGTTCTTGCGATAGCGCTCGATTGCCGCCGCGGCCCGCTCACCGTCACCTGGGATGTGTCGGTCACCCGCCGAAAGCGGCCATGGGTCGATCATCTGGATGGCGACATTGCTGGCTAGCGCATCGCCGCCATGCAAACTGATGGTCTCGTGGCGATCGAGATACTGACAGCCGGACAGTGCCAGTGCGAACAACAAGGCTGGACACAGAGCGAAGCTTGGCCTTGCCATGGCTCACCTCCTCGGCAGGTCAATGATGTGGCCGGCCTTTATGACGGGACGTCCGCTCTCGCCACGCTCCATCGCCGGCGTTACCTCGTCGCGCCCGAGCAGGAAGTAGTCGACGTCGCTTGGTCGCTTGGTGTTGTCGAGCGGCGTGCGCAACGGATCGCCCGGTGCGGCAGGGCCGACGAGCCGTGGCGTGACGATGATGGCCAGGTCGGTCTCCTGGCGCTGAAAGGCGGAGCTGCGAAACAGCGCGCCAATGATCGGGACGCTGCCTATCCAAGGAAGCTGACGTGTACTGGTGGTGTTGATGCTCTGCAGCATTCCAGCAATGGCGAAACTCTGGCCGTCGCGCAGCTCCACGGTGGTCGACGCGTGGCGCACCGCCAGCCCGGGCACCTCGACGCCGCCGACCCGCACCGAATTTGTGGGATCAAGCTGCGACACCTCCGGTTCAATCTTTAGGTTGACGATGCCGTCATCCAGAACGGTCGGCGTGAAGGCAAGGCCGACGCCGAAGCGTTTGAACTCGATCGTGACAGTGTCGTCGCTCGATCTAACGGGAAAGGGAAACTCGCCGCCAGCAAGGAAGCTGGCTGTGTCGCCTGAAAGCGCCACCAGATTCGGCTCGGCTAGACGCCGCGCAAGCCCGCGCTCCTCAAGCGCCTCAATCAGCACATCGGCCTTGACGCCGCGGTCCAAGAGGCGCCCGATCATGGTGCCGAAGGGCGTGCTGCCCGACACCAGGCCGTCGAACCCGGTTACAGCGAACAGATTGTTCCCAACCGCCGCCCAGCTTACACCAAGCTCCCGTCCTGCCGACCGCGCGGCCTCTACGAAGCGCACCTCAAGCATGACTTGCTGGGACTGGTCGATCTTCACCGAGTTTATGACCTCGGCACCAAACCCTTTGGCGATCGACACCGCCTCATCCACAGTCCGGGCGTCGGGGGCGTGGCCTGACAGCATTATCCGCCCATGAACCGAAGAAACCTGGATGCCGGAGGCCGGCATGCGATTGCGGATCTGCACGGCCAGCGTATCGGTGTCGAAGGACACCTCCACATCGGCGATGCCGACGATTTGGCCGCTCGAATCGAACAGCGCCACATTCGTCGACCCGATGTCGCGCCCCAGCACATAGAAGGAGCGATCCGAAAGCGGCATGACGTCGGCCACGCCGGGGTCGCCGACCACCACATCGGCGAACACATCGGCGCTCGACACCGTCTTGGACTTGCCGACCGGAACCTGGATCTTGATGGCCCGGTCTGCCTGCACGGTCAGAGCGCTGGCGGCAGCAGGCGGGGCGGGAAGCCAAGCCAGAACGGCGATCACGAGACCGGCAAACAGAATGCGCATCATCAATCTCCCAGCCGGGCCGGCACTGTGTATTCGGCTCGTTCCAGCGCCCGGATCACGCCGATCCGCGCGCGCATGCGGTCACCCGGCGCCGAGGCGGCATCAGGCTCGGGATTGTCCGCATTCACCACTGGCGTTTTCGGATTGAGCGCGGCGAAGACGGACGGCGAGACAAGATCGTTTAGCGTGACGGTGCGGGTGACTTCTCCGTCCGAGTCCCCGGCGCGGCGCAAAACAAGCGAAAGTGTGCCAACCGTCGAAGCGAGCGCAACCTTCTGGGCAGCGCGCGTGCCGACCTCGAGCGTCACCGCCTTGGCGAGGGTGGGATCCTCCCGGCGCTGATCGGCAGTCTGGTCGACGGCGAGAACCCGCACGCCCTGGAGAATCACTTCGGCAACATTGTCGCCGGACTCGGTTCGGCGCGTTAGCAGCACATCAACCCGATCATCGGGCAAGATGAATCCGGCCACCCCGGCGACATCGTTGACCCGGACCGTCACCGCCCGCATTCCGTCATCGATTACTGCCGACAGCGTGCCGCGCTGGCCCGGGCCGGTCACTTTCGCCGCCAGCACCGGCTCGTTGCGCTCGATCGGCGACAGCACCGATCTCGGTTCGCCGTCCAGCAGGTCCGTGATCCTTTCAAAAGCGCCGGCGGGAATGGCGTCAGCTGGCCAAGAAACTTCCCGCAGCAAGTTTTCCCGCACAGGGTTGCCAAATCGCAGCGGCTGGTCGGCGACCACGATGGTCCGCTCGGCGACCGGACGAGACGTCTGATCCATTTCGCTGAGCCGCTGGTTTGCCTGCATATCCAGCCAGCTGCGCGATACGAAGACGGCCAGTCCCCCGCAGAGCACCGCCAGTCCAACCATCACACCGATGTTGCCACGCACGGCACACCCCTCTCTCCGGGTAGCTCCGACGTGTTATTACAGCGGCCTTTCTAAGATTAGACATAAGGAAACTGTTAGAATTTTCAGTTAGTTGGCCGCATCGCTGTCACTTGACCGCCCCGTTGACTGACCAAGGTGGCGGTCCAAGCGGCATGCAGAAGCGGAACTTCAAGCGTGAGGCAGGTCAGGCAGCAGACCTTACCGGTCGCGCCGAGTTCGGCTGACTGTTGCCGCTGCGGTCTTGCCCGTGGCATGGCTTGGAAGCGGTTCAGGAGGGACGCTTTGCGATCATCGCGACACCGATCAGACGAGCATCAGGCGCTCGAGCGCCGCTTGATGGGCGGCGGGTTTGCCACGGCGCTCCTGCTCGCGGCCGCGGCCGTGCTCGCGCCGGGTTCGGTGAGTGACGCGCGGGCGCAGGCCGTCACAGGCCAGCAGGCGCAGGCGCAGGCGCAGGCGGGGCAATCAGTGGATGAATGGCACGCCTATGAACAGGCGTCCCAGGCCTATTGGCAAGAGGTTGCCGAGAAACGCCGCATTCGCAATGTCAAGCGGCGCGAGGGGCAGCGGATCCTGCCCGAGGACTACGTGCTGCGTCAGCCGCCGGTCTATGCCGGGCCACCGCGCCCTGCCGATCCCGCGCCGCCAACGCCAGAGCGGCCGGAGATCCCGGTCGTCGCCGAT
>SKQW01000139.1 GCA_007118805.1 Rhodobiaceae bacterium | reverse complement strand
TCAGCGCAGTGACCCAATCCAGTGTCTCCGCCACCCCCGGCGCCTTGAAAAAATCCTCGCGCCGCAAGGCCTGCACGAAGGCGACGATCTGCCGGCTCAGCGCCTCGGGCGCGCCCGGCACTCGCGCCCGCACGATCGCCAGCTCGCGCTCAGCGTCGGGAAAATCCACCCAGTGGTAAAGGCAGCGCCGCTTCAGCGCGTCATGGATCTCACGGGTCCGGTTGGAGGTGATAATGGCGACCGGCGCGTGCTCGGCGCGCACCGTGCCGATCTCGGGGATGGTGACCTGATAGTCCGACAGTACTTCGAGCAGAAACGCCTCGAAGGCCTCGTCGGCCCGGTCAAGCTCGTCGATCAGGAGCACCGGCGGGCCAACCGTGTCGGGCTCCAGCGCCTGCAGCAACGGCCGCTTGACCAGAAAGCGCTCGGAAAACACGTCCTCGCCGAGCCGGGCGCGATCGACGACGCCCTCTGCCTCGGCCAGCCGGATCTCGATCATCTGCGCGGCATAGTTCCATTCATAGACCGCGGAATAGATGTCGAGCCCTTCATAGCATTGCAGCCGGATCAGGCGCCGGCCCAGGGCTGATGACAGCGCCTTGGCGACCTCCGTCTTACCGACGCCCGCCTCGCCTTCGAGAAACACCGGCCGGTCCATGCGCAGCGCCAGGAAGATGACGGTGGCCAGCGAGCGCTCGGCGACATATCCGGAGTTGGCCAGCAACTCCACGACGTCATCGATCGACGCCGGACCGTGCGTAGGCGTGCTGGCAGCCATGTAGCGACTCCTTGCCGAGCTGAACCTTGTAGCGCGCACAGCAGCAGGCCCCTGCCGTTCCGCAGAGGCCCGCGGCCGAAAGATCAAAACCGCTGGCGCCGTCAGCGGCCCTCAAGCGCGGCTTCGACCGCCCGGCGCGCCATGACGCCGACCAGATGCGCGCGGTAGTCGGCGCTGGCATGGATATCGGCATTGAGCCCGCCAGCATCAACCTTGATGCCCTCGAGCGCGGCCGGCGAAAAGTCGTGGCCGAGCGCTGCCTCCATTTCGGGAACGCGGAAGACGCAGGGGCCGGCGCCGGTCACTGCGGCGCGGATGCCGTCTCCGCCCTCGGCCACGAACACGCCGACCAGGGCATAGCGCGACGCCGGGTTGGGGAACTTGGCGTAGCCAGCCCGGCGCGGGACCGGAAAATCCACCCGCGTGACGATCTCGTCTTCGTCCAGCGCCGTCTCGAACATATCGACGAAGAAATCGTCGGCGGCGATCTCCCGCTTCGTCGTGACGATCGTTGCCCCGAGCGCGAGACAGGCGGCCGGATAGTCGGCGTTGGGATCGTTATTGGCGATCGAGCCGCCCAGCGTGCCCCGGTTGCGCACATGGGGATCGCCGATCCGCGCAGCGAGCGCGGCCAGCGCCGGGATACGGTTCCGCACCTCGCCGGAGGCGGCGACATCGGCATGAGATGTCGCCGCGCCAATCCGGACCGCGCCCTCGGTGGCCTCAATCCCCTTGAGCGCGGCGATCCGCGACAGGTCGACGACATCGGATGGCGCGGCCAGCCGCTGCTTCATGGTGGGCAGCAAGGTGTGGCCGCCGGCCAGCACCTTGACGTCCTCGCCCTGGCCGAGAAGCGTAACGGCCTCATCGAGAGAGGACGGCCGATGATAATTGAAGTCGTACATTCTTCTGCTCTCCCCTCACTCAGCCGCTTCGCGCGCCGGCGACTTGCGGATCGCCTGCCACACGGCCTCGGCCGTCGCCGGCATGGCGACATCCTCGTGCCCGACCGCATCGGTGATGGCATTGATGACCGCCGCCGGCGCGGCAATCGCGCCGGCCTCGCCGCACCCCTTGATGCCCAACGGATTGGACGGGCAGCGGGTCACCGTGAAGTCGAGCGAAAAGCTCGGCAGATCGTCGGCGCGCGGCATGGTGTAGTCCATGAACGAACCGGACACCAGCTGGCCCGATTCGTCGTAAACCGTGTGTTCGAGCAGGGCCTGACCGACGCCCTGGGCGATGCCGCCATGGACCTGGCCCTCGACGATCATCGGATTGATGATCTCGCCGAAATCGTCCACCGCGACCCAGTTGACGATCCGGGTGTGCCCGGTGTCCGCGTCGATTTCTAGCTCGCAGATGTGACAGCCCGCCGGGAAGGTGAAGTTGGTGGGATCGTAGAACGCACCTTCCTTGAGCCCCGGTTCGAGGTCGGCGGAGGGGAAGCCGTGGGCCGTGTAGGCGTTGAGCGCGACCGAAGTCCAGTCAATCGACCGGTCGGTGCCCGAGACGGTGAACTGGCCGTCCTTGAACTCGATATCGCCCTCGGAGGCCTCCAGCAGGTGAGCCGCCACCTTCTTGGCCTTGGCGACCACCCTGTCGAGCGCCACCGAGATCGCCGACATGCCGACGGCCCCGGAGCGGGACCCGTATGTCCCCATGCCGAACTGCACCTTGTCGGTATCGCCGTGAACGATGGCAACGTTGGTCATGGGAATGCCGAGCCGGTCGGCGACGAGCTGGGCAAAGGTCGTCTCGTGGCCTTGCCCGTGGCTGTGCGAGCCGGTCAGAACCTCGACCGTGCCAACGGGATTGACCCTGACCTCCGCCGATTCCCAGAGCCCCACGCCGGCTCCGAGCGAGCCGACCGCCTGGCTCGGCGCAATGCCGCAGGCCTCGATATAGGTCGAAAAGCCGATGCCGCGTAGCTTGCCCTCGCGGGCCGCCTGACTCTTGCGCTGTGCGAAGCCCGAATAGTCTATGAGCTCCAGGGCCTTGTCGAGGGAGGCCGCATAGTCGCCCGCGTCATACATCATGATGACCGGCGTCTGGTGCGGGAAGGACGTAACGAAATTCCGGCGCCTGAACTCTGCAGGGTCCATGCCCGTCTCGCGCGCCGCCACCTCGATCAGCCGCTCGACCACAAAGGTCGCCTCGGGGCGCCCCGCGCCGCGATAGGCATCGACCGGGGTGGTGTTGGTGTAGACCGCGTCGACCTCGGCATAGATTGCCGGAATGTCGTATTGGCCGGACAGGAGCGTCGCATAGAGGTATGTCGGCACCGAGGAGGCGAACAGGTTGAGATAACCTCCCACATTGGCCTTCGTCTTAATACGCAGGCCGAGGATCTTGCCCTGTTCGTCCAGCGCCAGCTCGGCATGGGTCAGATGGTCCCGGCCATGGGCGTCGCTTAGGAAAGCCTCGGCCCGGTCGCAGGTCCACTTGACCGGCCGGTCCACCTTACTGGACGCCCAGACGCACACCGTCTCTTCGGGGTAGACATAGATCTTGGAGCCGAAGCCGCCGCCCACATCCGGGGCGATCACCCGCAGCTTGTGCTCCGGCGCGATGTTGAGAAAGGCCGACATCACAAGTCGCGCGACATGCGGGTTCTGGCTGGTCGTGTAGAGGGTGAACCCGTCGGTACCGGAGTCGTATTCGCCGACCGCGGCCCGCGGCTCCATGGCATTCGGCACGAGCCGGTTGTTGACCAGATCGATCCGCGTAACGTGCCGCGCCTTGGCGAAGGCCTCCTCGGTCGCCGCCTTGTCGCCGAGCTCCCACTCGAAGGCCGTGTTGCGCGCGGCCTCATCGTGCACCAAAGGCGCGTCCGACGACTGAGCAGCGTCGAGATCGACCACGGCGGGCAGCTCCTCGTATTCCACTTCGAGCGCCTCGGCTCCGCCACGCGCCGCGGACAGCGTCTCGCCGATCACCACCGCCACAGGGTCGCCGACATAGCGGACCTTGCCCTGCGCCAGGCAGGGGTGCCCGGGCGCTACCATCGGCGAGCCGTCCTTGGACGTGATGGCCCAGCCGCAGGGCAGCGCGCCGACCTCGTCGGCCGCCAGATCCTCGCCGGTAAACACTGCAAGAACGCCCGGCACCTCCATGGCCGAAGCCTTGTCGATGCTTCCCACCTTGGCGTGGGCGTGCGGCGAGCGCACGAACGCGGCATGCGCCTGCCCAGGCCGATTGAGATCGGCGGTGTAGCGTCCCTTGCCGGTGATGAAACGCTGATCCTCCACCCGCTTCACGCGGGCGCCAATTCCCGTATCCCTGGCCATTGTCCCCTCCCGAGGGTCATTCGGCGGCGGCCCGCCCCGGCGCCATGGCTTCGCCGCCGGCGATCACCGCCTTGACGATGTTATGATAGCCCGTGCAACGGCACAGATTGCCCTCGAGCTCGTGACGGATCGTCGTCTCGTCGGGAACGCCCCCATGGCGATTGATGATGTCGATCGCAGACATGATCATACCCGGTGTGCAGAACCCGCACTGCAGCGCATGATGCTCGCGGAAGGCCTCCTGCATCGGATGAAGCTGATCGCCCTGTGCGAGCCCTTCGATGGTCAGCACGTCGGCGCCCTCGCATTGCAGGGCGAGGGTCGTGCACGACTTGACGGCGGTGCCGTCGACGTGAACGACGCAGGCACCGCACTGGCTGGTATCGCAACCGACATGGGTGCCGGTCAGGCGCAGGTGCTCGCGCAGAAAGTCCACCAGCAGGGTGCGCGGCTCAACCTCGCCCGACGCCGGTTTGCCGTTTACGGTCATTGAAACGCTGGTCATTCGCTCCTCCCACCGGTCGGTCGTTCATGCCGAGCCGTCTGTGAGCCGCCCGGCCGTTCTCAGCAATCATGATGGCATCCGCGCGGTTCGCGCGGTCGATAGATGGCGGCCGCAGCCCGCAACCGTCAAGCGGAAGTCTGGCGCGCCGCCGTCTGGCGGTCAAGCAAGTTGCGCGCTGATGATGCGTCCGGGCACCTGGTGTGGTGGATTTGAAGTTCGTTACCAGGCTTGCAGCAGGCCCCGAAACGAACTTCAAATCCAAAACCACACTAAATTCATAAAGTTGCTAGTGTCCTTGTCGAATCCGGAATTCGTGCGGAAACTGTTGCGAATGGTAACGAATTTCGGATTCGGGACACTACGCCCGCCCATCATCCCGCCGCGGCATCCGGCGCGGCATGATCGGGATCGAGCT
Source organism: Rhodobiaceae bacterium (assembly GCA_007118805.1). GTDB lineage: Bacteria > Pseudomonadota > Alphaproteobacteria > Rhizobiales > Tepidamorphaceae > SKQW01. Next base: position 9,382 of record SKQW01000139.1, on the reverse strand, counting down.
GTCGACGGAAATTGTCGAAAAACTGGTCCGCCGTCTTTTTCGCGGCGCCGTTGATGAGGCGCTGACCGACCTGGGCGATCTTGCCGCCGACCTGCGCATCAACGTCATAGCTGAGCACCGTACCGCCGCCTTCGGCATCGCTCAGGGTGACCAGGGCACCCCCCTTGGCGAAACCGGCCACGCCGCCCTGCCCTTCGCCCGAAATCCGATAGCTGTTCGGCGCGTCAATGTCGGACAGTGTCACGTTGCCCCGGAAGCGGGCCTTGACCGGCCCGACCTTGACTCGAGCCAATGCGTTGAACTCGGTGTCGCTGACCTTCTCGAACTCCTCGCAGCCGGGAATGCTCGCTTCCAGAATGGCAGGATCGTTGAGGGCCTGCCAGACCGTCTCGCGATCTGCCGGGAGCGTGTATTCCCCCGTCATCTTCATTGCCATGGTCAACTCCCATTGAATGGCGCCCCGCGCGCCGCTCCCGGCACGGATGACAGACCGGTGCCCCCCGAATAAGGTCTCCGCGTCACCGGCTGTCAATCGAAGGCGTGGAATTTGTCCTCGGACCTCCTTTCGGCGATCTTCTCCACCGAGGCAATGGGCCGCGTCTTCGACGACGCGGCGCGCCTGCGCGCGATGCTGCGCTTCGAGGCCGCCCTGGCGCAGGCCGAGGCCGAGGCCGGCGTGATTCCGGCCGAAGCCGCCCGCTGCATAACCGAGGCCTGCGAAAGTCTCGACATCGATGGCGCGGACCTTGCCGAGGCGGCGCGATATCAGACCGCACCGGCGATTGCGTTGGTCAAGGCGCTCACCGCCCACTGCCCCGAACCGGGCCGGGGATGGGTCCATTGGGGGGCGACCAGCCAGGACGTCATCGACACCGGCCTCGTCCTCCAGATGCGCGATGGGCTGGCGCTCATCGAGACCGATCTCGGCGCCATCGGCGATACCCTGTCCGCGCTCGCCAGCGCCCATCGCGACACCGTGATGGTGGGACGAACGCTGCTCCAACCGGCGCTGCCCGTGACCTTCGGGTTCAAGTGCGCCGGCTGGCTGGAGGCCGTATCGAAGTGCCGCGCGCGCCTGGCGCAGGCGGCCCGTCGTGGCCTAGCCCTCCAATTCGGCGGCGCCGTGGGAACCCTCGCCGCCCTCGGCCCCGCGGCGGACGAGGTGCGCGAGGGGCTGGGCCGGCACCTCGACCTGCCGGTTCCGCTTGCCGCCTGGCACACCGATCGTGGCGCGTTGCTCAGCCTGTGCAGCGAGGTCGCGATTCTGTGCGGCACCGCGGCCAAGATCGCCGGCGACATCGCCCTGATGATGCAGCCCGAGATCGGCGAAGCATCGGAGCCGGCCGGGCCGGGCCGCGGCGGCTCCTCGACCATGCCGCACAAGCGCAATCCAGTGGCGGCACCGGTCATCCGGGCTAACGCGCTGCGGGCAAGCGGCCTGCTGTCCGGCCTCATCGCCGGCATGGACCACGCCCATGAACGCGGCATCGGGGGCTGGCACGCCGAATGGGCGTCGATCCCCGAACTCTTCGGGCTGGCCGCCGGCGCCCTCTCCCATCTGCGGGAGACTGTCTCGGGGCTCGAAGTCCGGCCGGAACGCATGCGCGAAAATCTCAATGCCGGCGGCGGCGCGATGATGGCGGAAGCCCTGATGATGGCGCTTGCGCCGCAGATCGGGCGGGGCACCGCCCACAGCCTGGTCGGCGACCTGGTCAGACAGGCGCAGGCGGCGGGCCGCCCGCTTGCCGCGCTGGCACGGCAGGACAGGACCGTCACCGCCCATCTCGACGATGCCGCGATCGACCGAGCCCTCGATCCGGCTCGCTATCTCGGTGTCACGACGAGTACGGTTGACCGGGCCACCGCCCACTGGGAGACGATCAAGCAAGACCTGAAAACGTTCACGGAGAGAGACTGATGCCAATAGCGAAATCCGACGGCGCGGCGATCCATTACGAGGTGACGGGGACCGAAGGCGCCCCCTGGCTCTTCTTCTCGAACTCGCTGGGCACCAATCTGTCGATGTGGGACGCTCAGGTCGCCAGCCTCAAGGACCGGTTCCGGATCCTGCGCTACGACAGCCGCGGCCACGGGCGCTCCAACGTGCCGGCAGAACCCTGCACCATCGATCAGCTCGGCCGCGACGCGGTGGCCGTCATGGATGCGGCTGGTGTGGAGACCGCCAGCTTCTGCGGGCTGTCGAAGGGCGGTATGGTCGGCATGTGGCTGGGCGCCCATGCCCCGCAGCGGATCGCGCGGCTCGCCCTGTGCAACACCGCTGCCCATATGCCGCCCGCCTCGATGTGGGACGAGCGCATCGCGGCGGCGCGCGATAAGGGCATGGAGGCGCTCGTCGACGGGGTCATCGAGCGCTGGCTGACACCCGAGTTCCGCAAGCGCGACCCCCAGGCCGTCGACCGGGTGCGCGAGATGCTGCTGTCCACCGAGGGGGCGGGCTACGCCGCCTGCTGCGCGGCGATCCGCGACATGGATCAGCGCCAGTCGATCAGGCAGATTACCGCGCCGACCCTGGTGATTGCCGGCGCCCACGACCCTGCCACCCCGCCGGACAAGTCCCGGGAGATCGCCGAGGCCATCGCCGGCTCGGAGCTGGTGACGCTCGATGCTGCCCACCTGTCCAACATTGAACAGGAGACCGACTTCACCCGGACCTTGAGCGAGTTCCTCGAGCGGTAAGCGGCTAGTGGAATGAATCTGACATTTGGCACCCGGTCCGCGGCGCGCGCTCGATCAGATGCCAAATTCAAAAATTCCACTATATAACAACATCTTGCTAGTGGTTCCTTTAATTCCGACATTGGCCATAGCGGGTGCGGCAATGGGATGCAAATGTCGGAATCGAACCACTAGGGCCGCCGCGCCCGCGCCGGTGGCCACGTTGATCCTGTCACCGCAACCTTTATGGTGGATAGCGACCGTCATGCTCGGTCCCGGGGCCGGGTTGGGCCCCCAATACATTCGGGAGGAGGCCTGCGATGAATACGGAACCAGCCTTCGAGAGCGTCGGTGAACGCATCACTCGGGCCCGCGAGGCCGCCGGCCTGTCCACCGCGCAACTGGCCCGACGTTTGGGGGTGCGCACCCATACCCTGTCATCCTGGGAAGGCGGTCGGGCCGAACCGCGCGCCAACCGGCTGGTGATGATCGCCGGCATGCTGAACGTCAGCCCGACTTGGCTGCTGACCGGACAGGGACAGTCGCCGGCCGACACGCCGAGCGAGATCGCGCTCGTCATGGGCGAGCTCAACCAGCTGCGCGCCCAGCAGGAACGCACCGCCCAGATTATCAACCGGATGGGGCAGCATCTGGCGAATCTCGAGGCGCGGGCGCGCGCCGGTGACCAGTAGCGCTATCCGCCGCGGGCGCCGGCGCGGAATGCCTGCGGCGTGAGCCCGGTATAGCGCCGGAAGAAGCGGGCAAAGTGGGAGGGGTCGGCGAAATCGAGGTCATAGGCGATCTCGCTCACGGTCAGGTCGGTGAACATGAGCTGGCGCTTGGCCTCGGTGACCAGCCTTTGCCGGATGAGATGGCCTGCGGTGACGCCGGTGAATCGCTTGCAGTGATCGTTGAGGCGATCCGGCGTCATGCCGAGGGCATTTGCGTAATCGGCCAGTCGCCGAGTCTGTCGGAAGCGCTGCTCGATCAGGTCGCGCAGGCGCGCCACGGTGCCATCGGCCCGGCGCAGGGTGACGCTGTGGTGGCGCCACTGGCTGGCAACCAGTCGGCCGGTTTCCACCAGCAACAGCCCCAGCAGCGCGCGCATCGCCAGGTGGTGGCCATCGCGGCCGAACTCATGCTCGTCATGGAGCTGACCGCACAGCTCGTGCAGTCTCGTGAGATCGTCCTCTCGCGAGAAGGCCACATGGACCCGCTCGGCCGCCGCCCGGAGTCGGTCGCGCAAAGAGCTCTGCGCATCGCGCACGCCGCGCAACACGTCCTCGGTGAAGCTGATGACGTAGCCATTGGTGCGCTCCGGCGCGAAGCGGAAGCCATGCACCACCGTCGGGCGCAGCAGCAGAAGGGCCGGCGCAACGAAGCCGATACAATCCGCCTCGTATCTCATCTCGCCTTCGCCGCGCGTGACCAGCAGGATCTGGCTCAGGTGACGGTGGCTATGCGGCGCGATCACCCATTGATGCCGAGCCGCGCGCGCCGGGATCGTCTCGATATGGATGTAGTCGAATATCCCGTCATCGGCCGGATCGCCGTAAAGGTGGAACTGCGGAACGGCTGCAAGCTGCGTCATGGCCGCCAGTCTATGCGCCCAGCGCCGCCGCCGACAACGCCACCGGGCGACCTAGAGGCTGTGGTAGGTCCTGTGCAGATAGACGAGGGCCGGCCGCCTGACACCGAAGGACAGGCCGAGCACCTCGCCGAAGAACACGCTATGCGTGCCGACCTCATTCACCTCGGTAATCCGGCAATCGAGCGACACCAGCGCGTCCGTCAGGGCCGGCGCCCCGCTCGCGGTTTCCCGCCATTGGGCGGCATCCATGCGCTGGTGCATGTCAAGGCCGGTCGACCCGGCAAACACCTCGGACAACGCTTGATGATCGGCCGCCAGTGTATTGATGCAGAAGACGCCATTGGCCTTGAAGATCGGATTCATGGCGCTTTGTCGATTGAGGCAGACCAGGAGCGTCGGGGGCGTATCCGAGACCGAGCAGACGGCGGACGCGGTAATGCCGCAGACGCCGGCAGGCCCGGCGGAGGTGATGATATGGACGGACGCGCCGAGGCGGCTCATCGCCTCGCGGAAGGCGCCGCGATCGACGCCATCTGCCTCGCGGTGTTCCGGCGAATCCTCTGACATCCCCTGGTCCCGATCAGTCTATGGGTGGTCGGTGCACCGCCTCCACATAGCCCTGCGCCGGCCTCAGGGCCAGTGCGAAGCCGTGTCGACCGGCGCGGGCTCTCGCGCGTGCGAGAGAGACTGGTTAGTCGGCGAAGGGCAGGCCGGTGTAGTTCTCCGCCAGCGACGTCACGGCGGCGCTCGAGCGAATGATGTAGTCGAGCTGGGACAGTTGCAGACGCCGGTCGAACCCGGATGCATCGTCGGAGCGATGCAGGGCGGTAGTCATCCACCATGAAAAATGCTGGGCGCGCCAGACGCGCCACAGCGCGTCCGCCGAATAGCGCTCCAGCCTCGTGCTGTCATTATGGCGGTAGAACGCCTCCAGTGCCCGTGAGAGGAGGCGCACGTCGGCGACCGCGAGGTTGAGGCCCTTGGCGCCAGTGGGCGGCACGATGTGCGCCGAATCGCCGGCCAGGAACAATCGCCCGTGCTGCATCGGCTCGGCGACGAATGAGCGCATGGGGGTGATGGCTTTTTGCTGAACCTCGCCGCGCTGCAGGGGCCGGCCCGCCTCGGAGCCGAGCCGCGCCTCTAGCTCGTCCCAGATCCGCTCGTCGGGCCACGCCGCGAGGTCGTCGTCGGGCGCACACTGCACATAGAGCCGGGATACACTTGGTGAGCGCATGCTGTAGAGCGCGAAGCCGCGCTCGTGATGGGCATAGATCAACTCATCGGCCGGTGGCGGTGACGGCGACAGGATTCCAAGCCAGGCGTAAGGATAGCTGCGCTCGAAGACGGTCAAAGCGTCAGGCGGAATGGCAGATCGGGCCACGCCGTGGGTGCCGTCGCATCCGGCAACGAAGTCGCAGTTGAGAGTCTGCTCCTGGCCCGCGTGCCGATAGCGGATGCGCGGGCGGTCCGCGCAATGATCCTCGACAGCCAGAGCCTCGGCCTCGAACAGGATGGTCCCGTCCGCGACCAGCCGGGCGGCGATGAGGTCCTTCACCACCTCCTGTTGGGCATAGACCATCACCGCGCGGCCGCCGGTTAATCCAGTCAAGTCAATGCGATGGCCCCGGCCGTTGACGCAAAGCTCGATGCCGTGGTGGAGCAGGCCTTCGCGGCGCATGCGCGCGCCGACACCGGCCTCGTCGAGGGTATCGATAGTTCCCTGCTCGAGGACACCAGCGCGAATCCGCTCCTCGACATAGGCACGACTTCGCGCCTCGAGCACGACCGACGCGATGCCATTCAACGCAAGAAGATGCGACAGGAGCAAGCCGGCAGGCCCGGCCCCGACGATTCCCACCTGTGTGCGCATACCCGGCACCTGCCCTCCTGTCACCCTCAGGAGCGCGACTCTAGGATGCCCGACCCGCCGCGGTCAGGGACAAAAGCCGCCAAGGCTTGTCCGAAACCCGGCTTGCTCCAGCGTAATGCTTGCAAGGCCTTATGCACCATTCTAGCGTTCGAGAACTGGTATCTTGCCGTATGGCGGAGAACCATACGCCGCCAAGGCACGTGAAAAAGGGGAGGACACAGTATGAGACGCGCTTTCACCGCGTTCGCCGCGGCCGCATTGCTGGCAGCGTCGCATGGCCCGGCGTCGGCCGAGGCCGAGGTCACGCTGCGCATCCACCAGTTCCTGCCGGCACAGGCGCCGATCCCGGCTAACTTCATCGCCCCATGGGCGGAGAAGGTTACAGAGGAGTCCGATGGGCGTATCCAGTTCGAGCTCTATCCTGCAATGCAGCTCGGCGGCGCCCCGCCCGCCCTTTACGATCAGGCGCGTGAGGGCGTTGCGGACATCATCTGGACCGTCCTCGGCTACACGCCGGAGCGCTTCTCCAAGATGGAGGTCTTCGACCTGCCCTTCATCGCCACTACCGGGGAGGAAACGTCCCGGGCGGCCTGGGAGTATTACGAGGCTCACGCCCAGGACGAGTTCGAGGATGTCAAGGTGGTCGCCGTCCACACCCATGGGCCTGGCCTGATCCACGCGCGCGGCGAAGGCATCCGCTCGCTGGAGGACATGGAAGGGATGAATCTGCGAGGCCCGACGCGCATGATCACCAGGCTGATCGAGAGCCTCGGCGCCACGGCGGTGGGCATGCCCGTCCCTCAGGTGCCCGAATCGCTGTCGCGCGGCGTTATCGACGGCGCCGTGATCCCCTGGGAGGTCACCCGGCCATTGCGGGTCGCCGAGCTGGTCGACACCCATACCGGCTTCTCGGGCGATCGCAGCCTTTATGTCACGCCATTCGTGTTTGCCATGAACAAGGAGGCCTACGACAACCTCCCTGACGATCTGAAGGCGGTGATCGACGCCAATTCCGGGATTGAGACATCCGCCTGGGCGGGTCGTGTCATGGACGAGGGCGACGAGCCCGGCCGTCAGGCCGCCGAGGAGGAAGGCAACGAGGTCATCATCCTCGACGAGGCGGAAACCCAGCGCTGGCGCGAGGCGGCACAGGGCGTGATCGATGGCTGGATCGCCGAGATGGAGGATGCCGGACATGACGCCGAGGCGCTGGTCGAATCGGCCCGTGAGCTGGTTGAAAAGCACACCGGCGGAAGCTGAAGCTAGGCGCTCGGTCGTAGCCTGAGTGTGGACCTGCTTCCAACCTCACCCCCGGTGGCGCGGCCACATCGCGCCACCGGTGACCTGATGTAGGATCGCTACCGACGCCGCTGCCGCGTGGCAGACATCGGCGCGTTTTGGCTCCACGCAAGGCCTCTTTCATGGCAGGCATCGACACGTCCCACGGCCTGGCCCCCGATCTGGAGAGGTCGGTCGGCCGCGTCATTGGCTGGATTGCCTGGGCGATGGCCATTCTGGGCGGCCTGATCCTGATCGGTCTGGTTGTCATGTCGGTGGTCAGCATCACCGGCCGCGGGCTGGGCAGCTATTCGCGAAGCTTCCCGTTTCTGAGAGGCTTCGGCCCCGTGCCGGGTGATTTCGAGCTGGTCGAGGCAGGCGTGGCGATTGCGGTCTTCGCCTTCCTTCCCTGGTGCCAGTTGCGGCGCGGCCATGTGACGGTCGATGTCTTCCTGTTTTGGGCCAGCCCGCGCTCTCGTGCCGCCCTCTCGCTCATCGGCAATGTCCTGATGACCGGCGCCGCTATCTTCATCGCCTGGCGGCTGCAGCTCGGGCTCTACGACAAGATCGCCTTCCGCGAGACCACCATGATCCTCGGCATGCCGGTGTGGTACGGCTTTGCGGCCGCACTAGTCGGCGCGTGGGGATTCGCCCTGGTCTCAGCTTACACCGTCTGGCGCTCGATAAACGAGGTGGCGCGCGGCGAGGACCCACCACCGATCGCCGGATCGGACTCGGGCCGCGAGGAGGCCGCGGGCACGACATGACCCGCATCGAGCTCGCACTTCTGTCCTTCATCGTCCTCTTGCTGATGATCTTCCTGCGGGTGCCGATCGGCCTTGCCATGTTCCTGGTCGGCCTGTTCGGCACGGTGATCGTCACCGGCACCTGGGTACCGATCCTGGCGACGATGAAGACGCTCACCTACGACGTCTTCTCCAGTCACAGCCTGGCCATCGTGCCGCTGTTCCTGCTCATGGGGCAGTTCGCCACCAAGGGGGGAATGTCGCGGGCCCTGTTCAGCGCCGCGGCCGCGTTCCTCGGCCATCGCCGCGGCGGCATCGCCATGGCCTCGGTGGGCGCATGCGGCGGCTTCGGCGCCATCTGTGGATCGTCCCTCGCCACGGCCGCCACGATGGGACAGGTCGCGCTCCCTGAGATGCGGCGCTACGGCTATTCCGGAGCGCTGGCGACCGGCTCGCTCGCCGCTGGCGGCACGCTCGGCATCCTCATCCCGCCCTCGATCATCCTGGTCATCTACGCGATCCTGGCAGAACAGAACATCATCAAGATGTTTATCGCCGCCATCATACCCGGCATTCTCGCGGCAATCGGCTACATGGCCGCGATCGCGATCTATGTACGTGTGTTTCCCGGCGCCGCGCAGGTCAAGGAGCGGGCGAGCGCGCATGAGCGCAACCGGGCGATTCTCGAGGTTTGGCCTGTCGTTGTAATCTTCCTGCTGGTCATCGGCGGAATCTATCTGGGCTGGTTCACGCCCAATGAAGGGGCGGCCGTGGGCGCCGCCGGAACGGGCCTTCTGGCGCTGGTATCCGGCCAGCTCAATTTGCGCGGTCTCGCCGAGTGCATTCTGGGGACCGCGGCCGCCACCGCGATGATCTTCTTCATCGTCTTCGGCGCTCAGGTCTACAATACCTTCCTGGCCTATACCCAGCTCACCCAGTTCGCCGCCGACTGGGTGGCAGCGAGCGGTCTCAGCCCCTGGACCGTCCTCGCCCTGATCCTGCTCACCTATCTCGTCTTCGGCTGCGTCATGGACTCCCTGTCGATGATCCTGTTGACCGTGCCGATCTTCTTTCCCCTGATCATGACGCTCGATTTCGGTCTGGGGCCGGAGGAAACCGCGCTCTGGTTCGGGGTCCTCATCCTGATCGTGGTGGAGCTTGGGCTAATCACGCCGCCGGTCGGCATGAACATGTTCATCATCAATTCCATGGCCCCGGGTG
>SKQW01000115.1 GCA_007118805.1 Rhodobiaceae bacterium | reverse complement strand
TGCGAGGCCTGGAACAGGCTTGTCGAGCAGCCTTGGCTGATCATGTCCATCGGCTTGCGGGATTGGGCCCATGAGTTCTGATCAGCGCGGGTTGGTATAAGAGGGCCGACGGCTCGATTTCACAGGGGAGGCAACATGGCGAGGAGACACGGCGCGGCCGGCCAACTGACGGGGGGATGCCTGTGCGGCGATGTGCGGATCGTGGCGTCGGGGCCGCCCTACCGGGTCGGCGTCTGTCACTGCCTCGACTGCCGCAAGCATCACGGGGCGCTGTTTTACGCCGCCGCGGTGTTCCCGCAGGAGGCGGTGACGATCAAGGGCGAGACACGCGACTATGCCGGGCGGCACTTCTGCCCCCGTTGCGGCTCCTCGGTTTTCGCGCGCACCAACGATGAGGTCGAGGTCCATCTGGGCGCCCTGGATGAGCCGGACCGGCTGACGCCGACCTATGAGAGCTGGACCGTCCGCCGCGAGTCGTGGTTGCCGCCGTTTCCGCTCGCGAGACGTTATGAGCGCGACCGCGACGCCACGGGCCGGCATGAGGAATAGGGCACGGAACCGGCGCAAAGGTGCCGGAACACACTGCGCCCGGCCCTGGACGCAGCCCGCCGCGACGCGCACTGGCGCAAAGGCCGGCCGCCGTCAGGGCCGCAGTACGAGGACCGGACAGTCGGCGTTGCGGATCGCCCGGCTGGCAACGCTGCCCGCGATCACCTGCGAGAGGCCGGAGCGTCCGTGCGTGGTCATCGCGATCATGGCGCCGGGCAGCCCCCGCGCATAGTCGGCAATGGTCTGGCCCGGGTCGTCTCCGTGGAGGACGTCCCAATCCGCGCCGAGGCCGTGGCGTTCGCGCAGGAGGCTTGCGATCTGTCTGAGATACGAGGCCTCGCCGGCGGTGTCGCTCGCCTCCTTCAGGCGCGCCCGATCGGTGGGGAGCACCTGAACCAGGCACGGCCGGGCGCCGGTTCGCGCGGCCAGCTCGCCGGCCACCGGCAAGATGGCTTCCGACAGGCTGGACGTATCAAGGCAGATCATGATCGATTCAAGCTTCGGGCCACGCCGCCTCCCGACATTGGGGCCGCACAGGACGATCGGCATTCCGGTTTCGCGCAATACCTGGCTGGCGACACTGCCCAGGAGGGCATTGCCGACGGGTTGCCGGGCGACGGTCGACAGGCACCACAGGGTCGCCGACCGCTCGCCAACCAGGTCGGTCAGGCGGCCGGCAGCGTCCCGGTCCGCGATCACCTCGATCCGCGCCTGAGCAATGCCGACCTCGGACAGCTTGATACGGAGGATCTCTGCGTGCCGCCCGACAGCGTTCTCGTCACGCACGATTGACAGCACCGACCACGGCACGCCGAGTTGATGGGCCAGCGCCTCCGAGATGGCGGCGGCCCGGAGATTCCATTCGGTTCCCTCGATCGCCACGGCAATTTCGTCAAACATCGCGGCCTGCTCCTGCCAATGGATTGACGGATGCCCGCCCCGCCGTCGCGAGCGGACACGCCTGTCGGCGCATTTTTCCATTGATCGTGCCCGCACGCCACCGGCATGGCGGCAGCGCCGGCGCGCCGAACATGAAGGATGGGCTCAGCGGGACAGGCGGTCGAGAAGGCCGCGCACCCGGTCCCGCGCCGGCTGTTCTGCCCCGTCTGCCCCGTCCGCCTCGCCGTCTTCCTGGTCGCCGCCCAGGAAGCGCCCGATCTGGCGGACCGCCTCGCCGGTCGCCGCATCGCGGTCGATGCGCCCGTCCCGGGTGACGGCTTCGAGGTCGATGCCGGTGCGTTCGCGCACCTCCTCGCTCAGCCCCTCGGAGGAGTCGGGCAAGCCGCTGAAGATGCCGCCGCCAAGCGCGCGAAGCTGGGTGTAGGCGGCCTCGGGGTTCTCCAGAATGTCGCCGATGTCGGGATAGATGCGCGGCGATCCCCAACTGCCCGAGATGACGACGGGAACGCCGAAGCCCACCTGGCCCTCGCCGGGCGCGACCTCGACGCGCGGCTCGACGCGGTAGTCGAGCGCGCGCTGGGGCATGTCGACCTGCCCGGCGCCGCTGGCCACGACCAGCGGCCCGACGAGCTGGAGGTCGTCATTGCGGGCGATGCCGTCGGCCACCTCGAAGCGCGCCGAGAGCTTGTGAAAGGCGGTCGAATCCGCTTCGCTCGCCTGCCAGCCGGACAGGATGCCGTCCGACAGGGCGCGGGCCATGCGCTGGACATCGATGCCGCGGATGGCACCGTCGCGAAACTCGAAGCCGGCCGTGCCGGCAAGGCGCGAGGCCAGGGCGCGCTGGCTGGCGCCCGAGGTGGCGAGGTCAAGCTCGATGTCCGCCAGCCCGGCGATGCGGCGGAAATCGGCGGCCGCCAACAGGAAGGGGTAGGCATCGAGGTCCTTGAGCGAGAAGCGGGCCGCAAGCGAAGGCTCGGCGCCCGAGGCATCGACCGCCAGGGTCCCGGACCCGCTGCCGCCATAGAGCGCCAATTGGCGCAGCTCGGCATTCATGCGCCCCTCGGCGACCTCGACGGACAGCGCCGTGTCGGTGGTCTCGATGCCATCATAGACGAGCATGCCGACCTCCAGCGCCAGCGCGGCGTCGAAGGCGTGCAGGCCGGAAAGGTCGATGGCGGCGTCGCTCCAGTCGCCCGCGGGCGCCGGCGCGCCGGCGCCGCCATCGCCGAGATAGGGGTCGAGGTCGAGGCGGTCGAGGGCAAGCTGCGCCTCGATATGCGGCCGCGCGCCGAAGCGCACCCGGCCGGACCCCTCGCCCGATGTGCCATCAAGGGTCAGGCGCGCCTCGCGGAACGCCGCGGCGTCCGGCGACAGGTCGAGCCGGCCGGCCAGCGCAAAGCGTTCAAGGCCGTTCGGCACGGCGACGTCCCGCCCGAGCCAGGCGAGCAGCCCGCGCAGGGAGTCGGTTTCGACCGAGACCTCGCCATCGAGCGCCCCGTCGGCGGCGAGGTCGCCCTGGTAGCCGGCTTTGAAGCGCCCGGTGGCAAGCTGCGCCGACACCGCCGCCGCCGCGCCGGCCAGCAGCCCGGCGAGGCCTCCCTCGGCCGACAGATCGACGCGCTCGCCGCGCCAGGCGGCGGCGCCGTTCAGACGCACCGGTTCAGCAATGTCGGTCATCGTAAGGGTCACGGAAAGATCGTCGACGCGGTCGGCCGCCGGATCGCCCAAGGCCTCGGCCAGGCCGAGGCCGGTTGCCGCGCCGCCCCGCAAGGTGATCTCGCCGGCCGCGTTGACGTTGCGCCTGAGCGCGGCCGGGTCGGTGCCGGCGGTGGCCACGCGCAGATCGGCCCCGAGCCGGCCCGACAGCCCATAGGGCAGGGGGAGCGGCCCGGCCAGGGCGGCCAGATCCACCCCGCTTGCGTTAAGCGCGCCACGGATCGTCGGGCGCGCGCCGCCGGGATCGACCTGCAGGCGCCCCGATACGCTTCCCCCGGCCACGGCCGTCTCCTCGGCCGTCAACCACAACTGCCCGGACTCCACGGCGGCGCGCAGCGCCACCCGGCCGGTTTCGAGGCCGGCGGCGGCCAGGACGTCGAGCGATAAATCGATATCGGCGGCGAAGCTCTCCAGGATGGAAAAATCGATCGGCGCGGGCGTCGCTGCATCATCCGTCTGCCCGGCGCCCTCGCCCAGCAGGGCGTCAATATCGAGGCGGGTTCCCGACAGCTGGGCCTCGACATAGGGCACCGAGCCCAGGAAAACCGCCTCGGTCCAGCCCGAGAGGCGAAACTCGCCCCCGGCGACAGTCAGCCCGTCAAACCGCAGGCGCCCGTCCGCATAGTGGGCGGTGGCATCAAGCTCGACCGGGTCGGCGATCAACGCCGCCGCCTCCAGGCGCGCATTGACTTGCGCCATTTCGCCGTCGAGGAGGCGCGCCGGTGTGTCGAGGCCGCCTGACAGCTCAAGAATCTGCCCCTCATGGTGGGCTCGCAGGGCCACCTGCATCGCCCGGTCGATCCCCGGCAGGGCGATTTCCGCCTCGATTCCGTCCAGCCGCGTCGCCGGCCCGCCGTACTCGGGTTCCAGGATGAGCGTGCCGTCGCTTATGGCCAGTCGCTCAACGGACAGGTTGGCGAAGGCGGCCGAGGCGGGCAGGGCGAAGGATTGGTCGCCGGGCTGGCCGGCGGAATCCGGGCCGGTCGCCAGG
>SKQW01000366.1 GCA_007118805.1 Rhodobiaceae bacterium | reverse complement strand
GTGATCGGCGAAATTCAGCCCCACGGCAATGAAGTTGACCGGACGCGCCACGCAGGCGCCGATGCGGCTGTCGGCCGGCGCCTGCGGCAGGCTTGCAGGATCGGCTGCCGCGATCCGCCGCAGACCGTCCGGCGACAGCGCCTCGCCGTCGATATCCGAAATCACCGATGACAGGTCTCGGATCGAGCCGTCATCTGCGACGATACCAGGCTTCTCGGCGCCGGGCGCGCCAAACCTCACCAGCTTCATCCCCGTCTCCCTTTCCGCTCGCATTGCCGCAAAGCCGCCAAAGCGCGGCGTCCGGTGCGACGAATACATGGTGTTACAGGGGCAGACAAATGGCCAAGTCGTCATAGGACCGTTGCATGACAATCCGATCCTGCCGCGCCCCCTGACCAAGACGTCCGCACGGACGCCAACCTCTTGACAATGCGGGGTGAATTCCCATTTCAGGCGCGGCTGGCGCCGATAGTGGGCCGGCCGGAGGCCTGCCCCGGCGTCGCGTATCGGGCGCAACGGGCAGCAGCTCGTATCCATGTTGCTCAAGAGGAGGATGTGGTTATGAGGATGATGGACCTAAGCCCCTTCTTCAGGTCAACCGTCGGCTTCGACCGGATGCTCGACGCGCTGGAAAACGCGCAGGTCGACCAGATGGACAGCTTTCCCCCGTACGACATCGAGAAGCTCGGCGAGGACCGTTACCGGATTACGCTGGCCGTAGCCGGCTTCTCCGAGAACGAGTTGAATATTGTCGCTCAGAACAACGTGCTCACAGTCAGCGGCCGCCGGCAGGAGCCGAGCGAATCGGCCTATCTGCATCGCGGCATCGCGGCCCGGAGCTTCGAGCGGCGCTTCGAGCTCGCCGACTTCGTCGAGGTGACAGAAGCACGTCTTGATGACGGTCTGCTTCGGATCGACCTCGTGCGGGAGGTGCCCGAGGAAATGAAACCCCGCAGCATCGAGGTGCAGGCCGGTCAACCGACCGGGAAAGCGGGCAGGAAAGCAGCCTGAGGGCGGCCACCCAGCGGGCCCGCGTTCAGGCTGGCGGTGTCCGCGACCGGGCACCGACGATCAGGCTGTTTCAGGATGGAAGGAGGGATACCATGAGTGTACGCGATCTCATTCCGTGGAATAGGAGCCGCGAACGCTTCCCGGCCCCACGCGGCAGCTTCGGGGAGTCCGACACGCCGTTCCTGACCCTTCATCGGGAAATCAACCGGTTGTTCGAGGACGCCTTTCGCGGCTTTGACGATCTGCCGGGCTTCACCCGTCGAATGACGTGGCCGAGCGTGGAGGTCCACGACAACGACAACGGACTGCGCGTCACTGCGGAATTGCCGGGCATGGACGAGAAGGACGTCGAACTTGCCCTTCAGGATGGCATGCTGACCATCCGCGGTGAGAAGCGCGAAGAGACCTCGGACGCGGATCGCGCCTATAGCGAGCGCTATTACGGGCGTTTCGAACGGCGCATTCCGCTCGGCTTCGAAGTCGAGGAGGACAAGGCCGAAGCCAGTTTCGACAATGGCGTGCTGACCATCACCCTGCCGAAGTCGGCTCAGGCTCAGTCCCGCACCAAGCGGATCCCGATCGCAGCGAGCCGGACACAGTAGAGGCCCGGCTGCCCTTGCCGCCGGCAGTGGACGAACGCTCCGCCCGCCGCCGGTGGCAACCCGTGAGGGCGATTACCGCATAAATGCAAAGGCATAAGGCTGCTGTGCCGGGCCGCCAATGAGCACCGGCCGGCTCATCCGGGATCGCCTTCCGTTCGAGGCGTGGACATTACCCCGCTTCCAAGGCTGGAAGCGGGATTTTCTTTGTCGGTCTGGCCCACCTCTTGCCTATCGGCATGCGAGCGTCCGGCGCGCGGGCGCTGCCATGGTCTTGCCTGTCCCGGAATGGGGCGGGAAGGCAACAATCGGTTCACCTTGAAACGAAGGACCCGGACAGCACCAGATGCTCGCACGATTGGCCACCCTCAAAGCCCGCTTCCCGCTGGCCACCCTGTATTTCTCCTCTACCGCGTGGCTGACCGCGGGCACCGCCGCCCAGCTCGTCACCTTCATCATCCTGGCGCGGGCGCTGGGCGTGGAACAATTCGGCCAGCTCATGGCGATCACCGCGGCGACCCACCTTGGCACGCATCTGTGCGGCGTGGGGGCAGGCGAAGGCATGGTCCGCCGGGTATCACGCGACCGCGACGCCTATCCGGCCATGCTTGGCCACAACATCATCCTGACGCTTGGCAGCGCCGCCATACTCATCGCTATCATCACCGCCGGCATCGCCTGGCTGATTCCCCTGGACGGGGATGCGCTCGACAGCCTTGTCATCGTGGCCGCCTTCGTGGTCAGCAATGTCCTGTTCTTCCGGTGGATCCTGTTTGCCGAGCAGATTTTCATCGCCCATTGGAAGATTGGTTACGCCAACACGGTCAATGTCGGTTTCGCCATGGCCAAGGCGGCTACGGCCGCCCTGGCCTGCCTGGCCCTGGGCGTCGACACGCTGGCCGACTGGGCAATCTGGTGGACCGGAGTCCACGCGCTAGGCGCCTCGCTCTGTGTCGCCGCGATCGTCCCGTTCGGCCGTCCGAAGTGGGGCATTCTGCGCGACGAGCTGCGGCTCGGCGTTCATTTCAGCACGCCGTGGTTCTTCCTGACCCTGCGCAACAATATCGACCTTCTCGTGCTCAGCGCCATCGCCAGCCCCGCCGTGGTCGGTGCCTACAGCGTGGTCAAGCGGGTGGTCGAAACCAGCCTGGTGACATCCAACTCGCTGAGCCGATTGCTCTATCCCAAGCTTTCGCGGGCCGGCAAGGAGGGCTGCGAAGCCACGCTGCGGATCACCAACCACTACCTGCTGCCGATCATCGCGGTGGCGGCCGCGACCTCCCTGGCGCTGTACATCGTCGCGCCCTTCGTGCCCGTCCTCGTCGGCGAGGACTATGCCGAGGCAGTCCCTGGCATTCAGATCCTGTGCTGGTCGATCATCATCTTCTCGATCAAGACCGCGGCCTTCGATGCGCTCGGCGCCGCCGACCAGCACGGCACTCGCGCCACGGTCTATAATTCGGGCAGCCTGCTCGCCGCCGGGATGATCGGCGTGTCGGCCTATTTCTTCCTGGTGCCGGGCGCGTTCGCGGCAATCTACGCCTCACAGATCGCCATCGGCATCGCCCTGTGGAGCACGCTGATCAGCCTGAGCCGCCGGCACCGGGCAGACCCGCCGCTGCGCGCGGCCGAGCACGGAGGTTCGCTGTGACCGCCCTCACCCTAACCGCAGCCAATCCGCAGTTGCGGGCTCTGGAGCTGATTGCAGAGCGCGCTGCCGGCTGGATCCCGGTCATCGTCATGGCCTATCCGCTGATCGTCTGGCCGATGGCCTTCGGCGTTGCCGAGAGCGCGCGCGGCCTGATGGATACCCCGACCCAGGTTCAGGAAACCAATATCTTCAACCGGCTGTTTTTCCCGCTGGCGTTCCTGATGGCGTCGGCCGCGGCGCTCACCGTCCCGCTGACGCGCCTGCGCCCGCTGTTGAGCGCGCCACTTATCCTGCTTGGCCTCTATCTCGCCTGGGCGGCGCTGAGTGTCGGCTGGGCGCTCGACCCAGGGATCGCTCTGCGCCGACTAATCGCGCAGGGCTGCCTGGTTGGCGCGCTGGTTCTGTCGCTTCTGGCGGTCAAGGACGTCGACCGCGTGATCCGGCGCCTGTTCTGGCTCATCGTCGTGGCTGCGCTCCTCAACCTCGCCGTGGTCGCCGTCAGCCCGCCCGGGCCGTTGGGCCATGAGGGCATCTACACCCAGAAGAACACGCTGGGGGCGGCGGCGGCCCTGACGATGATCCTGGCGCTCTACGCCATGTTCTCGAACCGCCAGAGCCTGTGGCTGACCGGCGTGCCGCTGCTTCTCATCGCCCTTGTCCTCATGGTGCTCAGCCAATCGAAGACCTCGCTGGGCGTTGCCGTGCTGGCGCCGGCCCTTGCCTTTGGCCTCGTCCTGGCAAGCCGTGTGCTGCGTGTTTCGGCGGCGATCTCGCTGACCCTCAGCATCGGCTTCATCGTCCTCGTCTACTATCTGGGCAAGGCGTCGCATCTGTGGGATTTCCCGACTGTTGCCGGGGCTCTGTTCGGCGACCCGACCCTGACCTCGCGTACCGACATCTG
>SKQW01000079.1 GCA_007118805.1 Rhodobiaceae bacterium | reverse complement strand
GCGTGGTCTCCTGCCAGTGCTCCGGATCGGCCAGCCAGTCGGGCCGGTTGGCGACGAACGTCCAGGTCCGGATATGCGCGATCCGGTTGGCCAGCGTGTCGAGGTCGCCATCGGGCCGGTCTGCATAGGCCACCTGGGAGGCAAACCAGTCCTCGGGCAGCACCCCGTCGCGCATCAGATGGCCATAGAGGGTGGCGACCAGCTCGACATGGTTGGCCGGCGCGATCTTGCGGTAGTCCGGCACCTGACAGACCTCCCACAGCAGCTCCACCGCCTTGGGCCCGATAGCAACGTCGCGCACCGCTTCATCGCGGATGGCCGTCTCGAGCGCGCGCACATCGTCGGCGGCGAGCGCTCGTGTCAGCCCGTCCTCGCTGGGGGCGGTCGACAGGCTCCCGGTCAACGCCTCAAGGGACGAGAAATCGAGATTCGGGCTGCGCCACTGAAGCAGCTCGACCGGCGGAAAGTCGTGCCCTTCGAGCCGCTCGACCAGCTCCATATCCAGCGGGTCGACCCGGCCGGTCACGCCGAAGGTGCCGTCCTTGATATGGCGCCCGGCACGGCCGGCGACCTGGCCCATCTCCACGGGGGTCAGGTCGCGGAACTGATACCCGTCGAACTTGCGCTTGGAGGCGAAGGCGACATGGTTGACGTCGAGATTGAGCCCCATGCCGATGGCGTCGGTGGCCACCAGAAAATCCACCTCGCCAGACTGATACATCTCCACCTGGGCATTGCGCGTGCGCGGGCTCAGGGCGCCCAGAACGACCGCGGCGCCGCCGCGCTGGCGGCGGATCAGTTCGGCGATCGCGTAGACCTCGTCGGAGGAGAAGGCGACGATCGCCGAGCGCGACGGCAGGCGCGTCAGCTTCTTCTGGCCCGCATAGAGGAGCTGCGACAGGCGGGGCCGCGTCACCACGTTGAGGCCCGGCATCAGCCGCGACAGGATCGACCGCATGGTGCCCGCGCCGAGCAGCAGCGTCTCCTCGCGCCCGCGCTGGCGCAGGATGCGGTCGGTGAACACGTGGCCGCGCTCGAGGTCGGCGGCGAGCTGCACCTCATCGACCGCGACAAAGGCAACGTCGAGGTCGCGCGGCATCGCCTCGACGGTGGCCACCCAGTAGCGCGGGCTGTCCGGCTTGATCTTCTCCTCGCCGGTCACCAGCGCCACCTGGTCGGGCCCGACCCGCGCGCAGATGCGATCATAGACCTCGCGCGCCAGGAGCCGCAGCGGCAAGCCGATAACCCCGGATTGATGGCCGAGCATACGCTCGATCGCCAAATGGGTCTTGCCCGTATTGGTCGGCCCGAGAACGGCCGTGACGCCCCGGCCGCGCGCGGCCGGATTGGCTCCGACATCCAGCTTATCGTTCATGCTGGCTCCACAGGAACATGGGGATGGTAGCGTGGCAGACTTCCTGCCGGTTGGATAACGCCATGGCGAGAAAGGCCCGACCGGCGGGCCTTGTCGGCGCGCCGGCGCGGCACCGCAGGATAGAAGCGGCAGGGCGGCTTAACCATTGGAACATGCCGCGAACAAACCCCGGCCGAATCGCTGACTCGGGCAACTTCGCGCTTCGTTCCCGACGACATATCGAACATCGCGTGCGCAGAACACAAGATCTAGAGCCGCCTGAGAGGCGGCGCTAGGAAGACGGTTAACCGGGCGCCCAGAGGCCAGCCCCGGATTGCCGCCGGTTGGATCGCTGAGAAACAGTTGGACATCGAATTTAACGCCGGTGCCTAGTCCCGGTAGGGTGGTCCTGAATACGGCAATGCCATGGCGAAATGATCACGGTCTTCGACCCTGTCGCGCCCGCGCAGCGTTGGCAAGTCCCGAAGCGGCGCCATTGGGTTCATTCTGGCTGCAAATGGCGTCGGGGCTTGCGGCCCAGCCGCCGACCGCCATCTTCTCGTCGCCATGGTCTGACGGCCGCCTGGGCGGGCTTTCAGGGCATTGACGTGGTCACACCGGGAGTCAGCGGGACGCTGCAGCCGACTGGGTGGTCATCGCGCCTTCGGCCTTCAGGTTACTCACTGAGATCGAGGCCACGCCAAGCGGCGTTGAGACACTCACCTGGTATGGGACGACGAGGTCCGAGTTCACCAGCGGCGCTAGCACCACCTCGAACACCATTTTGTCCTCGAGCTGCTCGACCTCTTCCATGTCTGCCCGGTGCCCGGCAATGGCACGATAGCGCGCCTTGCAGACGATGGCCGGCCCCGAGTAGCCGTTGGCGCTGTTGCTCGACAGGTCGCGCTCCCCGGCGAATTCTAACCGCACGTCGAACCGTTCGCGGCCATTGAATATCGGCACGGCCCGCTGGCAGATGGACCGATCGAAATTCTGGCCGTCATACCCCCCGAACCCGATCATCGCGGTGACCGGATCGACGATGTCGCGCCGGTGGGCGTCCGTGATCGGCACATGCTCGGGATGGCTGGTCTCCTCCGGCGGCACCGGCGGATCGAGCTGCAACTGCCGTACCGCGTTGCGCTGCAGAGTCATGCGCACCGATTTTGTGACCCGCCCATTCGTCGAATCGGCGCTGAAGGCAGTGGGCTGGGGTCGATTGGCGCCGATCCGTCCGGCCGCCGCCGCCGTGCTTGTGAAATCGAACAGGAGCCCTGCGACCCCGGTCAGCCTGGCCGAGCCGTCGATGCGATACTCGGCGCCCTCAAAGCTCGCCTGCAAATTGGCGCGGCCGATCGGCAGGCCGTTGAGCGAGATTCGATAATCCGCCTGGAACTCATAGTCGGCAGCCTGCGTCTCATTCGAAGCCCCGCCTGCCATGACGAACACCGCCAGTCCTGCCGCCACATGCCGGGCCGTACGCCATCTCAACATACCGGTCCGCCTTCCGCATTCGTCTGCGCCCCGTGAAGGAAGGTGGCGCGACGAGGTTAAGCATTCGTTATCCATGGGTTGAATCTCACCATGTCCATGGCGGGCCGTCCAGCCCGGATGACGGTCGGCGGTCATGAAGCCGGGCGCCGACAGCCCCCTGCTGGCGCCCGCGCTGCTTGACGCTGACGCCTCCGCTGACATATATCAGCCGCGACCTCCCGATAGGGTGACAGCCGAGGCTGGCCGGCGACGACGCCGCGACCCAGCGAGCGAAGGATGTTAGTGACATGGCCCGGCGCTGCGAACTGACCGGAAAGGCCGTATTGGTCGGCAACAATGTGAGCCACGCCAACAACAAGACGAAGCGTCGCTTTCTGCCCAATCTGTGCGACGTCACGCTGACCAGCGAGTCGCTCAAGCAGAGCGTGCGACTGCGGGTGTCGGCGCATGCCCTGCGCACCGTGGAGCACCGCGGCGGGCTCGATCGCTTCCTGATGAAGGCCAGCGACGCCGAGCTGTCCAGCCGGGCGCGCGATCTCAAGCGCAAGGTCTCGAGGGCTCTGGCCGCCTCCTGAGCGGTCTGACCGGCTGCATCCGATGCCGCTCGGCGGACTGCCCATGGCAACCCGGCTCGCCATCCCGGTCGCGGCGATGGCGGCGGTGGTGGTGGCGTCGAACATTCTGGTGCAGTACCCCTTTGCGCCACTGGGCCTCGCCGACTTCCTCACCTGGGGCGCCTTCACCTACCCCTTCGCATTCCTGGTCAACGATCTGACCAACCGCCGTTTCGGCCCGGAAGCGGCGCGGCGGGTGGCCTTTGTCGGCTTTGCGCTGGCCGTTGTCCTGTCGGCCATATTCGCCACCCCGCGGATCGCCATCGCTTCGGGCACGGCCTTTCTCACCGCCCAGCTTATCGATGTGCGGATATTTCATCACCTGCGCCACGGCGTATGGTGGCGCGCCCCGCTGGCGTCATCGCTGATCGGCTCGGCCGTCGACACCGCGATCTTCTTCACGCTCGCCTTTGCCTGGTCGGGCGGGGGCACGGCGAACTATTGGGGCCTCGTGCTGCCGATATGGGTCGCCTGGGCGTTCTTTGATTTCCTGGTCAAGGCGCTGCATGCGCTGGCCATGCTGGCCCCCTTCCGGGTGATCAGCCGCAGCTTCGCCACCGCCCGATAGCCCCACCCGCCGCTCACGCCCGCGAAGGCGGGCGTCCAGCTAGAGCGGTTCAGGTTTTGACGGAAGCGTATCCTGCATTTGCGAGATAGTTGCTGCATTCGGTTGGTTGGATCGTCGAGACAAGAAGGCCGATGTGGCGCCAGGTATCCTCGATGGTGC
>SKQW01000392.1 GCA_007118805.1 Rhodobiaceae bacterium | reverse complement strand
TGAAGGCGCGGCTTGCGCCGGCCTTTCGGCGGCGCGAATTGCGGGAGACCGGCGGGGCCTTTGTGGATGGGCTGCTGTCGGGTATCGAGCGCAAGACCGGCTGGCTGATGGCCGAGCAGGCGGGGCTTGAGCGGCCTTACCGGATGCAGTCGCTTCTGGGGCGCAGTTCGTGGTCGGCGGATGAGCTGCGTGATCTGGTGCGCGGCTATGTGATCGACGCGCTGGGCGATCCGGACGGGGTGCTGGTGGTCGATGAGACCGGCTTTGTGAAGAAGGGGACTGAATCGGTTGGGGTTGGGCGGCAATATTCCGGCACGGCCGGGCGGGTCGAGAACTGCCAGGTGGGGGTGTTTCTGGCCTATGCCAGCCGCTTCGGCCAGGCCTTGATCGACCGGCGGCTCTATCTGCCACAGGCCTGGGCCAAAGACACTGCCCGGCGGGCCAAGGCGAAGGTGCCCGACGAGATCGCCTTTGCCACCAAGATCGAGATTGCCCGCGAGATGATCGCCGCTGCGCTCGAAGCGCAGGTTCCGTGCCGCTGGGTGCTGGCCGATGCGCTCTATGGTAGCGACTACCGTCTACGCCGGATGCTGGAGGAGCGTCGCCAACCCCATGTGCTGGCGGTGCGATCCAACCATCATCTGCGCTTCCTCACTTGCGACGGCTTGATCGAAACCGATCCGAAAACCCTCGCCGAAGATCTGCCGGCCGAGGACTGGACGACGCTCGCTGCTGGCGAAGGCGCCAAGGGACTGCGGCTTTATGACTGGGCGCGGATCGCGCTGCCCTTTGCGACGGATGAAGGCTTTGAGCGCTGGCTCCTGATCCGCCGCAGCCGGACGGACCAGGATAGACAAGCCTACTACCTGGTCTTCGCGCCGCAAGCCACGCCCTTGGCCGAACTGGCCGGCGCGGCCGGTCTGCGCTGGACCATCGAGGAGTGCTTCGAGCGTGCCAAGGACGATCTCGGCCTCGACCATTGCGAGGCCCGCTCATGGCACGGCTGGCACCGCCACATGAGCCTCGTCATGGCCGCGCTGGCCTTCCTTGCCAAACTCGCCGCCGACCTCCGGCGCTCAGCTTGGGGCAAACCGAACGAAACGAGTCCAACCAGGACAATCGCCGCCTGACCAGCCTTGCCGCCCTGGTGCCCAGCGTCCCGGAAATCCGCCATCTCCTCGCCCAACTGCTGCTCAGGCCGCCAATCAGCACGTCCTTCATCATGGCTTGGTCGCTATGGCGACGACGCCATCAGTTCGACGCCGCAATCGCTCACTACAAACGTCGCTCAAATGCGCAACTGTAGTACTAGTGAAGCTGATATCTTGCTAGTGTGGTGGATTTGAAGTCCGTTAACAGGCTTGCAGCAGGCTTCCGAAACGAACTTTAAATCCAAAACCAAAATATATTCATATGGTTGCTTGTGTCCTTGTCGAATCCGAAATTCGTGCGGAGACTGTTGCGAATGGTAACGAATTTCGGATTCGGGACACAAGGCACCGGCTTCTGGCTGCAATTCGCGGGTTGATGGGATGGCTGTAGCCATCCCCGCCCGCGCTTGGATCAGCTTGAACAACCGGGCCAGCGCCTTCTCCTCGGTAATGTCTTCCGGTCAGCCATAGGCGGCGGCCATTGCCTCATCGTTGCCGTAGACCCCGGCCGGCCCGCGCAGCCATCCCGGATCTCGTGTGCGGCAAAGATGCTGGTCGCAAAGACGGGCAAGCCGGCGATTGCCGTGCGGGGACCGTTCGGCTAGCCTTCCGGGAATTATAAGATGGCCCCCGGGGGAGGGTCTTCAACGAACCGGCCTCAAGAGGGGATAGCTGTACCTTCCCCTCAAGAAGGGCGGAACGCTTTCAGGGGAGGACAGAATGAGTCGTGAAGCGTCAAGCTCAGGCTTCAGGTCCGGTTGCCCGGAGGAGCATTGTGGTGCTTCTCATCGTGCAACCTTGCGGATTGTCTGAGCAGGTCGCGTAGGCTTCGGCGATGTATGCCCGTTTGCTGTGGCTCAGCGACGTCCTCGACGCCGCCGTCTCCCTGGTCGGCCGGCTCGCAGCCTGGCTGGCCCTGGCCCTGATCGCGGTGATCATGCTTGACGTGATTACGCGCCGCCTGTTCGTGCTCGGCTCCACCAGGCTGCAGGAGCTCGAGTGGCACCTGCATGGGACCCTGCTCCTCCTGGTCATCGGCTTTGCCTATCTGCGCAACGCCCATGTGCGTATCGAGATCTTCCGCGAACAGATGAGCCCGCGCGGCAGGGCGATTGTCGAGATGATCGGCTGCCTGCTCTTGATTGCCCCGTTCTGCTGGCTGATGGTCAACTCGGGCTACACCTATGCCTATCGCGCCTTCGTCGTTGGCGAGGGCTCGCCGGCGCTCACCGGGCTGCCCCACCGATTCATCATCAAGGGCATGATTCCGCTGGGCTTCGCGCTCGTGGCGATGGCCGCGCTCGCTGTCTTTGCAAGATGCTTCGTCTTCGCCTTCGGCCCCGCCGCGTTGCGGCAGCGGGCCGGGGCGATCGTTGCTGACGTCACACTTGTCGAGAGCGGGGCCACCGGCCCCGACGCCGTTGACGAGCGCCGCGAAGGGCCGGGAACGTGACCCTCGCCGAATCGCTGCCGATCCTCATGTTCGTGGCCCTGGCGCTCCTGCTGTTCAGCGGGTTTCCGGTGGGCTTCGTGCTCGGCGGTCTCGGCCTGATCTTCGGCTTTGCCGGGTATCTGCTCGACGCGTTCTCGATCATCCAGTTCTCGACCATCGTCTCGCGGGTATTCGGCGGTGTGGTCGGCAATGTCGTCCTCGTCGCGATTCCCATGTTCATCTTCATGGGCACGATGCTGGAAAAGAGCGGTGTCGCCCAGAACCTTCTCTATGCCTTGCAGGTCCTGCTCCGCCGCGTGCCCGGCGGGCTTGCCCTTTCTGTGACCATGCTGGGCATCGTCATGGCTGCATCGACCGGGATCATCGGCGCCTCGGTCGTCATGATGAGCCTGCTGGCGCTCCCGGTCATGGTCACGCAAGGCTACAATCGCCCGCTCGCCACCGGCACCATCGCCGCCTCTGGCACGCTGGGCATCCTCATTCCGCCGTCGATCATGCTGGTGATCATGGGCGACCTGATGTCGATCTCGGTGGGCGGCCTGTTCCTCGCCGCCGTGCTGCCGGGACTCGTACTGTCCGCCCTCTATATGGGCTTCCTGATCGTGGTGTGCTCCGCCCGACCCAACCTCGCGCCCGCGCTCGACGCCGAAATCGGCCCGCAGACGTGGCTCGACTGGTTCAAGCTGATCTTCGGCAGTTTCCTGCCCCCCATATTCCTGGTTACCGTTGTGCTTGGCTCGATCTTTGCCGGCTTCGCAACCCCGACGGAAGCCTCTGGCGTCGGCGCAGCGGCGGCCACCCTCCTCGCGGCGCTCAACCGGAAGCTCAGCTTTGCGGTGCTGAAGGACGTCGTCGAGCGGTCCGCGCTGACCTGCGGCATGCTGTTCCTGATCATTATCGGTGCGACGTGCTTCTCATATGTCTTCCGTGCGCTCGGCGGCGAGGATCTGGTGCTCGACTTCATCCGTTCGGTGCCACTGGGCCAGTGGGGTATCCTGTTTATGCTGATGGGGGTGGTCTTTTTACTCGGCTTCTTCTTCGACTGGATCGAGATCACCCTTATCGTGCTGCCGATCTTCGCGCCGATCATGCTCCTGCTGGATTTCGGTGAGCATGTCGGCACTAGTCGCGAGATCCTGACCTGGTTCGCCATCCTGGTAGCGGTCAATCTCCAAACCTCGTTCCTGACACCGCCGTTCGGCTTTGCCATCTTCTATCTCAAGGGCGTGGCGCCGGCGGCCGTCCGGATCCAGGAGGTCTATCGGGGCGTGGTGCCGTTCGTTCTCCTGCAGCTTGGCGGCCTCGGGCTCGTCATCGCCTGGCCCGATCTCGCCTTGTGGCTCCCGCGTCTCGTTCTCAACTGGTAGCGACGCAAGGAAAGGAGGGTCTCGCAAGTGTCGGATCGTTTCGAAGAAGCATATGATAAACAAAGGAGGAATACGACCATGGAGAAGAAATCGATTCTGACGGCGACCACCGCCGGCATCGCCGGTGCGCTCGCCTTCGTAGCAGTCCCCGCCGCCGCGCAGGATGTCAGCATCGACATGCAAAGTGGTTTCCCATCATCGGTGGTGCAGATCGGCACCAACATCACCCAGATGACGGAGATCGTCAGCACGGCCACGGATGGCCGTCTCGAGATCCGGTTTCGCGAGCCAGGGGCACTGGTTCCCGCTCTGGAAATCTTCGAGGCGGTCTCCAGCGGGGCCGTCCCGGCAGGCTACGGCACGCCCGCCTGGTGGGCGGGCATCGTTCCCGCGACGCGGCTTTTCGGTGCCATCCCGTTCGGGCCGGAGCCGCCCGAGCAGCTCGCCTGGCTCTATCACGGCGGTGGGATCGAGCTTCTCCAGGCCGCCTATGCCGAGCACAACATCCATGTGGAGGTGTGCGGCATAGTCGGTCCCGAGGGCGCCGGATGGTTCCGCGAGCCGATGGAGACAATCGAGGACATGCAGGGCCTCGTCATGCGCCACTACGGCATGGGCGCGCTAGTGATGGAGGAACTCGGCGTCTCGACCCAGCTTCTCGCCGCCGGCGACATCTATCCGGCGCTCGAACTGGGCAGCATCGACGCCGCCGAATTCTCCCAGCCGGCAATCGACATCAGCCTCGGCTTCTATGAAGTGGCGAGCCACTACTATCTGCCCGGCTGGCATCAGCCGACCACGATCAACGACTTGTTGATCAACATGGACGTTTGGGAAGGGCTTTCCGAGGCCGACAGGACGATGATCCAGCTCGCCTGCCGGGACAACACTTTCCGGATGTTCACCGAGGCTGAAGCGATCCAGGGCGATGCCCTTATCGAGTTGCAGGAAGAACATGGGGTCACCTTGCACCGCTGGAGCGACGAGCAGATCGACGCTTTCCAAGAGGCTTGGGACCGCGTGATCGAGCGTGAGAGTGAAGCCCATCCGGCTGTGGCCGAAGCGTGGGATTCGCTTCAAGCCTTCCGCGAGCAGCACACGGTGTGGCGCGAATACGGCTACCTGAATCCCTGAGCGACCAGAACCTATCGATCCGATCCGGCGAAAGCCCAGGGCTTGTCGCCGGATCGCTTTGTGGTGCGCGGGGTACCTCGGCCAGGGCCGCTCGTCAGCACCGCGCTGCGGCAGCGGCAGAGCTGATTTGGCAATGACCACGGTCCCTCTTTCATAAACGTGTTCGGAACAAGCACCGCAACGCCTGGAAACACGACGATCAACGCCAGCACTCATCTTGAAGGCAAGTTCAGTAGCGCGGCGCCAGCACCGCTAGCGGAAGCGTGGCCCAGAGGTCGGCCAAGCTGACCTTGCCGTGCCCATCCACTGGCGCAGGGCGGCCGTCGAGCGTGATCAACTCTCCTGCCCCGTCGCGCAGCTTCAGGTGGGTTTCGGCCAGCCGGTCGGCGGCCAGCAGAGGCACATCGCCCGCCCTCGTCATCAGCGCAAGCACAAGCCGCGGCACTGCCACCACCACCTGCGCGGCCTCGGCGCGGCGCGCGAACGCGACCACATACGCTGCGGCCGGCCCTTCGACCGCCACGGGTTCGTAGGCACCCGTAGCGAAAAGGTCAGAAAACTTGCGCCGCAGCGCGATCAGGCGGTGCATCAGCCACAGTTTCGGCAGACCCTCGCGCCAGCGCGCGAGCGCCGCCTCCCCTGAGATTTCCGCCGCCTCGTCCAGAAGCTGCCGGCGCGCGGCAAAATCGACAGGTCGGCGATTGTCGGGATCGACCAGACTGACGTCGAAGAGTTCCGTGCCCTGATAGATGTCCGGGACGCCGGGCAAGGTCAGCTTGAGGGTGAGCTGGGCGAGGCTGTTGACCAACCCGGCGGCCACAACCGGGCGCAGGGTGGTGGCGATGTCGGCCAGAAGCGCCCGCCTTTCCGGCGCCAGGGCCCCGCGCACGAAGGCACTCACGGCCGCCTCGAACGCTTCGTTCCGGTCGGTCCAGCTCGTGCGTCGCTTGGCCTCACGCAGCGCCTTGGTCATGAAGCCGTCGAGCCGGTCGGCCAGCTCGGCGAGGCCCGCCTCGTCCCCGAGCTCCAGTTCGGCCGGCCAGGCGCCCGCCAGCGCTTGGTAGAACAGCCATTCCGCGCGCGCGCCCGGCGCCGGCCCCAGGGGCAGCTCGCGCCGCAGATCGGCGAAGCCGTCGTGCCAGCGCGCCACCGCCTGTGCCCAGGGCCCGGGCATCTCGTTCAAGACCGCAAGCCGTGCCCGCGCGTCCTCGCCACGTTTGGTGTCGTGGGTCGCCGTGGCCGACAACGCCCGCGGCCAATTATCGGCCCGCCGCGCCATGGCGCGGTGGAAATCCTCGGGCGCGATGCCGAACTCGGCCGGCTCGGCACCCACCTCGTTGAGGGCGATCAGCCGGTTGAAGCGATAGAACACCGTGTCCTCGACCGCCTTGGCGGTCAGCGCAGCGGTGGTCTGCTGAAACCGCTGCGCGAAGGTCTCGGCCGTGGCCGACTGCGCCGGCCGGGTGAGGAGAACGTCGGCGATGAAGGCCGGCAGGCGCGCATCCTCGGTTTCGCGGTCGCGGGCCACCGCCTCGGCGGCAGCCTCCACAAGCGACCGGTCAGCTACGGACGGCGGGTTGGCGTCGAGATAGCTTCGATAGACGGGGATCGCCACGGCCAGTTCGAGGATCGCCCGCCTGAGAGCATCGCGACCGAGATCGCGGGTGACAAGATCGGTGCCGGCGACGGTATGGGCAAGATCTGTCAGACGGTCCAGCTCGCCGGCCAGATTGACCGCGAGGATGCGGCGCTTGGCCGCCGTCACCTGGCGGTCGAAGTCGGAATCCTCGCCGGTGAACGCAACCCAGGCGGCCGTCATCGCCGGCGCATTGGCAGAATCGATCTGCAGACCGGTAATGAGACGTGCCACCTCATAGCCGGTCGTGCCGGCACACGCCCAGTCCGCGCGCAGCGTCTCGTCGGGGGCCAGAATCTTCTCCACCAGCACCCAGTCGGCGCCGCTCGCCCCGGCGAGCTCGGTGAGATACGCCTTCGGATCGGCAAGCCCGTCGACATGATCGACGCGCAGCCCATCCGCGATCCCCGCCTTCACCAGTCGCACCGGCAGCGCATGCACGTCGGCAAAGACGCCCGAATCCTCGACGCGCACGCCGACCAGCTCCGCGATCTCGAAAAAGCGGCGGTAGGTCAGCGCCTCGCGGGCAAGGCGCCAATAGGCAAGGCGCCAGGGCTGAGCCTCGTGGATGGCGTGCATGCGCTCACGCGCGGCGCTGATGCGCATAAGGGCGGACTCAAGAGCGGTCCGCGTCGGCGTGTCGGCAATGGCGTCGCGAAACGCTTGGAGCGGTTCGGCTGAGGTCCGGGGCGAAAGCGCAGCGAAGCGTTGGGCAAGGGACTCCAGTCCGGGCACCTCCTGCAGGATCGGCGCCCATGTGGGGGGCGACAGCGGCACCTTTGCCTCGAAATAGCCAAGGGCCAGCGTCCCGGACTGGTCGAGGTTGAGCGCCAGCTTGTCCTGTGCCAGTGCTTCGCCATAGGGCTCGCCCAGGATCGGCAGCAGCAGCTTGGGCGCCGTCCAGTCGATGTCGAAATGGCCGGCAAAGGGGCTTTGGGCGCCCCACATCAGCACGTCGCGCCACCAGGGGTTCTCCGGCGAGGCGGCCATGTGGTTGGGCACGATGTCGAGTACAAGCCGCATGTCGTGGTGGCGGAGCGCTTCCGCCAACCGCGCAAAGCCGGCCTCGCCGCCGAGCGCCGGATCGAGCGTGCCGTGATCGGTCACGTCATAGCCGTGGCTAGACCCGGTGACGGCAGCAGCAATAGGAGAGGCATAGAGGTGACTGACGCCAAGCGCGGCCAGATAGGGCACAATCTCGGCCGCGCGGTCGAACGTCATGCCGTTGCGAAACTGGAGGCGATAGGTGGCGCAGGGCGCGGTCATCGCGCTCGCTCCGCGGCGATTGCTGCGACGCCGGCGCGGAATTGGTCACAATCGGCGAGCGCCTCCAACTTGACCGGCAGCCGGCGGCGCCAGTTGGGGTGTTCGTCGACGGTGCCGGGGATGTTTGCCTGGTCGACGACGCCCAGAAGGTCCTCAAGCTGAGCGGCGAACAGGCGGGCACGGCCGCGGGCAAGAAGCCGGTGCACGACCACCGCGAGATCGGAACTCCAGTCGGCGCCATCCCAGGCCAGACCGTCACGCGCCAGAAGTCGGCGCACCCCGTCGCGCTCCACGGAACGCGCGTGCACGGCCGCCTCTGTTTCCGCCGCGTCCAGGAGACCTATCTCCCGGCGCGCGCAAATGTCGGTGCCCTGCCACCAGCCGGCGAGCGTGGCGGTGTCGTGACTGCCGATACAGCTCAGTGTGTTCGCTCTATAGCGGCGTGGGCTGCGAAACCGCCCCTTGCTCTGCTCAAAGAGGAACAGCGTGTAGCCGAACATCCCGGCCGCCGCCATTTCGCGGCGGAAGCCCTCCGGCACCACGCCCAGATCCTCGCCGATCACCAGCGCGCCGGCCTCGTGCGACGCTGCGGCAAGCGCGCGGACCATGTCGGGCATGGGATACAGCACATAGGCGCCCTCGGCAGCGGAGAAGCCGTGGGGAATCCAATACAGCCGATGCAGGCTCATGGCGTGGTCGAGGCGCAAGGCCCCAGCGTGACGCAATGCTGTGGCGAAGGTGCGGCGCACCGGTGTGAAGTCGCGCCTGACGATCTCTGCCGGGGCCATGGGCGCCAAGCCCCAGCTCTGCCCTGCGGGATTGAACATGTCGGGCGGAGCGCCGATCTCGGCGCCTGCAACCGAGAGGGCCGGATCGCTCCAGGTTTCTGCTCCGTCGGGCGCGGTGCCCACCGCCAGATCGAGATAGAGGCCGATCTGCATGCCTGCCCTGCGGGCGCGCGCCGCAGCGTCGGCGAGCTGGCGGTCGGCCTGCCATTGCAGCCATAGCTGGAAGTCGACCTCGCCGGAATGCGAACGGGCGAAGGCTGCCACTGCGGGACCGTCGGGATCGCGAAACGCCTTCGGCCAGGACATCCAACCCGCGCCGTGGCCTTGTCGCACCATCTCCAGGCCGAGCGCCTGAAAGGTTGCGTGGCGGGCGAGGGTCTCGCCACCATCGCTGACAAAGGTGGTGAAGTCGGAAGGCTGACCCGCCGCGTCCAGCCGGTCGAACACCCGCCGCAGGGCCGGGAGCTTGGCGTCGGCCACGGCACGATAATCGATCAGCGGCCCCGCCCGTGCGCGCGTGAGCGCCGCTCCGCTCACGTCCTGGACCGGGTCGAAGCCATCAACGCAATCGACCGCGATCAGCAGCGGATTCAGCCAGGTGCGACAGGCGGGATAGAACGGGCTTGCACGCTCTGGCGCGGCTAGAAACAGCGCATGGAGCGGACTAAGGCCGACGAAGTCGGCGCCCAGCGGCCCAAGGATTTCGGCCAGCCGCGCAAGGTCCTCGAAATCGCCGATTCCCCAATTGCGCTGCGAAGCCAGACCGTAGAGCTGGCAGGTCACGCCCCAGGCACGGCGCCTGCGCAGAAAGGCCGGTCGATGGCAGCGGGCATCCGGCGGCGTGCGCATCTCCAGGGACGGCAGCGTCGGCGCAGCGGCAAGCGCCCTTGCCTGCGCCGCCTCGGTGCCGGCAGGCACCCCGAGGGTCTCGAGAAGCGCAATAACCGTCTGGGCGGGGGCCTCGACCGGGAACCCGTCGATCCCGGTATAGCGGCGTTCGATGCCAAAGGCGCGGGCCAGCCGGTCGAGGGTATCGTCCATGCCGGTCGCCCTCAGGAAACGCTGAGAAGGGCGGTGACGCTGGACGGCGGCAGCGTTCCGGTCGCCACGGCCGCGGCGGTTCCGGTTTCGGTTTCGAAGATGGGTCTTGAGGCTGCCTGCGGCGGTGCGAGTCCGGCCTCGTCTACCCCGAAATTGGCGAACAACGTCAACCGGGCACCGTCCCCCAGCGTCCAAGTCACTGCGAATGCCTTCTCGCCGGCACGCCGCGCCGTGCCGGACATCGCGCGCATGCTGGCTAGGCGAGGCATCAAGTGTTCACGGCGAATGGCAATGAGCCGGGCAACGAATTCGCGCTGGCGCCGGCCATCGGAACTGGCGGCGCGGTCCCAATCGAGACACGACGTCTCGAATGTCTCCGGCCGGTTGGGATCGGGGATCTCGTCAGTGTGCCCGGCGAAATCGGCGAAATCAGCGAATTCGCGGCGCCGGCCATCGCGCACCGCCCGGGCCAGCTTGCCGTGAAAGTCGGTGAAGAACAGGAAGGGCCGACGCTCCCCGTACTCTTCGCCCATGAACAGGAGAGGGATCTGGGGGTTGAGGATGAGGATCGCCGTTAAGAGGCCCACCAGTCGCGCCTCGCCCAATGCCGTCAATCGCTCGCCGAACGCACGGTTGCCGATCTGATCGTGGTTCTGCAGGAAGGCGATGAGAGCGCCCGGCGGCTGACCTGCGCTCGGCACCCCGCGGGGGCGGCCTTCCCAAGGCGAATAGGGCTCACCCTGATAGATGAATCCCTCGGCGAGGCCACGCATGAGATCGCCCACGGGATCGTCGACGAAGGCGGCGTAGTAGCCGCTGTCCTCGCCGGTGACGAGGCAGTGGGCGGCGTGATGCAGGTCGTCGTTCCACTCGGCGGTAAACAGGCGCGGGCGGCCATCCTCGTAAGGGTGCAGATGCACGATGTTGCGCTCGTCCTCGCTGGTAAGGTGGATGTGGCGGTCGGAAAAGCGCGCTCGCACCTTGTCGGCGATCTCTTCCAGGATATGCGGCTGCGAGCTGTCGTGGATCTGGTCGATGGCATCGAAGCGCAATCCGTCGAGCCGGTACTCCTCCAGCCAATAGAGCGCATTGTCGCGGAAGAAAGCGCGCACCGCCGGCTCCTCGAAGCGGATCGCCGGGCCCCAGGGAGTGTCCAGGCGGTCGTTGAAGAAGCGCGGCGCGTAGCGGCCGATATGGTTCCCGTCCGGGCCGAAATGGTTGTAGACAACATCGAGCAGCACCATCAGTTCGCGTGCATGCGCTGCGTCGACCAGCCGCTTTAGTCCATCCACCCCGCCATAGGCTGCATGGGGGCAATAGGGCAGCACGCCGTCATAGCCCCACCCGCGTGCGCCAGCGAATTGCGCCACGGGCATCAGCTGGATAGCGGTGACACCGGTGTCGGCCAGATGGTCGAGCTTGCGGCGGATGCCATCGAAGGTGCCCTGGGGGCAGAAGGCACCGGCATGCAGTTCGTAGATCACCGCCTCCGTCCAGGGGCTGCCGCGCCATTCGTCTGCCTGCCAGCGATATGCGCGGGGGTCGACGAGGACGCTCGGCCCATGCACGTCGCCAACCTGTGCGCGGGCGGCGGGATCGGGCATTTCGGCGCCGTCGGGAAGGACGAAGCTGTACGGCGTGCCAGGCCGCGCGCCTTCGACCTCGGTCTCGAACCAGCCTTCCCCGGCGCTGGCCATCTCCCGATCAGGACCGTTGCCCAGGCGCAGCACAAGATGTGGCAGGGTCGGCGCCCAGAGGCGGAAGCGGGCGCGGCCATCAGGGTGAAGCGTCGCGCCCCAGGCAGTCTCGAAGGTGAAGGCGCGCCCGGTCAATTTCAGCCTCGCTCGCCGTCGCTTTCAAGAGCGACCACCGCGCGGGCGGGCAGGTCGAAGGTGGCCGGCATCTGCCATACCCCCTCGTGCTGGGGCGCGCCGGTATCCGTTCGCATCACTACACGCCACTCGGTCGCACCCGGCTTGCCGGGTAGTCGGAATCCCATCGGCTCGTGAAACGCATTGAGCAGAATCAACAGCTTAGAGCGGTCGGTATGCGTAAGCAGCAGGCCCAGCACCTTGACGATCGGGTCCTGCCAGTCCTCCGCGCACATCTCGGCTCCGTCTGGCCGCAGCCAGACTACGTCGCGATCGCTCCCGTCACCCACCTGCCTTCCATGCAGAAAGCGGGTCGGGCGCAGGATCGGCCGGGCGCGGCGAAAGGCGACGAGGTCGCGCACAAAGGCGCTGAACTCTTCTTCCTCAGGGTCAAGGTCGCGCCACTGAAGCCAGTTCATCTCGTTGTCCTGGCAATAGGCATTATTGTTGCCGCCCTGTGAGCGGCCGACCTCGTCGCCCATCAGCAGCATGGGCGTGCCGTGGGACAGGAGCAGGGTGGCGAGGGCATTGCGCCGCATGCGCAGCCGCAGTGCCTTGATTTCGGAGTCGTCAGTCGGACCCTCGGCGCCGCAGTTCCAACTGCGGTTATCGTCATCGCCGTCCTGATTGTCTTCGAGATTGGCCTCGTTGTGCTTGACGTCGTAAGCGTAAAGATCGGCCAGGGTGAAGCCGTCATGGCAGGTCACGAAGTTGATGCTGGCCCATGGTCGCCGCCCGCGCCGCTCGAACAGGTCCGACCATCCCAGCAGGCTACGCGCCACGTCCGGCATCACGCCCTCGTCGCCGCGCCAATAGGCCCGCACCGCATCGCGATAGGCGCCGTTCCACTCGGCCCAGCCGGGCGGAAAATTGCCGAGCTGATAACCGTCCGGCCCGACGTCCCAGGGCTCGGCGATCAGCTTGACGCGGGAAAGGACCGGGTCCTGGCGCAAGGTGTCGAAGAACACCGCGCTGGGGTCGAAAGCGTCCCGCTCGCGCCCGAGCGCCGTCGTCAGGTCGAAGCGGAATCCATCCACATGGCAGGTCTCGACCCAGTAGCGGAGCGAATCCATGACCATCTGCAGCACGCGAGGGTGCTTGAGGTTCAGCGTATTGCCGCAGCCGGTGGTGTCAAAATAATGTCGGGGTTCGTCGGCGAGGATGTAGTAGTTGGCGTTGTCGATGCCGCGAAAGGACAGGGTCGGCCCCGACTCGTTGCCCTCGGCGGTGTGATTGTAGACCACGTCGAGGATGACCTCGATGCCTGCCGCGTGCAGCTTGCGCACCATCAGCTTGAACTCGTGCACGTCGGCGTGCGGCGAGATGTATCGCGTGGCCGGGGCGAAAAAGCCGATGGTGTTGTAGCCCCAATAGTTGGACAGCCCCTTTTCCACCAGATAGCGGTCGTCGAAGAAAGCCTGGACCGGCATGAGTTCGACGGCCGTAACGCCGAGCTTGACCAGGTGATCTATGACCCGGGAATCGGCAAGACCGGCGAAGGTGCCGCGCAGGTGCTCTGGCACGTCGGGGTGCAGGGCGGTCATGCCTTTGACATGGGCCTCGTAGATGATGGTCTCAGCCCAGGGCACCTGCGGGCGGATATCATCGCCCCAGGTCGCGGCCGGGTCGATCACCACGCATTTGGGCATGACGAAAGCGGAATCGCGCCGGTCGAACGACAGGTCGTGACGCGAGGAGCCGAGCCGATAGCCGAAGCAGGCGTCGTGCCAGCGTACTTCGCCCGAAAGCATCTTGGCGTAGGGGTCGAGCAGGAGCTTGTTCGGATTGAAGCGATGTCCCCGGCGCGGCTCATAGCGGCCGTGGACGCGATAGCCATAGAGCTGGCCGGGGCGAACGTCTGGCAGATAGCCGTGCCAGACCTCGTGGGAGTATTCAGGCAGGGGAATCCGGCGCAGCTCGCGCCGTCCCTTGCGATCGAACAGACACAGCTCGACTTTCTCCGCATGGGCCGAAAACAGGGCGAAATTGACGCCGGCGCCGTCCCAGGTGGCACCGAGCGGATAAGGCAAACCAGGCTGGACGCGCACCGTTGGCCCTGCCTTCAACCGAGTGCCGCCGCGGGTGCGAAAATCGCGGTGCCGAGCGGCGGGAGCCTCAACCGCGCGGAGGCGGGCTGACCGTGCCACGGTTCGGCCGTGGCCTCCACCGCATGATTGACGACGCCCGAGCCACCATAACGCTCCGAGTCGGTGGACAACAGCTCGCGCCATTGCCCGGGCTGGGGCAGCCCGACCCGATAGTCCTCGCGCACGAGGGGGGTGAGGTTGCACACGACGGCGACCGGCGCCGCGCCGTTCCTTCCGCGGCGCAGATAGCAGAATACGCTCGATTCTACATCCGAGGCGTCGATCCACTGGAACCCGTCCGGCTCGCAGTCCAGCGCATGCAGCGCCGGTTCCGCCCGATACAGCCCGTTGAGATCGCGCACCAGATCGCTCACGCCGCGATGCATGTGGTCGTCCAGCAGACGCCAGTCGAGCGTGGCGTCATGGCTCCATTCTCGCTCCTGGGCGAACTCGCCGCCCATGAACAAGAGCTTCTTGCCCGGTTGCGTCCACATGAAGGCGAAATAGGCGCGCAGATTGGCGAACTTATGCCATCGGTCGCCGGGCATGCGGCCGATCAGCGAGCCTTTGCCGTGCACCACCTCGTCGTGACTGAGCGGCAGCACGAAATTCTCCGAGAACGCATAGACAAGGCCGAAGGTAAGGCGGTCGTGGTGATGGC
>SKQW01000148.1 GCA_007118805.1 Rhodobiaceae bacterium | reverse complement strand
GAACACGTCCGGGCATGACCGGCGGGGAGCCACCTTGTTCCCCACTCCGTCGGACCCCGAGGTGGAGACCCTGCACTGGATTCCGGCCTTCGCGGGAATGAGCGGGTGTGAATGAAGCTGCGCCTTCAGAAGCAGTTCGCCAGCGCGCCGAACAGGCGCTCGATATAGACCGCCTCGCCGAAGCGCGCCCAAAGCAGGACACCGGCGAACAGGACGACGCCGATGGCCAGCGCGCCGAGCGGTGCGTGCAGGTCGTGGCCAGCGGTGGCGGTGTTGCGCGTCGCGGTCATGGCATTATCTTTACCATAATCCCGCCGGCACTGCATCCATCCCCAAAGGATGGTGTAACCGGTGATGGCGCGGCCGGGGAGGGGTCGCTCAAGCCAGCGCGTCCCCGATAAGGCCGAAGAAGCGGTCGACGTCGACGTCATCAGTCCACAGATGCGGGGTGACGCGGACCGACTCGCCGCGCACGCTGACAAAGACGTTGTCGGCGGCCAGCCGGGACGGCAGGTCCCTGGGCAAGCCGTTCGCCGCGCGCAGGCCGAGATAATGGGGCGCGCGGCTGCGATCGCCCGGCACCTCAAGGCCGATCTCCCTGGCGCGGCGGGCGATCTCCCGGTTGCGGGCGGCAAGCGTGGCGGCAATGCGCTCAATGCCCCAATCGAGCAGACGCGTCAGGGCGACCTCGGCGGCCGGCATGAGATGGAAGTTCGACCGCTCGCCCATGTCGAAGCGTCGGGCGCCCGATTGATAGTCCTCGGTATAGTCGACAAGGCGCGCGAAATCCTCCGCGCCGGCGCGCGTGATCCAGTTCTCTTCGAGCGGGACCCCGCCGCGATGCTGCGGCGCGACATAGAGAAAGCCCAGCGAATACGGCCCGAGCAGCCATTTGTAGCTTGCCGCCACCGCGAAATCGGGCTGAACGGCGGTCACGTCGAAGGGCAGGGCGCCGGCCGACTGGGTGAGGTCCAGCGCCAGCGCCGCGCCCTCCGCCCGCGCCGCTTGGCCGACCGCGACTAGGTCGACGAGGGAGCCGTCCGTCCAATGGCAGTGAGGCAGCGCGACGATGGCGGTGGCCGGTCCGATCGCCTCAAGGATCGCAGCGGCCCAGTCGACCTCGCCGCCTTCCCGTTCGGCCGCCGCGCGCGGCACCGTGCGTACCGTGGCGCCGCGCTGCGCGGCGAGGCGCGCCCAGATGTAATAGTTCGACGGGAACTGGTCCTCGAGGACGACGATCTCCTGGCCGCGGCCGCAGGGCAGGTTCTTGGCGGCGACGGCCATGCCGTATGAGGCCGACGGCACGATGGCGATATCGTCCGCCTCGGCGTTGACGATCCGAGCGAATAGCGCGCGCACCCGTTCGGGCTCGGAGAAGAAGTCAGGCGGGGTGATGGTCCAGGGCCGCGCCTTGCGCGCGATGCCGGCCTTGCCGGCCTCGGCGGCCTCGATCAGCAGGGGCGACATGTAGGCGCAGTTGAGCCAGGCCACCTCGCGGGGCATGTCGAAGAGGTGACGCTGGCTGTCGATGAACGGCGCGCTGTCAGAAGCCGCTGCCTCGGCGGCCGGCGGGGAGGCTGGTCGGATCGTGCTCATTGCAGCTCCGTCTTATGCGCGGCCACCAGCTCGGCCATGCTGGTGAACCTGAAATCGTGGCGCGGCGTCGTTCCCGGCGGCATCGTCGCACCGAAGCCCTCCTGTTCGTGGCGCCGGTGGATCCAGCACGAGGCCAGCCCGGCCGCGTTGGCCGGCTCGTGATCGTGAAACAGGCTTTCCGCGGTGTGCAGGAGCCGGGACGGCTCGACGCCGATGGTGGCGAGCCTGTCCATCATGTAGTCGAAGTTGCGTGCCGCCGGCTTGTAGGAGCCGATATCCTCGGCCGTGTAGATCGCATCGAATCGCACGCCCAGCTTCTCATTCGACTTCGCGAAGCTTGCATTGTCGACATTGGACAGGATGATCAGCTTGTAGTGCTGCTTGAGATAGGACAGCGCCTCGCGGCTGTCCGGGAAAGCGGGCCAGTCGCCGACCGAGGCCCCGTAGCGCTGGCACTCCTCCCAGCTCACCGCGACGTTCCATTCCTCGGCCAGTCGCTTGTAGACCACCGCCAGCAGCTCGGCATACCGGCGCATCGGGGTCCAGCGCTGCTGGGCCGATTCAGTGCGGGCGTGGGCTTCCAGGATCTGGTCGCGGGTGAGTTCGAGGTCGGTTCGGGACGTCAGTGGCGTCAGAGCCTCGACCATGCCGCTTTCCCAGTCGATCAGTGTGCCGTAGCAATCGAAGCTCATTGCCGTGAAGTCGCTCAGCCGCATGCAGTCGCTCCTCGCAAGGTGAGGTGGGGGCAAATGTCGTGCGCGCGACGCGCAGTCGACGCTCTCCTTGCATGTGGCCGGGATCGATGCAAGCCAGCCGATGGCGGTCCGGCACCGCGCTATTGGGCCGCGAGGTCAACGGTGCGCGGGCGATAGCCGAGTTCGAACGAAATCTGGCTGGCGACCCGCGCCACCTTGCGGCCCAGCGAGACGATCTGCTCGGGGTAGAGTCGGGAGGAGGGCCCGGCGATGGCCACCGTGCCGACGACCTCTGTGGCGACGTCGCGGATCGGTGCGGCGACGGCCGTGACCCCGATCTGCCACTCGTCCACAGCGACCGCGTATCCCCGGCGCCGGATATCGTCTACGCTGGCCACCAGCGTGTCGGCGCCGACGATGGTATGCTCGGTCGACGGACTTGCCCGGCGCGCCACCTCGCGAATGCGCTCCTCGGACCAGTCGACCATCATGGCCTTGCCCGCCGCGCTTGAATACAGCGGAAGCCGGCTGCCGATGGCGGCGACGATCTGAAGCGGCTGGTGCGGGCTGGCCCGGTCGATATGAATGATATGATCGTCATCCAGGATCGACAGGAATACGGTCTCGCCGCACTCCTCTGCCGCCCGTCTGAGGAAGTCCGATGCGACGCGTTGTAGCGATGTCTTGTTGATGACGCCGACGCCGAGCAGCCACAGCTTCGGCGTCAGCGAATAAAGTCCCTTCGCTTCATCCTGTCGTACATAGCCGTGCCGCCGGAGGGTCTCCAACAGGCGGAATACGGTGGTCTTGTTGTAATCTAGCTCTCGACTGAGCTCGGTCACGCCGCGAGGCCGGTTGGCCCTGGCCAGGGCTTCGATCAACACAAGGGCTTTCTCAACCGTTGCCGCACCGCCGCTCGCGTTCACTTCCGCCATGGCGCTCCTGCTGTTGCTTGCGTGTCATTCCTCAATGCAAATCGCCGGTCTGGCCGAGTCAGTTCCCTTACATAATTGGGAAAAGTGAGGGGAACGTAGCACAAAGGCCGCGCGTTCCTATAGCGGTGCAAGAGATGACAGTTTTGCCGGGGCTGCAAAACGCCGGAACGGGCGAGAATTCTGCGCGCATCATGGGCCGCCCCGCGGACAAGTAGCCTATTTCCATTCGGGCGCGTTGCCGCAGCGATAGTGACCTGCCGGGAGCAATGCGCCGTCATTCGCACCACGGAATGCGGGATGGACCCGCTTGGCGCGGCGGGCCGCGCGCGCCTCATCCGGCGAGCTCAATCGCCGACTTGCGCCCCAGAAGCTTGCCGAATTGCTTCAGGCGCCGGGCCAGCCTTTCGCCGGCCAGTCGCTTGAGCGGGCCAGGCAGGCGCAGCACGACCACGCCATCCTCGACTACAAGCGGGGTACGCTCGATGAGGCCGGGCATCGCCGCGCTGACCAGATAGGCAACCCGTAGCGCGGCGCCCAGCACCCGCGCACGGTCGAGCGTCCGGGCGCTGGCCAATTCGCGAATGCGGGGGCTGAGATGCTCCTCCTTGAGGCCGGCATGGCGATAGTAGACCGCCAGCGCCAGATAGGCGCGGCCCTGGTGGTCGATGCCGGCAAAGGCGGCGTGGGCGATCAGGTTCAGGGTCTGCTCGCCGCGATAGTCGGGGTGCGCCCGCCAGCCGATGTCGGCGAGCAGGCAGGCGCTGTGGCGCAGGCGGCGCTCCTCCTCGGTTTCCTCCAGTCCGGCGCTGGCCATGAGCCGGTCGGTCCAGGCGCACAGCTCATGCGCGTGTCGGGGCGAGCGCGATCTGAGGAAGGCGAGCGCGGCGCAGGAGGACAGCAGGGGGTCGAGATCGCGTTCGCGCTCGGGCAGCAGGGTGTGGAGCAGCCCCTCGCGCACGCCGAAAGCGGAAATGACGAGGTTGCGCGGCCTGGCCCGTTCTAGCAGCTCGGTAAGCACGACAGCGCCGTGCGGCAGCAGGGCGCGCCGGGCCGGCGCCACCACGTCCACCGAATCGAGCGAGTCGGGCTTGACCCGGGCGACCAGTCGGCAGAATTCGAGCGCCTCGTCAATCGCCAGCCCGTAGCCGTGCATCACATGCAGTGGATAGCCGGTCTGGGCCATATGGAGACGGCCGAGAGCCCGGAAGCTGCCGCCGATGGCGAAAAGATCGCGGCCGTGGCCGTGCGCCGGAAGGGTTGTCGTGTCGAGCGTCTCGCTGACCAGCCGGCGGGTCTTCTTCATGGAACCGCCGGCGAGGTCGCGCAGATGCAGGCCGCCCAACGGCAGCGAGACGCCCTCGCCGGGGACGGCGCCGTTGACGTCGACGATCTCGAGGCTGCCCCCGCCCATATCGGCGGCCAGGCCGTCCGGGCGATACATGCCCGACAGCACGCCATAGCCGCACAAGCGGGCCTCCTCGGCGCCCGTCAGGACCTTGATGTCGGTGCCCATGACGGCGGTGGCTCGTGCGACGAAGTCGGGTCCGTTGCGCGCCTCGCGGACCGCGGCCGTCGCCACGACATGCACGAATTCAGTGCCGATATGATCGCAAATCGCGCGATAGCGGGTGAGGGCCTGTAGCGCTTCCTCGATTGCCTCCTCATTGAGGACGGCACGGGTGGCGACGTGGCGGCCGAGCCCACAGAGCACCTTCTCGTTGAACACCGGCGTGGCGCTGCGCACCAGGCCCTCATAGACCACCAGGCGCACGGAGTTCGAGCCGATATCGACCACCCCCACCGGTCGCAGGTCCGGCAACCGGCCCGGCGCCGTCTCGTCACCCGGCGCCGAACTGGGAGAAGGGGCTGGGGGACTGCTGATCGAGAGATTTGCCACGGCCCGACAGGCTCGGATTGGTCATGAAATAGTGATGGGCGTTGAAGCGGGATTCGCCTTCGCCCGGAATGATGCGCGCCGACGTGCCGTCCGGCAAGAGGCGCCAGC
Organism: Rhodobiaceae bacterium; assembly: GCA_007118805.1. Taxonomy (GTDB): domain Bacteria; phylum Pseudomonadota; class Alphaproteobacteria; order Rhizobiales; family Tepidamorphaceae; genus SKQW01. Next base: position 9,249 of record SKQW01000148.1, on the reverse strand, counting down.
TCTGCTCGTTGTCTTTCAGATTCACGGTCATGATCTGATCGAGCAGCTGGGCGTGCACGGTCGGGTTGGTGATCGGCACCATCGCCTCGACCCGGCGCACGAGATTGCGCGGCATCCAGTCGGCCGATCCCGTATAGACGCGCGCCTGGGGCGAGGGCAGGCCGTATCCGTTGCCGAAGCAGTAGATGCGCGTGTGTTCGAGGAACCGGCCGACGATGCTCTTGACCCGGATGTTGTCGGACAATCCCGGCACGCCGGGCCGCAGACAGCATATGCCGCGCACCACGAGGTCGATGTCCACGCCGGCCCGGCTTGCCCGATAGAGCGCATCTATCACATCCGGATCGACCAGGGCGTTGAGCTTGGCCCAGATCGCAGCCGGCCGCCCGGCTTCGGCATGGGCCTGTTCGTCGGCGATGTGGGCCAGGATCTGCTTCTTCATCGTGTAGGGCGAGACCGACATGGCCTCCAGCTCGGCCGGCTCGGCATAGCCGGTGATGAAGTTGAAGATGCGCGCCACATCCCGCGTGATCGCCGGATCGCAGGTGAAGAAGGACAGGTCGGTATAGAACCGGGCATTGACCGGGTGATAGTTGCCCGTCCCGATATGCACGAAGGAGGTCAGGCTGCGGCCCTCGCGGCGCACGACCAGCGACAGCTTGGCGTGGGTCTTCAACTCGACAAAGCCATAGACCACCTGAACGCCGGCGCGCTCCAGGTCGCGGGCCCAGCGGATGTTGGCCTCCTCGTCGAAGCGGGCCTTCAGCTCGACGACCGCAGTGACCGACTTGCCGGACTCCGCCGCATCGATGAGCGTTCGCACGATGGGCGAGTCCGCCGAGGTCCGGTAAAGGGTCTGCTTGATCGCGACGACATCGGGATCGTTGGCCGCCTGGGCCAGGAACTGGAGCACCACGTCGAAGGACTCGTAAGGGTGATGCACCACGAGATCCTTCTGGCGGATGGCGGCGAAACAATCGCCGCCATGGTCGCGGATACGCTCGGGGAAGCGCGGCGTGTAGGGCGCGAACTTCAATTCCGGACGGTCGATCTCGAAGAGCGGCGACAGGTCCGACAGGGCGAGCACGCCGTCTATGATGTGGACATCGTCCGCGCGCACACCGAGCTCGTCGGCCACGAAGCCGCGCAGCGATGGCGGCATGGTCGCCGCGACCTCGAGGCGGATCACCGAGCCGCGCTTGCGCCGCTTCAGGGCTCGCTCGAAGAAGCGGACGAGGTCCTCGGCCTCCTCCTCGACCTCGATGTCGGAGTCGCGGATGACGCGGAACGGGCCGCCCCCGCGGATCACATAGCCCGGGAAAAGCTGATTGATGAACAGGCCGATAGCGCTCTCGAGCCGCACGAAGCGCAGAGATTTTTCGCCGTCCACAGTCTCCCCGGAAGGCAGGGGGATGAAGCGATCGATCTTGTGCGGCATGCGCACCAGCGCGCGCAGCGTCGCGCCTTGCGCCGGCTCCTGAAGCTCGAGCGCCAGGGTGAAGCCGAGATTGGGAATGAAGGGAAAGGGGTGCGCCGGATCGATGGCGAGCGGCGTGAGCAGCGGAAAGATATGCTCCAGGAAATGCGCTTCGAGCACATCGCGGTCGGCGGTGGAAACCTGCTCGGGCGTGACCAGCTCGATGCCGGCGCCGGCCATCTCCTGCTGCAATGCCGCCCAGCAGGCCTGCTGGTGGGCGGTCAGCGCGTCGACCCCGTCGGCGATCCGGGCAAGTTGCTGGCGCGGTGTGAGCCCGTCCTGGCTCAAGGTGGTGATGCCTTCACCCTCCTGGCCCTTGAGCCCGGCGATGCGCACCATGAAGAACTCGTCGAGATTATTGGCCGAGATCGACAGGAACCGCATACGCTCCAACAGCGGGTGGGCGGGGTTCTCGGCCTCCTCCAAGACCCGGCGATTGAAGCTCAGCCAGGACAGCTCGCGATTGACGAACCGATCGGGCGTATCCATCCATTCGGCGAAGCCAAGCGCCTCGGCGCGCCCGCTGTCGACCGTCTGGATGCGCCCCGGTTCGTCGGCCGCGATGTATTTTGCCGTGCGTTCCAATTCGAAGATCCGTCTGCCGTCCTCAATATAGGGTGGCGGCATGAAGATTTCTTGACCCGGGCATCCACAATACGGGCTAGTCGTGCTCGGCGGGCCGTTCGGCGAGCATACGCGCGGCCAGGGCGCGCGTCACCCGGCGTTGTTCCTCTATCGCCATCCTGTCGAGCCGGGCCACCGCCGCGCGCATATCGGCGAAGCTGCGCTCGAGCCGAGTCGCGAGATAGCGGATTACCATCGGCGAGACGTCGAGCTGGCGGTCGGCGAACAGCTTGACCAGGACCGCTTCCATCAAGGCGTCGTCGGGCGGGGCCAGGGCGGCGCCGGTCATCCGGTTGAGGCGCGAGGACAGGTCGGCCAGGGTGATTCCCCAGTGGACCGGTGAGGCGCGGGCGGTCAGCAGTACGTCGGCCTGTCGCCGGCTCATCTCGTTGAGCAGGTGGACCAGCCTGGTCTGATCGAGCTCGGGCCCGCAATCCTCAATGGCGAGCGCGGCGGGCTCGCCAAGCGCCGGTATGGTCGCGTCGGACAGCTCGGCGGCGGCGATCCGCCCGGCGCCGCTGCGGGCGCGCCACACCTCGACGAGGTGAGACTTGCCGCTTCCTTCCGGTCCGATCAGAAGGGCTTCGCGGTGGGGCCAGTCGGGCCAGGCATCGATCAGCGCAACTGCCTGCCGGTTGGCTTCAGATACCAGAAAATCGTCGCGGCCGAGCGCCTCGCGGAGGGGCAGGTCCAGCGCCAGTTGCCTGACCACGGTCATGTCTTGGGGCCTTCCGCATCATCGGCGCCGGGGTGGTAGATTGGGCTGGCAAGATATTGCTGAAGCGCGAAGCGGGCCAACACGCCGAGCGCGGCGGCGAGCGGCACCGCCAGCAGCAGGCCGACAAAGCCGAATAGATAGCCAAAGGCCAGTACCGCGAAGATCAGCCAGACCGGGTGTAGGCCCACCTGACTGCCCACCAGCTTGGGCTGAAGAATATTCCCTTCGGTGAGGTTGCCGGCGATGAAGACGCCGGCGACGGCGACGATCCATGGCCAATCGGGCCAGAACTGAACCAGGGCGACCGCGACGGCGACAACGAAGCCGAGGATCGAGCCGATATAGGGAATGAAGCTGATGAGGCCGGCGACGAGGCCAATCATCAGGCCGAAGTTGAGCCCGAGAAGCGTCAGGCTGGCGCCGTAGAAGACCCCGAGAATCAGGCACAGGAGGGCCTGGCCGCGGACGAAGCCCGCCAGGGCCGTGTCGATCTCCCGGGCCAGGCGGCGCACGGTGTCGACATGGTCGCGGGGCACCCAGCTATCGACCCGGGCCACCAGCCGGTCCCAGTCATTGAGCAGGAAGAAGGCGACCACCGGCGTGACGACGATGAGCGCCATCAGGCTGATGAAGGCGAGCCCGCCGGTAAGGATCTGCCGGGCCAGTTGCCCGAGCCATTCGGTGGCCTGCCCGGCGAGTTCGTGCAAGAGCTCGCCGGCATCCTCGGTGGCATCGTCGAGCCCCAGCGCGTCGCGCAGCCAGGGCACGCCGGTCGCCCGTGCCCCGAGATCGCGGAAGAGCTCGCTCAATCGCGCGACGTAGGCGGGGATGCCCTCGATAAACTGGGCGGCCTGCTGGAGCACGACGGGGACCAGGACGACGAGGAGCAGGATGAAGGCGAGGGCGGCAAGGCTGAGGATCAGGATGGTGGCGCCCAGCCGGCCGAGGCCGAGGCGCTCCAGACGGCGGGCGACGGGATCGAGCAGATAGGCGATCGCCGCCCCGGCCACGAAGGGCAAAAGGATGGGGCCGAGCATGTAGAGGATGAGCGCCGCGGCGAGAAGCGCCAGGCTCCAGAAGACGGCCTGACGCTGCCAGCTCATGCCTTCGATGCCCCCGAGCCGCCATTCATGTGGCGGCCCCAGTCATAGAGGTAGTTGGCCGCCGAGGCGACGGTCAGCAGCGCGACGGCCCAGATGAGGATATCCCGCAGCAGATAGAGCTCCAGCCCGAAGGCGAGGTCGCCCAGCACCACCGCGACCAGCACGATCTGGCCGGTGGTGTTGGCCTTGCTGATGAACAGGGGAGACATGCGCACGGGTTTGGCGAGCATCCACGACAGGACCACCGCGGCGACGATGAAGCAGTCGCGGCTGACGACGAGGATGACCAGCCAGAATGGAAGCTCCAGGAGCAGACCCAGCGAAACGAAGATCGACACCAGCAAGGCCTTGTCGGCAAGCGGGTCGAGATAGGCGCCAAGCTCGGTGGCCTGATCGAACCGCTTGGCGATCAGCCCATCCACGCCGTCGGAGACGCCGGCGATCAGGAAGACGAGAAACGCCGCCATGAAGGCTTCCGTCCCGATCAAATAGATGATCGCCGGGACAAGGAGCAGGCGAAAGACGGTGATGAGATTTGCCAGATTCACGCACGCACCGCGTCGTTGGGTTGCCGCCGAGGCGGGGGCGCTCGCCCGTCCCCGCCTGGCCAGCCGGTGGCCCGAGTTAAATCAAGCCCGGCGGCAAAGCTCAATAGGACTGTAACAGCCACCGGCCGCCGGCCTCGAACAGGTCGAGCCCGTGGGCGGCAAGCGCGTCCGCGAGGCGCCGCGGATCGCCGTCATGGCGGAGCGTCAGCTCGACCGCCCGCGGCCCGGCCGGCCGCGCGGCGACAACCGTCACGGCGCGGCTGGCTGCGAGCCGGCGCTGAATGTCCCGCCATTCGCGGTCACCGCCATGCAGGAGGACCCGCACGTCAAGATGGGAGCCGGGCGAGCCGGCGGCAGCCGTCTCGGTTCGGGCCGTGGCCGCCGCAGGGCCCGCTCCGGATGGCGCGATGGGTGGGCGCGCGCTCACGCGATCGCCGGCCAGGACCGCCTTCCATCGGCCCGACAGCATGTCGGCGACGCGCCGGGCGGCGGCGGCAAGGTCAGCGGAGCCGATCGCCTCCTCCTTGTCGATGAAACCTGCGGCATCCTCGCCGACCAGGCGCAAGGCGAAGGGCGCGTCGTCCGGATCAAACCGCACCACTGCCACCAGCGCGGCGTGGGTGCCGTAGCGCAGGCGAAAGTCGCCAAGGGTGGCCGGGTCGCCGGTCATCGCGCCGTCGCGGTCGGCCGCCAGGTCGGACCGGCTATTGGTCGGCAGCCGCGCCGGCGTCAGCCCGTCCTCGAAGCGCGTTGCGGCAAGGGCGTCGGCCCAAGGGGCGGCGTCCGCCCACCACAGGCTTTGCCCGCTGGTTTCGATTACCGGAATGATGAGGATCTCGGGGGCGGCCTGATCGATGGCCGGTACGCCGTGACGGCTGAGAAGGGCGCGGATGGCGGGGCGCGAGAAGTCGGCCCGGAAACGGCCGGAATAGGTGATGGTGCCGACGCGCTCGGACACGATGGCCAGCCTGTCGAGCAGCGGCTCGGCGATGTTTGCTGCGGGCGCGGGGAGCCTGGCGCGATCGGCCTGTCGAGTTATACGGCGCAGCACAAGTTCGAGGCCCTCGGCGGCGGCCCGGGACAGCGCTTCGTCCTTGGCCTCGACGGCGCTGTCGGCGGCGATCGAGATGTCGAGGTCCTTGACGATATAGGGGTCAAAGGCGGCTGCCGGTGCGCTGCTCGACGCCAGGGCGAGGCCGGCGGCGAGCACAACAGCCGCGCATCCCGATTGCCGCATTCCTGTCATCCGGTGCATGACCCGTTTGGCCGCAAGGCGCCCGATTCGACGGATTTTGGCATGTGGTCCCTTGCAATCCTTTAACAATGCGTCTGGATTGGCGGGCCGGAGCGATGCGGAGGCAGGATTGAGCAGTGAACGAGAGTCGGGGCGCAGGCCCCTGACCTATGCCGAGGCCGGCGTCGATGTAGGCCGCGGCAACGCCTTCGTGGAAGCGGTCAAGCCGGCGATCCGGAGCACGGCCCGGCCGGGCGCCGATGCCGAGATCGGCGGCTTTGGCGGGATCTTCGATCTCAAGGCAGCGGGCTTTGCCGATCCGCTGCTAGTGGCGGCAAATGACGGCGTGGGTACCAAGGTCAGGGTGGCGGTGGAGACTGGCCGCCACGACACGATCGGCATCGATCTGGTGGCGATGTGCGTCAATGACCTTGTCGTGCAGGGCGCCGAGCCGCTGTTCTTCCTCGACTACTACGCGGCCGGGCGCCTCGAGCCGGACAGCGCGGCCACGGTCGTCGCAGGCATCGCCGCCGGGTGCCGCGATGCCGGCTGCGCGCTGATCGGGGGGGAGACCGCCGAAATGCCGGGGCTGTATGCCGGCGGCGATTACGATCTGGCCGGCTTTGCGGTCGGCGCGGTCGAACGCGGGAGCCTGCTGCCGCGAAGCGACCTGGCGCCCGGCGATGCGGTGATCGGGCTGGCCGCGAGCGGCGTTCATTCCAACGGGTTCTCGCTTGTCCGTCGACTGGTGGCCGATCTCGGCCTCGGCTGGGACGCCGCGGCGCCTTTCGCGCCGAAGCGTACGCTGGGCGAGGCGCTGCTGGAGCCGACGCGGATCTATGTCCGGTCCGTATTGTCGGCGATTCGGGCAGGGCAGGAGGTCAAGGCCTTGGCCCATATCACCGGCGGCGGCCTCGTCGAGAACGTGCCGCGGGTGCTGCCGCCTTCGGTGCGAGCCGAGATCGACCTTGGCGCCATCCGGCCCCTGCCGGTCTTTAAATGGCTGGCCGAGGCGGGCGGGATCGCCGAGGAAGAGATGCTGCGCACCTTCAATTGCGGCGTCGGCATGGTGGTCATCGCCGCGCCCGAGGCCGCCGAGGCGGTCGTCGCCGCGCTTCGGGGCGCGGGCGAGAGCGCCTATCCGATCGGCCGGCTGATCGGCAGGGAGTCCGGCGGCCCGATCTCCTTCACCGGACATCTGGAGACGGCCTGATGGGGCGGGTTCCGGTGGCGGTCCTGATCTCCGGGCGCGGCAGCAATCTCTCCGCGCTGATCAGGGCGGCACAGGCGCGCCCCTATCCCGCCGAGATCCGGCTCGTCCTGTCGAACCGGGCCGAGGCCGGCGGGCTTGCCATCGCCGCCGAGGCCGGGATCGAGACCGGCGTCGTCGACCATCGCGGCCGCTCGCGCGAGGCCTTCGAGGCCGAGCTCGGCGACCGGATTGGCGCGGCGGGGGTCTCGCTCATCTGTCTGGCCGGCTTCATGCGGCTCCTCACGCCGGGCTTCGTCGAGGCCCGGCGCAATCAGATCCTCAACATTCATCCCTCGCTGCTGCCGGCCTTTCCCGGCCTCGACACCCATGCGCGGGCGCTGGAGGCTGGGGTGCGGATCTCCGGCTGCACGGTCCATTTCGTCAGCCCGGAAATGGACGAAGGGCCGATCATCGCGCAATCGGCGGTGCCGGTGGCCATCGGCGACTCGCCCGCGAGCCTGGCCGACCGCGTCCTCAAGGCCGAGCACCGGCTCTATCCGATGGCGCTAGCGCTCGTTGCGCAAGGTCGGGTCCGCGTGGTCGGCAAGCGGGCGCTGATCAGCGGCGAGCCGCCGCTGCCCGACGGCCTGTTCGTGCCCACGCCGGACTGATGCGGGAGACCGGCCCGGCGCGGAAATCTTGTCCCGTCCACCCCTTGCAATGCTGGCTTCAAGCCCTCATGTGACAGGGCGCCGCTGCTACCGAGCGGCCCCTTCCCGCATCCCGCCTCTTGACACCGCCGCGCGGCGATAATATCTCGCCGGACGACTGTTAGCACTCACTCGATGAGAGTGCTAGCAGACCATCCCAAAGGCACCCCTGCTGGGGGAGAGTTTCAACTGGAGGAGCAGATCAGATGAGTTTCCGTCCTCTGCATGACCGCGTCCTGGTGCAGCGCCTGGACGAGGAGGAGAAGACTGCGGGCGGCATCATCATTCCCGACACGGCCAAGGAAAAGCCGAGCCAGGGCAAGGTGATCGCCGTCGGACCCGGCGCCCGCGACGAAAATGGCGAGCGCCAGCCGATGGATGTGCAGGTCGGTGACCGCGTTCTGTTCGGCAAGTGGTCGGGCACCGAGGTCAAGGTCGATGGTGAGGAATACCTCATCATGAAGGAGTCCGACATCATGGGCGTCATCGACGAGAAGGGCGCCAAGAAGAAGGCCGCGTGATCCGTTCGGAACGCGGTTTTTTCTTTGCCTGACAGTCAGACAAGAAGGGTTGACGAAAGATGGCTGCAAAAGACGTAAAATTTTCGAGTGACGCGCGCGATCGTATGCTGCGCGGCGTCGACACCCTGGCCAACGCGGTGCGGGTGACCCTCGGTCCGAAGGGCCGCAACGTCGTCCTCGAGAAGTCCTTCGGGGCCCCGCGCATCACCAAGGACGGTGTGACGGTGGCCAAGGAGATCGAGCTTGAGGACAAGTTCGAGAACATGGGCGCACAGATGGTGCGCGAAATCGCCTCCAAGACCAACGACGTGGCCGGCGACGGCACGACCACGGCGACGGTGCTCGCCCAGTCGATCGTCAAGGAAGGCGCCAAGGCGGTGGCCGCGGGCATGAACCCGATGGACCTCAAGCGCGGCGTCGACCAGGCGGTCATCGCTGCGGTCAAGGAGCTCGAGAAAGCCTCCAAGAAGATCAAGACCTCCGAGGAAGTTGCCCAGGTCGGCACCATCTCGGCCAATGGCGACCGCGAGATCGGCGACATGATCGCCGAGGCCATGCAGAAGGTCGGCAATGAGGGCGTCATCACGGTCGAGGAGGCCAAGTCCCTCGAGACCGAGCTCGACGTTGTCGAGGGCATGCAGTTCGACCGCGGCTATCTGTCGCCGTATTTCGTCACCAACTCCGAGAAGATGGTGGCTGAGCTCGAGGACCCCTACATCCTCCTGCACGAGAAGAAGCTGTCGAACCTGCAGGCGATGCTGCCGGTCCTGGAATCGGTGGTTCAGTCGAGCCGTCCGCTGCTGATCATCGCCGAGGACGTCGAGGGCGAGGCGCTGGCCACGTTGGTCGTCAACAAGCTGCGCGGTGGCCTCAAGGTCGCGGCCGTCAAGGCGCCGGGCTTCGGCGATCGCCGCAAGGCCATGCTGGAGGACATCGCGGTCCTCACCGGCGGTCAGGTGATCTCCGAGGATCTCGGCATCAAGCTGGAGAACGTCACCCTCGACATGCTCGGCAAGGCCAAGCGGGTGGCGATCACCAAGGAAGAGACGACGATCGTCGACGGTGCGGGCAAGAAGAAGGACATCGAGGCCCGCGTCAACCAGATCAAGGCCCAGATCGAGG
>SKQW01000207.1 GCA_007118805.1 Rhodobiaceae bacterium | reverse complement strand
GGCCGAACGCCGCGCGCAGCCGGCGCGGCCACGGTGCCGGCAAGTCAAGGGCCGTAACGAAAGCCATGACCAGGCCGGGATCACCGAGGCGGATGGCCGGGTCGCCGAGCCCCAGCGCGCGCACCGCCTCCTGGGCGAAGCCAACGACGTCGGCGTCGGCGGCGCCCCTGTCGGCATCGCCGAAGCGCTCGATGCCCGCCTGCAGGAACTCGCCGGCCTCGGCCGCGCCGCGATGGCGAAACACCGGGCCAGCATAGCAATAGCCCGCCGGCAGCGGCTTGCCTGCCGCAAGATGCTCGCGGCTCACCGGGATCGTATAGTCCGGCCGCAGGCAAAGCTCACGCCCCTCCGGGTCCTGCACCAGGTAGAGCCGGCGCCGGATATCCTCACCGGTCAGATCGAGGAAGGTCTCTGCCGGTTGCAGAATTGCTGGCTCGGCGCGCTCCAGATTGTGCGCGGCGAACAGCACCGTCAGCGCCTCGATCGCAGATGTCGACGTAACCGTCATAACGGTTGGAGCTTCCCCTTGCCCGCCCAGGCTAGTGGTTCGATTCCGACATTTGCATCCCATTGCCGCACCCGCTAGGGCAAATGTCGGAATCAAAAGAACCACTAGCAAGATATTGTTTTCTAGTGGAATTTCGAATTTGACATTTGATCGAGCGCGCGCCGCGGACCGGGTATCAAATGTCAAATTCATTCCACTAGTGTGGTGGATTTGACGTTCGTTACCAGGCTTGCATCAGGCTCCCGAAACGAACTTCAAATCAAAAACCACACTAGAGTCATAAAGTTGCTAGTGTCCTTGTCGAAACCGAAATTCGTGCGGAGACTGTTTCGAATGATAACGAATTTCGGATTCGGGACACTGGGCGCTGTTTAGCAGGCCCGCGGCAGCTTTGCGAGCGGCAGGGCGAGACAGTCCACCCGTTGCGGGACGATCGGACGGCGCCTGGCTAACCCGGATTTCTCACACTCGCGACGGTCTGCGTTGTCTTGCGGCGTGCGAGATGCGGGCTAATGCCCCTCCCGCCGAAGGTCCAAATGAGACGGGTGGGCTGCCAGCGCCGGCCCACCCGCGAAACGCGGCTCCCGAAGGAGGCGGTCCTGTGCCGGCTCAGCCTCCGCCGTGCACTTCTTCCAGGAAGGCCCCGATCTCGCTGTTCATAAGATCGACGTCCTCCTGGAGCGTCCCCCCGCCGCCGAGATGGCCGATAGGCGACTCGATCTCGACCAGCGTGGCGTTTGGCATCAGCTCCGCCGCCCGCCTGGAATCGTCCACGGGATGGAGGATGTCGTAGGTCCCCGGCATCAGAAGGGCGGGCACCTCGATCGACCGCAGGGCCTCCTCGTAGTCGCCGGTCATCCCCGGCGCTTCCGAGATGTCGTGCAGGTCCTCGGCGCGGGTCTGATAGACGTAGTTGACCGGGTCCCAGGCCGCGGCGAGCGTGTCCTCCAGGCCGGCCAGCCAATCGAGCACCCCCAGATTGTCCTCGGCGAACTCCTCGTCCATCCAGTGCCAGTGCCGGGCCCAGACCATCAGGCCGCCGATCGCCGCCCGGAAGCCGGTATCGGTGGCTGGCTCATCCCCCTCGGCAGCGTCGAAATCGGCCATGATGGCGCGGCGGTGATTCTCCCAGATCGCCGTCACCCAGGCGGTTGTCTTGCCCATGGTGATGATGGGCACGATGGCCTCCATGAAATCGGGATAGCTCGCGGCCCATTCATAGGTCTGCATTCCGCCCATCGACAGCCCGACAACGGCCAGCAACCCGTCCAGCTCGAACTCCTCGGTGACCAGTTGATGCTGGGCATTCACCATGTCGCGGATCGAGAATTGCGGGAAGTCGAAGCCGGGCTGGGTCTCGCTGTTGCTCGGTGAGATCGCGTGCCCGTTGCCCAGCGTGTTGGCGGCGATGATGAAGTATCTTTCGGGGTCGAGCGCGAGGCCCGGTCCGATCAGGAAGTCGTGGCGCGTATGATTGGCCATCAGCGAGGGCAGGACCAGGATCGCATTGTCGCCGGCCTCGTTGAGCTCGCCATGGGTGACATAGGTGAGAAACGCGCCTTCGATGACCTCGCCGCTCTCGAGCTCGAAGTCGCCAAGCTCGAAGCGCTCGACGTCCTGGGCCAACGCCGCCGGCGTGCCGGCCACCAGGCCCAGCAGACCAAGGCCCAACGCCGCAGCGCCAACGCCCTTTCTCACATTGCTCAAAGCATTCCTCATGGGGTTTCCTCCTCTTCAATGGCGGCCGTTCCGATGCCTGCCGCCAAGGCATTGAGCCCCGCCAGCCGAACGCAGTGTCCGGGAAGGCGATGACGGGAATCAAGCCGCGCCGGAGAAAGTCTCTGAGGCAGGCCCGTCAAAGATCAAGGGACGGCACTATGGCGGCGACCGGGGCTTGATGAGGGCGGCGTATCTGGTGTTGCCACCGCTGCCACGGGCCGGAGCCAAGCGGCGAGGCGCGTTAGCCTTGAGCGCCGAATCTCGACGGGAAGCAACCCTGGAACGCTATCTGAGCAGCAGGCCCTGCCCGGTCGGCAGGGTCGCGATCATCCGCCCGCGGCTGGAGGCGAATGCGTTCCACGTCTCGTACTGGTCGTCGTGCCCCTTGAAGGCGTAGTCGTCGATAAGCACCGGGGCGCCGGGCGCAAGCCGCTCCCACAGCGCTTCCATCACGGCCTTCTCCGCCGAGGCGCTGTTGAGGTCGACTGAGAGATAGGCAATGCGCGCCAGTTCGGCCTCGGCGAGGCTGCCGGGCAGAACCCCGCGGACAAGCTGTGCGTTGGGGTAGGGCGCGAAGTTGCGTTCGGCGATCTCCCACACATCGAAATAGTGCGATTCGTTGAACGCCTCGGCCTTGTCTCGTTCTGCCGCAGGTAGCGTATCGACGGGGATGCCGGCAAATGTGTCGAACAGCCAGAAACGGCGCGCCAGCGTGGCGAAGTCGAGGTAATGGCACACAGTCATCGACAGTAGGCCGGTATGCACGCCGCACTCGACGAAATCGCCCTCCAATGTCAATGCGTGGCGCCCCGCCCAGCAGGCCATGTGGGCACGCCAGCGAATATCGGGCATCTTGCGCGGCCAGCCTTCGCGGTTGCCCGCTACCGCAGCTTCCCACGCCGCGACGAAACGCGGCTCGTCGAGGAAGTCCAGCTTGCGGTTCTTGACCGCCAGCCCGTTCGCCTCGTATTCGGGATGGAACCAGGACAGGTTCTTTTTTCGCCAGCGACGCAGCTGCTTCAGTCCGAGCACGGCCTATCTCCGCTTTCGCCGGCTTCACCTGCCACACCGACGGTGCCCCGACAAGGATGACGGACGGAAATGGAGCACACGCCCTGCCGGTTCTGCGGCGCGCCGCTCAGGCACACCTTCCTCGATCTCGGCGCGACGCCGCTCGCCAACACCTATCCGGCCGACGCCGACGAGGCCGCCCGGGAGCCGACCTTCCCCTTGCGCGTCATGGCGTGCGAGGCCTGCCTGTTGGTGCAGGTCGAGCATGCCGCCTCGCCGGAGGAGATCTTCGGCGGGCATTATGCCTATCTGTCCTCCTACGCCGCCTCATGGGTGGCGCATGCCGAGCGCTACGCCGAAGCGATGATCGCGCGCTTCGGGCTCGGCCCGGACGCCCGCGTCATCGAGGTGGCCAGCAATGACGGCTATCTCCTGCGCCATTTCCGAGATCGAGGGATTGCGGTGCTCGGCGTCGAGCCGGCGCAGAACGCCGCGGCGATCGCCGAGGCCGACGGCATCGCCACCGAAATCGCCTTCTTCAACGCGGCGACCGGCCGGGCGCTGGCCGCGCGAGGGCTGACGGCCGATCTCATGGCGGCCAACAACGTGCTCGCCCATGTGCCCGATATCGCCGGCTTCGTCGCCGGCTTCACCGAGGTCCTCAAGCCGGACGGTGTCGCCACCTTCGAGTTTCCCCACCTGTTGCGGCTCATCGCGGGCGTCCAGTTCGACACCATCTATCACGAGCATTACTCCTATCTGTCTCTGGCCGCCCTTGAGCCGGTCTTCGCCAAGGCGCGCCTGCGCGTCTTCGACGTGGAGGAGCTGCCGACTCATGGCGGCTCCCTGCGGCTGTTCGTTTCGCATGAGGGGGCCGGGCACGCCCCGACCGACCGGCTCAACGACCTGCGCGCCGCCGAGCGCGCGGCGGGCCTCGACCAGATCGACGGGTATGCCGACTTCTCGCCCAGG
>SKQW01000034.1 GCA_007118805.1 Rhodobiaceae bacterium | reverse complement strand
GAACAGCGTGACAAGGATCACCGTGGCCGCGGCCGCCGCGCGGTCGGCCATCCGGCTGAACCAGAAATAGGCCTCAAGGGACTTCCGAAACACCGGCCAACGCGCCTTCCCTCGCCCGCGAGGGGCCGGCGCCCGGATCCGAAACCGGGCGCCGGCGCCTGTGGAGCGCCCGAACTTTCAGGCTGGCGGCACTAAAATCCGCGATCGCCGCTGAAATAGGCCTCGGCCTCGGAGACCGCGTCCATCAGCTTCTGCGACCACTCCCCCTCGGGATCGACCTCGGAATGGTACCACTCGAGGAAGGGCGGTTGGGTGAGTTCGGCGAACTCCTCCTTGAGTTCCGGTGAAGGCACGGTGATCTCGACAAATTCGCCTTCAGCTTCCCAGCGCGCCAGCGCCTCCCATTCGAGGATGCGGTTGATCCCGCGCGAGACCTCGACGCTCTGGCGGCCCGCCAGCAACACCAGTTCCTGATAGGCCTCCGGCAAGCTCTGGAAGTAGTCGTCCGGCATGAAGAAGAAGTCGATCGAGTAGACGTGTCCATCAAGGATCAGATAGTCCTGCACCTCATACAAATTGCCGAAATTGATCACCGGAACCGGGTTCTCCTGTCCGTCGATCACGCCGGTCTCCAGCGAGGTATAGACCTCCGGCCATGAGATCGGTGTGGCGGAGCCGCCGAGCGCCTCGACGATCGCCATGTGCCCGGGATGGTCCATGGTGCGAAAGCTCTGGCCGGCAATGTCGTCGATCGAGGTCAGGGGCTGGTTCGAGGTGAAGTTGCGGAAGCCGCCATTCTCCGCATAACCCAGCACCCGAAAGCCGCTGGCCTCCAGAATGGCCTGCTTCATCTCGTCGCCGAAATCGCCGTCAAGCACGTGATAGGCGTGGGCATGGTCCCGGAAGATGTAGGGGATCGCCAGAACCTGGACTTCCGGGAAGAAGGACGGAACCGCCCCTTCCGCAACGATGAATCCCTGAATGGCGCCGATCTCGGCCTGCTCGATCATCTCCGTTTCGCTGCCGAGCGCGCCGGAGGGAAAGCACTCCACGAACACATCGCCCTGGGTCTGCCGCTCGATCACGTTCTTGAACACGATGCACTGGCCATGCTCGTTGGCCAGGAACGGATTGGGCGGGTCGAGATAGGCGATCCGCATGTGATAGGTCGGATCGACATCGGGGAACAGCGGCTCATCATAGACGCTGCGGGTCGGGAACTCCTGGGCGGCGGCAACGGCCGGCAGCGCCAAGAGTGCGGCAACGGCAAGCGCCGGCGCGGCAAGGTGGCTTCGTCCCTTCATGATGGCGTCTCTCCCCTTCAAAATATGCTTCTTCAACGAGCTTCTTAAGGCTGGCACCCCAGCCTTTCGGCATGCTAGCGGCTCCGCGCCAAGTTGCAACCGGGACTGGTCGAAGCTGTGGAGATCGGCTGCGGGCGTGCGCCCAGGCACTGCGGCGGCCGATGGCCCAGCGTTCCACGGCGCACGCCAGTGAGGGATGGCTCATCAATCGAGGTCAGCGCGTGAGGTCGCGTCGGTTCACGGGCATCCGGTTTCGTCGCACGACAGCCAGGGCCGGCTGGGCTCGGGCGGGGCTGCAACTGCCTCCAGCTGCTGTGCGAAGCTGTTCACCATGCTGGCCACTCTGGCCTGATCGAGACAGCTCTGGAGCGTCGTGACCTCGCCGTCGGTGACCGAGACCTCGGCAAGCAGCAGCCATGTGGTCGCATCGTGACCGGCTTCGGCCGGCAGGGCTGCGGCAGACGCCGCGGGCATCGTCCCCGCTTCCCCGGCCTGGGCGATGCCAGCCGTGGCCAGCAGAGCGGTGCTGATGATTGCAAGGGCGAGCTGTTTCATCTCGTGGTCCTCCATGTTCAAAAGGCCTTGGGATTTCCAAGCTGCGGCGGATGAACCGTTGCTCCGCTACAAGGCGAGAGTCGCGCCAGCGCATCGACGGCACATCGGGAGGACCTCCCCATTTTCGAGGCTGGGGCTCCCTAGATTGAGTTGGGCCGGCTGTAGTCGCGCCGCGTCAGAGGCTGGCGAGGCGCGCGGCTTCCGCCCGTGAGGAAGCCCCGACCTTGGCCAGGATCGCCGAGACATGGTGGTCGACGGTCTTTGTGGAGATGTTCAGCTTTTCGGCAATCTGCCGGTTTGTCAGACCGTCGCCGATCAGCGACAGAATCTCCGCCTGTCGGGCGGTGAGCCCGAACGGATTGCGCCGCGTCGGCGGGCGCGGCCCGCGCGGTATGTGGGCATCGCCTGCCTCGCGCATCTGCCGGCGCAGCCGGGCGGCGGCCGAGCGGGCACCGAGCCGATCGAAGGCGTCAAGCGCCTCCAGCCTTGCCGATTCGTCGCCTTCGGCGTGCGCGCGGGCTCGCTCATAAGGGCAGCCGCGTTCTGCCCAGGCCTGGGCCGCTTCGCTCCAGCGCCCCTCGATCTGAAACGCAAAGGGCCGCGCCGCCCAGCACGGAAGGTTCACCGTCTCGCCGCTCAGGCGGCGCCAATAGGCGAGCTCGCCGACATGCCAGGCGTGCCGATGCTTCACCGCCATGTGCCAGGCCGCGCTCGCCTCGGTGCGAGCGCCCTCGACGTCGCCGACGAGCCAAGCCGCCTCCGCGCGAGCCGCCCGTACCGGCGCCAAGCGCTGCAAGGTGCCGGTCGGCTCGGCAAGGGCGAGCGCCTCGTCGAGAAGCGCACCACTGTCAGATTCCCCACGCCGGCTCGCGACCCTCGCCACGGCGAGCAAGGCCATCAGTCGGCTAACGGCGGCGACGTTCTGCCCTTCGACGACGCTCAAGGCCACGGCCTTCGCCTCGTCCCAGCGCCCCTGATACATGTAGGTGAGGGCAAGCCATGCCTGCATGTAGTGGACGGCGTGGTCGAGATCGTGCCGGTGGGCGTAGGCAAGTCCCTCCACAAGAGTGCGCTCTGCATCGACCAGATGATACTGCTCACCATAGGCCGAGCCGCTGTTCAGATAAGCGAGTGCAACCAGCTCGTGGTAGTTCTCGCGGCGCGCAAGCTCGATGCAGTGGTCAATATAGGCACGACCACGCTGATCATCGCTGACCAGGAGCGCCGTGCCGACAACCAGATTCGACGCGGCCGAGCTGTGCGTGTCGCCGACCTGGTCCGCCATGCGAAGTGCCTGGCCTCCCCATTCCAGCGCCTGATCCTTGTCGCGGTCCAGCATGCGCAGATGTGCCCGCATTCTCAGGGCCTCCGCAAATTCACGGCTTGGCCCCAGAGGCCTAAGAAGGGCGACCGCCGCTGCGGCATTCTTTTCCGCAGAAGGGTTGTTGCCGGAGCGCACCAGCGGCCAGGCAATGGCGGCAAGGTTGGCCCCTTCCCGCCGCGCATCACCGAGCTTGCGCCACAGTGCAATCGCCTCTTGCCGAGCGGCAACTGCGTCTTGCTGCCTGTCGAGCAGCTCACAGGCTGAAGCAAAGCCTTCCAGGAGCAAGGCGCGGTCGCCAGGCGCATCCTGGCCGGTATGGCAAAGTGCCCGACGCCATTGGGTGGCGGCCTCACGATGAGCGCCCGCAGCAACGGCTTCACGGGCGGCCTGCGGCGCAAAGCGGCGCACGGCTTGAGCGTCACCAGCCCCATCGGCGTGGTGGGTGAGGATCGCGGCATTGCGCTCGCCTGATGCGATCAAGACCCGCAATATTTCTGCGTGAAGCGCCGCGACCCGAAGCGGCGACATCCCATCAAGCACGGCCCGGCGCACCAGTTCGTGGCGGAACAACAGACCTTGGTCGGTGCTGCGCAGCAGACCAACGGCAACGCACTGCTCCACAGCGTCGGGCGCCCCCGGCGATAGGAGGCGCAAGAGGCCGGTATCGGGCCTAGAGCCCAGGACCGCCGCGGCTTGAAGAAGGTCGCGGGCCTGATCGGGCAATCGCGAGACGCGCTCGCCCACGATATCGCCGACGGCGCGGGGAACCGTGCCCGTCTCCCGCTGCGCGAGCGCCTCGACGACGAGGAAGGGATTCCCGCCGGTAAGCCGATAGACCTCCTGTGCATCGACAGCGCGGTCGCCGACAAGCAGCCGCACAGCCTCAAGCGAGAGCGGGACGAGGGGACAGTGAGAAACCACCCGGGTCGTCGCCAGCGCCCCGAGCACCGCGTGAAGGCCATGGCGACTGTCGATTTCGTCGTCCCGGTAGGTCACGATAACCAGGACAGGCACCGAGTGAATCCGGCGGCCAACGAGCTTGATCAGGTCGAGCGTTGCCTCGTCCGCCCAATGGGCATCCTCGATGATGAGAACTGTCGGGCGGCGAAAGGTTTCAAGCAGATGCGGCAACACCTCGGCTGCCGTCGCGCAGGACGCCATCCCTGCTTCCAGATCGCTGCCAGCCTGTAGCGCAATGTCATGGAACGGCCCGAGGGGACGGGGCGCCGACAGTGCCTCACAGTGGCCCCACAGGGTCCGCAAGCCTTGGCCGCCCGCGCGGGAGAAGCGCTCCACGAGCGACGTCTTGCCGATGCCCGCCTCGCCATGAACGTAGACGACGCGGCCCTCTCCGGAACGGGCGTCGGCAAGGGCCCTCTCCAACGCCTCAAGGGCCTCCTGCCGTTCTAGAAGTTCAGCCCTGCCAGAAGCTGAAACGGCGCGCGACATAGCGAGGCACCTGAACCAACGCCGCGACCGGGCTCACACTGCCGGTCGGCTAGTGCAAGAATAGGTCGCGCGGCGGAGGCTTGGCAATCGCCGTTGCCGCCCAACCACCTATTCCGGCAATCCCGCCGCGAGGCGTTCGGCGCGGGCATGCAACTGATGGATGGTTCGTTGCTGGCGACGGCCGCATGGCGCGTAGTCCTGGTGCATCCTGTCCAATCCGACGTCATGGCGCGCCTCCTCAGTGACCGCGTCCGCGCCGCTCGGAGCCCGCACCCGAGCCGGCGCGAACACCGCTGCAACGAGACGCCGCCAAAGGCCTGCCGTCGATTTCGGTGACTCAATCGGGACGCTGATGGACATGTTTGACTCCTTGCCGGTGATGGCGACGAGGAGACATTGCCTCATGCTAGTCCGAGGGATAATATATCTTTAATGGGATTTATAATCCTGAATATCGGGATAATTTCTTGTGAAGGACCTGCAATCCATCACAACCTTTATCGCGGTTGCCCGTGCGCAGAGCTTCGCCGAGGCGGCGCGCCGGCTCCGATTGTCCACCACGGCCGTCAGCCGCCATGTCGCGGAGCTGGAACAGGCGCTGGGCGCAACCCTGCTGCGCCGGACCACGCGCAGCGTGACCCTGACCGAGGCGGGCGCCCGCTACCTGCCGCGGGCCGAAGCCGTCATGCAGGAGCTGGACAGCCTCCATGCCGAGATCGGCGCCAGCGACCGGGTGCCCCGCGGGCGCTTGCGGATCAGCGCGCCACCGGGCATCGGACATGACTGGATCGTGCCTCTGGTGACCGACTTCCTGATCGCCTATCCGCAGATCGACCTCGAGCTCGACCTCAGCGAGCGCATGGTGGACCTGGTCGCGGAGGGGTTCGATGCAGCGATCCGCTCGGGGCCCCTGCCCAGCTCCAGCCTGATTGCTCATCGCATCATCGAGATGCGCTATTTGCTTTGCGCCAGTCCTGGCTATCTCGACCGCCACGGCGTTCCCGCCTCCCCGGCCGATATCGTCAACCATGACTGCCTTTTCTGGAGCACCAGCGCCATCACAAATGTCGCTGCATGGACGTTCCTGAAGGGCGGCCACCCGCAAACCGAACCGGTCCACTGCAGGCTGCGGATCGGCAATCTGCCCGCTCTGCGACGGGCCGCCCTTGCCGGTCTCGGGCTGACGATGCTGCCACAACTGGATGTGCAAGAGGATATCTCGGCGGGGCGATTGGTGCGCCTTCTGCCCGATTACGAAATCCCCTCCGGTGTTCTGAGCCTGGTACGCCCGTCGGCGCCGTTCGAACCGGCAAGGCTGCGGACCTTCGTCGACTTCGTCACCACGGCCCTGCGGCGACGGGCACGTGGCGTCGCAACCGACAGCGATGAGCGGCCGGGCGACGGGGCTTCAAGCCAATCAGCGACGGAATAGGCCGCCGCGTGAGACATACAGGCTAGTGTGGTGGATTTGAAGTTCGTTACCAAGCTTGCCGCAGGCTCCCGAAACGAACTTCAAATCCAAAACCACATTAGATTCATAAAGTTGCTAGCGTCCTTGTCGAATCCGAAATTCGTTCGGAGAGTGCTGCAAACGGTAACGAATTTCGGATTCTGGACATTAGACACACAATACGGCGCCGACGCCGGCCGAGCCACAGCACGCTGTGGAACTCGGGACGCGTCAGGCTGGTGCGTCTGCCGCCGAAAGGAATGAGGGTTCGCAGTGACATGGCATACCTCCAAGGAAGATGAATCTCGTTTCCTGAGTACGACAGCAATTACCGGCTACGGACAGCCGGCCGCCTTGACCTGTCGTGAAGCGCTCCCGATGGAGAATGTGGCCTCTTGCATGTGGTCACGGTACCACCACCGCTGCGCCGGTCAGCCGGCCGCTGCGCAAGTCCTCCAGTGCATCGTTAGCGGCCTCAAGGGGATAGGGCACCGTTTGGGTATGTATCGCGGCCTGCCGAGCGGCGGCGAGAAAGTCGATGCCATCCAGCCGCGTCAGATTGGCGACCGACAGAACCTCCCGTTCCTCCCACAGCAGGGCATAAGGAAAGCTCGGGATGTCGCTCATGTGGATCCCGCCGCAGACGACGCGCCCACCCTTGCGCACCGCACGCAGCGCGGCGGGAACCAAGCTTCCCACTGGCGCGAATATTATCGCCGCGTCGAGGCGCTGCGGCGGCGCCTCATCCGAGCCGCCAACCCATGCCGCGCCGAGCTCTCTGGCGAAGGCCTGGGCCTTGTCGTCGCCAGGACGCGTGAAGGCATAAACTTCACGGCCCTGCCATGCCGCAACCTGGGCGACGATGTGCGCGGCGGCGCCAAACCCGAAGATTCCCAAGCGCTTGCCATCGCCGGCCTTGACCAGCGAACGCCAGCCAATGAGTCCGGCGCAAAGCAGCGGCGCCAGCGACACCGCGTCGGCGTCGCGGTCAAGCGGAAACGAGAAGCGCGCGTCGGCGACGACATGGCTCGCATAGCCGCCGTCGCGGGTGTAGCCGGTGAACAGGGGGCGGTCACACAGGTTCTCGCGGCCAGACCGGCAGAACTCGCAACTACCGCAGGTCGCGCCGAGCCATGGCACGCCGACCCGCTCGCCGGGCTTGATAGCCTCGACTTGCGAGCCCACAGCTTCGACGACGCCGACGATCTCGTGACCCGGAACCACAGGAAGGTCAGCCTCACTTAGCTCCCCATCGACCACGTGGAGGTCGGTACGGCAAACCCCGCAGGCTTCGACCCGCAACAACACCTCACAAGCGCCGGGGCTCGGCACCGGCCGCGTCTCCAGCCTCAGCCTCGTTTTCGGGCGGTGAAGCACCATCGCCCGCATGACCGGCGCCTGTGCTCGGTTCTGTGTCACAGCATCCTCCGGCGCGGCCGGCGCGGGCCGGGCGTATCTACTGTTCGTCAGCGATCACAGCCTCGATATGCTCGATGATGAGCGCGCGCTCATCGTCGGCTGGCGGGTAGTGGCGTCGCAGGAACCGGTCGAGCCAGTCTCGCCGCTCCTGCGCGTCGGGATACTGGTCGGCCCACCAGGCGATGTCGCGGGCGCCATGGCAATCGGCGCATTGCGCGCCATACAGCGCCTCGCCCTCGTTTTCGGCAGCGGCGGACGGTGTCGTCACCAGACCCAGCCCAAGCGCCGCCCCCAGCAGCAAGGCCCACGCGCATTTCAGCTTCTCAAATCGTTTCATGGCGTCTCCACTTCGTTCGCGCCCGATCGCCAGCAGTGCGATCAACGCTGAACATAAGCGACTATGTCGTCCATGGTGAACAGCTCGGGATAATCCTCTTCGGGGATGGCGACGCCGGTGCGCTTGTTGAGTGCGATGACGAAGTTCAGAAAATCCATCGAGTCGATGTCAAGCGCTTCGCGGATATCCTCCTTGCCCGAAAGCGCCGAGGGGTCGGTGTCGGGGGCGATATCGGACAGAAGCTCGCAAGCGAGCTGGCGGACTTCCTCTTCGGTCATAGTGCGTCGGGCTCCTGAAGCAGGCGGTCGAGGGCGGACAGGAACAGGCCCCCGGTGTGACCGTCGCTGGCACGGTGGTCGCCGGACAGGCTGGCGACCATCAGGGGGCGGGCAACAACTCTGCCATTGGCGACCCACGGCCGCTCGGACACGCGGCCGAGGCCAAGGATCGCGACCTGCGGCGGGTAAATGACGCCGATCACCGAGTCCGCGCCCCGCTCGCCAAGGCTGGTGATGGTGAAGGTGGGATCGGTCAACTCGGAGCTGCGCAGGCCGCCGCTGCGTGCGCGCGCAACAACATCGCGCAACGCCGCCATCAAATCTGAAGGAGACAGTGTATCGACATCGCGGATCGCCGGCGCTATCAGCCCGCCACCCCTGAGCGCAATCGCCCAGCCGATATTGACCCGGTCGGCTCTTGCGACCTGCCCATCCTCCCAGAAACCGTTGAGCTGCGGCACCTGCTTGAGCGCCAGCGCCGTCGCCTTCAGAGGCAGCACCGCTGGCAGCAGGCGTTCCTCGGGAGGGCGCTCCCGATTGTAGTCTTCCAGCCAGCCCTGCGCACGCCCCATATCGATAATGATCGTCAGATAGTAGTGCGGAATCTCGCGCTTCGAGCGTGACATCGCTGCTGCGATCGCCTGGCGCATCTCAATGGGATCAAAGCTCCCACGCGCCTTGTCCGGCTTGCCCTTGGCGGTTTTCGGCCGCGCCGCCGGCGCCCTGTGGCCAGCTGCTTCGATGTCGGCCAGCGTGACCGAACCATCAATACCGGTGCCTTCAAGAGTCTCGGGATCGATGCCGATTTCGGCTGCCCGACGCCGGGCAGCGGGCGAGACCTTGGCGCGAGTTTCCGCTGCCGGACGCGCGGCGGCAGCGGGCACCTCCGGCCTTGGCGGCTCAGCCTTCGGACGGGAAGGCGGAGCAATTTTGGGAGGCTCTTCGACGGCCGGCGCCTTCTCCGCCGGTCCAGGCTTTGTGGTGGCGCCCTGCTCTTCCGCCGCCTCGGGTTCCTCACGCATCTCCAGTTCTTCGCCGGGCTTGGCAAGACGCGCAAGCACGCCGCCCACTGGCACCTCGTCACCCTCCTTAGCGACGAGTTCGGCGATTACACCCTCCTCGAAGATCTCGACCTCGATGGCGCCCTTGTGGGTCTCCACAACGGCGACCACGTCGCCTTTCCTGACCTCTCCGCCTGGTTCGACCAACCATTCCGTCACCGTGCCGCTTTCCATGTCGGCGCCGAGCGCGGGCATCAGGAAATCGCTCATTTCCGCCCCATCAGACTACGTGCGGCCTCCACGATCTGCGGTAACTGCGGCAAGGCCGCCTCCTCCAGATGCCCGGCATAGGGAATTGGCACCTCACGACTGCAGACTCGCCTGAGTGGCGCATCGAGTTCAAAGAATCTCTCCTCGACGAGCCGCGCGCCGATCTCGGCCGAGATCGAGCCGCTCTTCCAGCCCTCGTCGACGATCACGCAGCGCCGGGTCCGGGTCACCGAGTCGAAGATGGTGGCATCGTCTAGGGGGCGCAGCACACGCAGATCGACTACTTCGGCCTCGATGCCTTCGCCGGCGAGCGTCTCGGCCGCTTCCAGCGACTTCGGCAGGCTGTTGCCGTAGGTCAGGATCGTGACGTCGCGGCCCTCGCGGCGCACCTTGGCCGAGCTGATGTCAACGGACGTAACGGCCGGGTCCAGCTCATCTTCGGCGTTGTAGAGCACGATGTGCTCGAAGATCAGCACCGGGTTTGGGTCGGCAAGGGCTGGCTTCAGCATGTATCGGGCGTCCTCGACTGTTCCCGGCGCCAGCACCTTGAGACCCGGGATATGGGCGTACCATCCCTCCAGGCTGTGCGAGTGCTGGGCGGCGAGCTGACGACCGGCACCGGTGGCCATGCGGATGACGAGCGGCACAGCGAACTGGCCGCCCGACATATGCGGGATGGTGGCCGCGTTGTTCATGATCTGATCAAGGGCGAGCAGCGAGAAGTTGCAGGTCATGATCTCGACGATCGGCCGCATGCCCGCCAGCGCCGCGCCGATGCCCGCACCCACGAAGGCGCTCTCGGCGAGCGGCGTATCACGGATGCGCTCGGGTCCGAATTCCTCCAACAAGCCCTTCGTTACCGCGTAGCAGCCGCCATAGAGCCCGACATCCTCGCCCATCAGGAAGGCGCGCGGATCGTCATTGAGCGCCTCGCGGATCGCCTGCCGGCAGGCCTCGCGATAGGTCATGCGCAGCCCTTGGGCGAGCTGTTCGGCGGCCCTCATTCCGGCACCTCGTCCATCAGCACGAAGCGTTCAAGGTCCTCGACCGGCTCCCAGGTGCCGGCCTCGGCGAAGGCCACTGCCTCGTCGATCTCGGCCTCGACCTCGCCATCGATGCGGGCGAGATCGTCGGAAGACAGCATGTGACTTTCCTGGAGCCACGCCTGCATCCTCGACAGCGGATCGCGCGCCTTCCACAGCGCGACCTCCTCCTTGGTACGGTAAAGCTGGGCATCGAACATGGAATGGGCTCGGAATCGATAGGTTCGGCACTCCAGGAAGTAGGGGCCGTTGCCGGTGCGGATCGACTCAACGGCGCGTCGAGCAGCGGCCTCCACCGCGATTGGAGCCATGCCGTCGATAGCTTCTGCCGGCATGCGGTAGGCGCTGGCCTTGCGGTAGATGTCGGTCTCAGCCTCGGCATACTCCAGAGGCATTCCCATGGCGTAGAGATTGTTTTCGCAGACGAAGAGGACCGGCAGCTGCCACAGCTCGGCCAGATTCATGCATTCGTGGAACTCGCCTTCCCCTGCAGCACCCTCGCCGAAGAAGCAGGCGGTGACGGCACCGGATCGCAGATCCTTGTCGGCCAGCGCAACACCGATGGCGAGCGGCAGGCCGCCACCGACAATGGCGTTGCCGCCATAGAAGCGTTTCGACCGGTCGAAGAAATGCATCGAGCCGCCGCGCCCGCGCGAGCAGCCCTCGAGCATGCCGTACATTTCCGCCATCAGAGGTCCCATGGCGATCCCGCGGGCGATCGCGTGGCCATGATCGCGATAGGTGGCGACCACCGCGTCGCGCTCCTCCAACGCCTGCATGATGCCGACGGCGACCGCTTCCTCCCCGTCATAGAGGTGTAGGAAGCCCCGGATCTTCTGGGCCTGATAAAGCTCTGCGCACCTTGCCTCGAAGCGGCGGATGCGCAGCATCTCCTTGAAGAGGTGCTGGCCGTGGGCGCGGTCGAGATGCGGTTTCTCGCTCATCTCTGCTCGTCGCTCTCAAGCGTCGACAGATCGCCCTCGGGCAGACCTAGCTCGCGCGCTTTGAGGAGCCGGCGCATGATCTTGCCGGACCGGGTGCGGGGGAGTTCCTTGCGGAAGTCTATCTGCTTCGGGGCAACAGCCGGTCCGAGTCGCCGTCGGGCATGTCCGAGGAGCTCCTTGCGCAGGGCTTCATCGGCCTCGTTGCTCGGCTTCAAGGCAACGAACGCTTTGACGATCTCGCCGACGGTCTCATCGGGTATGCCGATCACCGCGGCCTCAGCCACCGCGGGATGCTCCATCAGAGCGCTTTCGACCTCGAATGGGCCGATCAGGTGGCCGGCCGACTTGATCACGTCGTCGGCGCGGCCGACGAACCAGAAATAGCCATCCTCGTCTCGCTTGGCGAGGTCGCCGGTCAGATACCAGTCGCCGGCGAAGCATTTGCGATATCGTTCCTCCTCGCCAAGATAGCCGCGCATGATCGATGGCCAGCCTTTCCTGAGCGCCAGCTCCCCTTCAACCATAGGCGCCTCGATGATCTCGACGTCATCGCCCGCCTCGCTCCGGCGCACGACTGCGGCATCGATCCCTGGAAGCGGCAGTCCCATTGAGCCTGGTTTGATGGGCAGCGCTGCGAGGTTGGCGATCATGATTCCGCCAGTCTCGGTCTGCCACCAATTGTCGTGAAAGGGCAGGCCAAACGCTTCCTCGCCCCATACCACCGCCTCGGGATTGAGCGGCTCGCCGACGCTCGCCATAAATCGCAACGCCGACAGGTCGTATCCTCTTACTGCTTCAGTGCCGAGCCGCATCATCATGCGGATCGCCGTTGGCGCGGTGTACCAGACACTCACCTTTTCGCGCTCAAGGACCGAGTACCAGGTCTGGGCGTCGAATTCGGCCTCGACGACGATACTGGTCACGCCGTTCGTCAGCGGCGCCAGAATGCCGTAACTGGTGCCCGTGACCCATCCCGGATCGGCGGTACACCAGAAGACGTCGTCGTCGTGCAGATCGAGGGCATAATAGCCGGTGATGTCATGGGCGACGACAGCGCCGTGAACATGAATCGCGCCCTTGGGCCGGCCCGTGGTGCCGCTAGTGAAATGCAGAAGCGCCATGTCCTCGGGGTCGGTCGGGGCGATGGTGAAGTCGGCCGAGCTGCCCTCGATCAGCGGCTGCCAGGCGTGGAGGCCTGGCCCCTCCGTGGGTTCGTCTCCGACGAGGATCACATGCTCTAGTCCCGGCAGCTCGTCGCGGATGCCTGCCACCTTGCGACGGTAAAGCGCCGGCGTTGTCACCAGAACCCGCCCCTCGCCCATCTCCATGCGAGTGGCGATCGGCTCCGGGCCGAAGGCGGAAAACAATGGGGATACTACACAACGGGCCTTGAGGGCGCCGAGAACCGCGACATAGAGCTCAGGCAGGCGACCCATCAGCACGAAGACGCGCTCGCCGGGCTCGACCCCGAGGCTGAAAAGGGCATTCGCGAACCGGTTGGTGGCGACCTTGAGCTCACCATAGGTCAGGTCGCGGCGCGCCCCCGACTTGCCGATCCAACGGATCGCCACCCTCTCGGCACGAGGACCAGCGGCGTGGCGGTCGACTGCCTCATGGGCCATGTTGTGGCCCGCACCACCGGGAAGCCCGTCGAGACGGGCCCAGGCGTTATTCCAGTCGAACCGCGCGCGCTCGGCCGCGTAGTCGCGCAAGTTGGGCGGCCGCGACGCGGACAGCTCCTTGGTGAGGAGTGCTGGCCCGTCTTGCTGTGCGAAAAATGATCCAGACATCATCCACCCATATCTGGCTGAACCAGGCTCAGTAGGGCGAAGGTTGTCCTAGTTGCCTCCGGCCATGCGTTGATGGAGGTCAATTCCCGGCGGAATTCGGCAGCGTTGCCTGACGGCTGATCGAGATCAAGGAATCCGGCGATTGGAAGTCCGATCGTTCGCAGCGCCCACCATGCGGGCCTGAGACTGTTCAGCCGAGCAATGCGGCGCAGCAGCCGGCCGAATAGGCCGAGAAGGTGATAATTCGCCGTTCGACGTGATTTCGCACCAGGATCACGTCATCATCGATTTCGTCGTCGCCGGACCATTCGAATGTCTCGAACAGAGCGTCGGCGGCCGTAGCGCGACGGCAGGAATTGGTGACCCAGAAGCAGAGGTTTGGATGAAGACGGCAGGCCGCGATGAGCACACTTGAACATGGACACCGCCCGCAGGAGATCCGCCACCGGCTTGCCGCCGGGCACCGGCCCAGCTACCTCCCCGCCGCCATCCTCGGCGGCATTGACGGCTGCGTTACGACAATTGCCGTCGTAGCCAGCGTCGCCGGTGCGGGTCTGCCAGGCGTCATCGCCTTTGTCCTCGGTGTTGCCAGTCTGGTTGCCGACGGCTTCAGCATGGGGGTGAGCAACTATCAGGCAGTCAAGAGTGAAGGCGATGCCCGCGAACGCTTGCGCCGACAGGAAGAACGCCACATCGATCAGGTTCCCGAAGGAGAGCGCGACGAGGTGCGGGCAATCTTCGAGAGCAAGGGATTCGAGGGCGATGCCCTCGAGCGGATCGTTGATACGATTACTGAAGATCGCCAACGCTGGATCGATGTCATGATCCAGGAGGAGCACGGGCTTCCGCTGCACGGGCCGTCTCCTTCGATCGCTGGATTGGCGACGTTCACTGTCTTCCTGGCTGTCGGTTCGCTGCCGCTTCTGCCTTTCCTGGTGCCGCTCATCAATGGTGGCGGTTACTTTGTGGCCAGCGGGCTCACAGCGCTGATCGCGCTCTTCGGCATTGGCTACGCGAAGGGTGTTGTTCTTGATATGCCCCGGTGGCGCGCCGGCCTTGAGACGATGCTGATGGGTGGCGGAGCCGCGGTGATCGCCTTCTTGTTCGGCTTCTTTCTAGAACCGCTGATCGGCGGATTGCGCCTGGATCAACCTGTGTAGCACGATACTCATACGACGGCGGCGCAGGTTCAGCAGCGGCTGGCCCCATTGATGGCGGCGCAAGCGACTGCTCACGGGGACACGCGGGCGATGCGGCGCAGCAGCCGGCCAAGTATGTCCGAGCCGGTGATGATGCGACACTGCGCCTGGTCCCACAGCAGGATCACATCGACATCGATCACGTCGTCACCGGGCCGCTCCGGCT
>SKQW01000029.1 GCA_007118805.1 Rhodobiaceae bacterium | reverse complement strand
CGCAACCAACGCTTGGCAACAAAAGCTGCAAACTCGTTTGCAAACCTGTGACCGCTGGCGCTCGGCCGGAGCGCCGCTCACGGTCAAGCCGCGCAGCCAATGTGCTTCCGCCACCGCTTACGTATTGGCACATCTCACTTAGCCAAATTCAAGCATTCCTAGAGTGGCGCAATGAGGCCTTCCGAGAGGCTACCGGTTTGTTATTCGATATCCCCCAGCACGCCACGCCCTGACCAAAATGTCGCGCGCCTCCAAGCCTGCCATTTCGTCCGTCGGCGCCACACCCTCGAATGCAGCTTTGCTGCGCAGCATGTAGTCTACGCTCGCCTCCACCATCTCGGGCGTGATCTCAATCTCAGTGCTGGCCTATCGCCTCCTGCTTCGCGCATGCGGATTCCGTTCTCAGGAAACTAGTCCCGCTAACCAGGCAAATGAAGGGTCGAGCGCCCACCATGCCCCGCGGATTGACTGTGACCTGACGCCCGCCTGCCCCGGCGCGCGCGGGCAGCGTCAGCCGCCCCCGTCACTTCAGCGTGGCGAGAAGGCCCGCCATCAGCCGCCCGCGCCGCGCAAGCGAGGCAACCTCGATGCGCTCCTGCAGCGTGTGGTAGTCCTTGCCCTCGGCGCCCAGCCCGTCCAGCGTCGCCACCCCCATGGCGCCGGTGAAGTTGCCGTCCGAGCCGCCGCCGGCGCTGCCATGGTCGAGCTCGAGCCCCATGGTGCCGGCAATGTCCTCGGCGGTGCGGTAGAGCCCCATGGTCGCCTCATCGGGCTCCCAGACCGGGCGGGTGACGCCGCGCGTCACCGTGAAGGTGATCTCGTTCTCCTCCCCCGACAGCGCCAGCATGCGCGCCACGCCGCGGTCGAGATCGGCTTGCCGCTTGGCCATGCTGAGCGCCTCGGCGCGGCACAGGCTCGGCACGCAATTGATCCAGCGCCCGCTTTCGATGACGCCGACGCTGAAGGTGCAGTCCTCGTCGGTCATCTCCTCGATGGCAAGGATCCGGCGCGCCATCTCGCGCAGGGCCGAGCGGCCCTCGGAAAGCTTGGCGCCGGCATGGCTCGGCCGGCCCCGCGCCTCGAGCTCGAACCGCGCGATGGCATAGCGCCCGGTCACCACGGCGCCGCCGTCGCGGCCTGGCTCCGGCACCAGCACATAGGCGTGGCGGGCCGCTTCCGCCTCGATCAGGTCGCGCGTCGACGGGCTGCCGACCTCTTCGTCGCTGG
The DNA here is from genome assembly GCA_007118805.1 of Rhodobiaceae bacterium. Taxonomy (GTDB): domain Bacteria; phylum Pseudomonadota; class Alphaproteobacteria; order Rhizobiales; family Tepidamorphaceae; genus SKQW01. The sequence goes on along the minus strand of SKQW01000029.1, from coordinate 3,008 downwards.
TCAACAGCACGGTGATCGGCAGCGCCGTGTCGAGGCCGGCCCGCTGGAGCTGCCGGATCGCCTCCAGGGCGAGATAGTTGCCGCCCTTCATGTCGACGATGCCGGGGCCGTAGCAATACTCGCCGTCGCGGAGGAACGGCAGGGAGTCGAGTGTCCCCACCGGATGGACCGTGTCGAGATGGCCGAGCACCAGGACGCCGGGACGGCCGGCCTCGGGATGGTCGAAGCTGGCGCGGACGCAGTCGCCGAAGCCGAGGCGGCCCGGGATCTGCTCGATGCGCGCGCCCATGATGGCCAGGTCGCGGGCCGCCAGACCCATCATCCGGTTGACGGCGGCCGCATCCCAGGTCGGGCTTTCGCATTCGATCCAGGGGCGCAGCCCCTCCAGCATCGCGTCGGCATCAAACGGCAGGGCATTGACGTCCATGGCGTGTCCTCTTCTTGCGGTTCAGGCGGCCGACCGGGTCTCGACGAGGCGCGCAAGCAGGCTCGCCCCGACCGGCAGGATCTCGTCGTCGAACAGGTAGCCGGGATTGTGCAGGGGCACGTCGTTGTCCTGGCCCAGGAAAAAGTATGCACCGGGCACGGCCTTCAGCATGTCCGCGAAATCCTCGCTTGCCGTGCGCAGTTCGTTGCCCGTCGACACCAGCGCCTCGCCGACGATGTCGCGCGAGGCCTGCGCCACCCCATCAACCGCCACCGCGTCGTTGCGCAGCACCGAGAAGATCGGGCGGATGTCGACCTCCGCCTCACCCCCGAAAGACGCGGCCACCCCCTTGGCGAGTTCCTCGATCCGCCGCCGCGCCAGCGCCAGCTCGGTCTCGTCGAAGGCGCGAAGGGTGCCCGCCAGGGTGGCGTCGTCCGGTATCACATTATAGGCCGTGCCTGCATGGATCTGGGTGATCGACAGCACCAGGGGGTTCCGCGGATCGATGTTACGGCTGACGATGGTTTGCAACGCCTGGGCGAGGCTGACGGCGATGATGACCGGGTCGATGGCATTGTGCGGCTTGGCGCCATGGGCGCCGCGGCCGGTAATCTTGATGTCGAAGAAGTCCGCCCCCGCCATGGCGACGCCCGGCCACACCGAAATCTGGTTTCTGGGCGCTTCCGGCGCATTGTGCAGGGCATAGATCTCATCGCAGGGGAACCGGTCGAACAGCCCGTCGGCGATCATCGCGCGGGCGCCGCCGAGCCCCTCTTCGGCCGGCTGGAAGACCAGGACCGCCGTGCCGGCGAAATCCCGCGTCTCGGCCAGGTAGCGCGCCGCGCCAAGCAGCATCGTGGTGTGACCGTCATGGCCGCAGGCATGGGACACGCCCTCATTGCGCGAGCGGTAGGGCAGATTGGTCGCCTCCTCGATCGGCAGGGCGTCCATATCGGCGCGCAGGCCGATCCGTCGCCCGCCGCCGCGCTTGCCCTCGATCAGCCCCACCACCCCGGTGCCGCCAATGCCGCGATGGACCTCGATACCCCATTGGGCGAGCTTGTCCGCGACGATCTGCGAAGTGCGGGTCTCCTCGAATCCGAGCTCCGGATGGGCATGGAAATCCTGTCGCCAGGCGGTCATTTCCTCGGCGTATCCGGCAATCCGGTCCTTGACGGTCATGAGGCACTCTCCTGTGGAACGTGGCCGGCTGCGGGTTCGAAGGCCGGCCCCAGCGGGCGCAGCCTGACTCCGGGCCGCAGGCGCCGCCAGGGCAGCGTGGCGGGATCGGCCGGCATCGGCCCCGGCGCCGCGCATATCAGCACCGATTGGGCGATCGGCTCGAAATCGGCCCGGAAATGCACCGACGACTTGTTGACCAGGATGCGCTGTTCGGTCGGCTCGATGCCGACAAAGCGATACATCGCCTGATCGGCCATCTGCGCCTTGCGCGAGGCCACAACGATGCGCACGCCATCGATCCGCAGGCAGGCCGACGGGCCGAGTTCGAGCCGGCTGCCGCCATAGAACGGGCCGGGCGCGGTGACGTGCCCGTCGGACAGCCGCTCCACCGCGAAGCGGGCGTGCAGCGGGGCATCGCCGGCAATGCCGGAGCGCCCGCCAAGCGCGATCTCTATCGTGCTGCCCGCGCCGGCCGCGTGGGCCGCCGCGGCGGCGGCGGGATCGACGATGAGGCCGATGGCCGCTTCCTTGACGCCCGCCGCGAGCAGTGCGCGCAGCATCCCGGTGGTGTCGGAATTGCCCCCGGCGCCCGGATTGTCCTGGGTGTCGGCGATGACCACGGGCCTGGTTGCCTGGCGGGCGATGGCGAGCGCCTTGGCGATGCCGGCCGCAGGCTGGTGGACGGTGCCGGAGAAGGCCGCTTCGCTATCGCAGACAAGGTCGGCGAGCGCGTCCGCCGCGGCTTCGGCGGCGGCCGGCGAGCGGCCATAGGCGAAGAGGGCGGGGCCGCAGTCGGGGAAATCGGCAGCCGGGAAGCCCGGCGTAAAGGACACGCTCTCGACATCGCCGCCTTCCAGGGCCTCGAGGCGCTCATAGATCGTCCGGGCCGGCTCCAGGGCGGTGCATTGCCACGAGATCGGGATCAGGAAGGGTAGCTGCCGGAACGCCTTGTGCCACCTGTCGCCGCCGGCCATGAGGTTCGCCAGATGCTGCGCCGCGCGCCGGCCCGTTTGGGCCATATCGACATGCGGATAGGTCCGGTAGGCGACCAGGAGGTCGGCCGCGTCGACCATCAGCGGCGTCACATTGGCGTGCAGGTCGAGGCTGGCGACGAGGGGAACCTCAGGGCCGATCGCCGCGCGCACCCGGGCCAGCAGCTCGCCCTCGCCGTCATCGAGGTGCTCGGCCACCATCGCCCCGTGAAGGTCGAGATAGACGCCGTCGAGCGGCCGCGCGGCGGCGATCTGCGTGACGATCTCCTCCGCGATCGACTCGTAGGTCTGACGTTCAACATGGGCCGACGGGCTCGCCGCGCACCACAAAGCGGGTAAGAGCTGCCACCCCCGCGCCTCGGCCTCGCCGACAAAGCCGCATATGCCCATATTGACGTTGCGGGTCG
>SKQW01000318.1 GCA_007118805.1 Rhodobiaceae bacterium | reverse complement strand
CTATGTGGCCAAGCTCGAAGCCGCCAACGTGATCCTCGACGGCGCGCGGCCGCGCGAGATGATCCGCACCGACGCCGGCAATCTCGCCTGCGCGCAGGGGCTGGAGGTGGTCGAGGATGAAACGCTGCTCGACGAGGTCGCCGGCCTGGTCGAGTGGCCGGTGGCGCTGCTGGGCCAGTTCGACCCCGGCTTTCTCGACATCCCCCAGGAAGTGGTGCGGCTGACCATCCGCAACAACCAGAAATGCTTCGTGCTGCGCGATCAGGCGAGCGGCGAATTGTCGAACCGCTTTGTGCTGGTCGCCAATATCGAGGCGGAGGATGGCGGCACGCGCATCGTGGCGGGCAATGAGCGGGTGATCGCGGCCCGGCTCAAGGACGCCCAGTTCTTCTGGGAGCAGGACCTCAAGGTCCCGCTGGCAAAGCACGCGGAGAAGCTGGCCGACATTACCTTCCACGAGAAGCTGGGCACGCAGGCCCAGCGCGTGGAGCGCATTGCCCGGCTGGCGCGGGAATTGGCGCCGATTGCCGGCGCCGATCCCGACAAGGCCGAACAGGCCGCCCGGCTCTGCAAGGCCGATCTGGTCACCGGCATGGTCGGCGAGTTCCCCGAGGTGCAGGGGGTGATGGGGCGCTATTATGCGCTGGCCGAGGGCCTCGACCCGGAGATCGCCGACGCCATCCGCGACCACTACAGGCCGCTCGGCCAGGGCGATGAAGTGCCGACGGCGCCGGTGTCGATGGCCGTGGCGCTGGCCGACAAGCTCGACATGTTGGCAGGCTTCTGGTTCATAAATGAGAAACCGACTAGCTCGAGTGACCCATTTGCCCTTAGAAGAGCAACGTTGGGGTTCATCCGACCGACCCTGGCAAATGGCCTGCGACTTGCTCTTTCGCGCTGGTTCATTTCTGCGCTCAGCCTTCATTTGGGCGCTGAAATTTTCGGCGATGACGCTAAGGCAAGCGACCTCCTCGCCTTTTTCGCCGACCGCCTCAAGGTTCAGCTTCGCGAGGAGGGGGCGCGGCACGATCTGGTGAACGCCGTCTTTGCCATGCCCGGCCAGGATGACCTGCTGATGATCGTGCGCCGCGTCGAGGCGCTGGGCGACTTCCTCGACACCGAGGACGGCGCAAGTCTGCTCACCGCCTACCGTCGCGCCGCCAACATATTGCGCATCGAGGAGAAGAAGGACGGCCGGTCCTATGCCGGCCATGCCGACCCGGACGGCTTCGCCCTCGATCACGAGCGCGTCCTGTTCGACCGCATTGCGGAAGTGGCGGCCGAGGCGGATTCTGCGCTTGAGCGCGAGGATTTCGCCGCCGCCATGGCCGCGCTTGCCCGCCTGCGCGGGCCCGTCGACACCTTCTTCGACGAGGTCACCGTCAATGCCGACGATCCGGCACTGCGCGAGAACCGGCTGCTGCTCCTGTCCCAGATCCGCGCGGCGATGGACCAGGTGGCCGATTTCTCGAAGATCGGCGGGTAGGCGCGAAGGTTAAGGCGCCCGGAGCTGGTGGGCTGCCGACCCGGATGCCGCCACGCCTTTCACTAGCCGTCCAGCGCGGCGACGGTCTCGGTAGCTTCGCAAAAGGCCTGGAAATTCCAGTGCCGGCCGGGCGCCGCGGCCAGCAGTTCGCGCGTATAGGGATGGGTCGGCGCCGCGAACAGCTGCTCCACCGGCTCATATTCCACGACCCGGCCCTGATGCATCACGGCGACGCTGTCGCACACCTGGGCGGCGACGCGCAGGTCATGGGTGATGAACAGGACCGACAAGTCGAAGCGGTCGCGGATGTCGGTGAGCAGGTCGAGCACCTGGGCCTGCACCGACACATCGAGCGCCGAGACTGCCTCGTCCGCCACCAGCACGTCCGGCTCCATGGCCAGCGCCCTGGCGATGCAGATGCGCTGGCGCTGGCCGCCGGAAAACTGGTGCGGGAAGCGCGCATGGGCGTCCGGATCGATGCCAACGATCTCCAGAAGCTGGACCGCGCGCGCCCAGGCCTCGCGCTCGGGAACGCCGAAATTGGTCGGCCCTTCGATGAGCGACTTGCCGATCGAGCGGCGCGGATTGAGCGAGCGATAGGGGTCCTGGAAGATGATCTGGATGCGCTTGCGCATCGGCTTGAGCTCGCGCAGCCGGACGTTGCCGATCTCCGTATCGCCGAGATAGACCTTTCCCCCCGTGGGGTCGATGAGCCGGACCACGCAGCGCGCCACCGTCGATTTGCCGGAGCCCGATTCGCCGACGATGCCGAGGGTCTGGCCGCGCCGCAGCTCCAGATTGACGGCTTCGGCCGCCTTGACTTCCCACCCCTTGCGGAACCACGACCCGCCGCCATAGGTCTTGGCGAGATTCTCGGTCCGCAGCGCGACCGGGGCATCGGGCGCGCGCTTTCGCTTGGCCGGCACCATGCTGGGGACCGCCGAGATCAGCATCCGGGTGTAGTCCTGCTGCGGATTGCGCAGGATGCGGTCTGTCGGGCCCTGTTCCACCACCTGGCCGTCGCGCATCACGACGACCCGGTCGGCGATCTCCGCCACCACCCCGAAATCATGGGTGATGAACAGGACGCCGTTGTGGTAGCGGTCCTGCATCTCCCGGATCAGCTTGAGGATGCGCGCCTGCGTGGTGACGTCGAGCGCGGTGGTGGGTTCGTCGGCGAGCAAGAGCGAGGGCGACAGGGCCAGCGCCATGGCGATCATGATGCGCTGGCGCTGCCCCCCCGATAGCTGGTGCGGATAGCTGTTCTGCAGGCGCTCGGGCTCGGGCAGCCGGACCGATTCCAGGAGGTCGCTAATGCTGGGCATCCCGCCCCTGCCCGGCTCCAGGCCATGGCTCCTGAAGACCTCGGCGATCTGGCGGCCGACCCGTACCACGGGGTTGAGCGCCGTCATTGGCTCCTGAAAGATCATCGAGATCCGCTTACCGCGCAGCCCGCGCATGCGCTCGCGCGAGAGGGTGAGCACGTCCTCGCCCTCGAAGATCACGCTGCCCGAGGTCGGGGTCAGCTGCTCGCGCGGCAACAGCCCGATGACGGTCTGCGCCGTCACCGACTTGCCGGAGCCGGATTCGCCGACGACGCAGACGATCTCGCCGGCATTGACGTGCATGCTGACATTCTCGACGGCATTGGTGCGATCGCCGCCGGGGGGAAGCCGGACGGTAAGGTCCCGGATCTCCAGGATCGAATGGGGCGGCGTCCGGTCGGCGTTCATCTTGTCCATGCCTACACGCTGCGCTGAAGGCGCGGATCGAGCGTGTCGCGCAAGCCGTCGCCGAGGACATTAACCGAGAGGATGGTGAGGGCCAGGAAAGTCGCCGGGAAAAAGATGTTCCATGGGCTGATCTGGAAGTAGATGCGCCCCTCGGCCATGATGTTGCCCCAGGTCGGGATGGTGGGCGGCACGCCTGCGCCGAGGAAGCTCAGGATCGACTCGATCAGGATCGCGAAAGCGCAGATATAGGTGCCCTGAACCAGCAGCGGCGCGATGGTGTTGGGCAGGATATGCCGGACCATGACCAGATGCCCCGGCGTGCCGAGCGCCACTGCGGCCTCCACATAGGGCTCCTCGCGCACCGACAGGACGATGCTGCGCACCAGGCGCACCACCCGCGGCACCTCGGGAACGGTAATGGCGATGATCACCGAGCCGATGCCGGCCCCGAGCACGGCGATCATGGCGATCGCCAGCAGGATCGCGGGGATCGCCATGAGCCCGTCCATGACCCGCATGAGGATGCCGTCCAGCCAGCGGATATAGCCGGCCAGAATCCCCAGCACCGTGCCGACGAGGGCGGCGGTCATGGCCACGGTGAGGCCGACCAGGAGCGAGATGCGCGAGCCATAGATCACCCGCGAATAGACGTCCCGGCCGAAGGGGTCGGTCCCCATCCAGGCGTCGGGGCCAGGCGGGCGCAACCGCATGGCGGTGTCGAGCCGTGTGGGAGATACGGTCCACAGGAGCGGCGCCAGGAGCGCGATCGCGATCATCAGGACCAGCAGCCCGCCGCCGATCTGGACGCTCCGATTGCGCAGCAGGAAGCGTAGCGTCGCCGCCCACACGCTCAAGGCACGCTCATCCCGAGCGCCGGCTTCGAAGGACACGTCTGTCGTCAATATCGGATCCTCGGATCGAGCGCCGCATAGGTGATGTCGACGACAAGGTTGATCAGCACATAGGTAAAGGAGAAGACGAGGATCAGGCCCTGGATGACCGGATAGTCGGACGCCAGCACGGCATCGACCGTCAACCGGCCGAGGCCCGGAATGTTGTAGACGCTTTCGGTGACGACTACGCCGCCGATCAGCGCCGCGATGCTGATGCCGATCACGGTGACGACCGGGACCCAGCTATTGCGCAGGGCGTGCTTGAGCAGGATGTCGCGATCGCGAACGCCCTTGGAGTAAGCGGTGCGGATATAGTCCTCACCGAGGGTCTCGACGACCGTTGCCCGCGTGATCCGGGCGACCAGGGCGATATAGATCGTGCTTAGGGACAAGACCGGCAGGGCGATGTGGGCGAAGAACCGGTAGAGACTGTCCGTCGGGCTGACAAACCCCTGCACGGGCGCCACCCCGAGCCACATGGCGAACACGTAGATCAGGATATAGGCGAGCACGAAGACCGGGATCGAGAAGCCGAGCACGGAGAACGCCATCACGGCGCGGTCAATCCATCTGCCGTGATTCCAGGCAGCGATGGCGCCCAGCGGTACCGCAACCAGCACCACGAAGATGATCGTGGTCAGGGTCAGCATCAGCGTCGGCTCCAGCCGGGCGAGAATGAGGCTCGACACCGGCCGGTTGTTGGCGATGGACATGCCGAGATCGCCCTGGAGGATATTGCCGAACCACGTGATGAACTGGACGTGAATGGGCAGGTGAAGGCCGAGCCGCTCACGGATGCGCTGGATGTCCTCCGCGGTGGCCGCGTCACCGGCGAGCTGTGCTGCCGGGTCGCCCGGGCCGAGGCGGATCAGCAGGAAGACGAAAACGGCCACGACCAGCATCACCGGGATTACGGCCAGCAGCCGACGCAGGATGTAGAGAGCCATGGTCAGTCGTCCGACTGGGAAGCGCTGCACGCGCCTCTAATGCAACGACCTTGCCCGGACCAGCCGGCCCGCCCACGGGGCGCGGCCGGCCGGCCGGATGTCGTCAGTCGTTCTTCCGGATATTCCAGAAGATCGGCGCCGGCCCCTCGAGCACACCCTCGAGGTGATCGCCGAAGATGGCGATCTCGATATACTGGCCAAGCGGCAGATACATGACGTTCTCGTAGGCCTGCTCCTGGATCTGTTCAGCGACTGCGAACTGCTCTTCCGCGCCGTCGGCCGCCGCGAAAGACCGTCGCAGTTCCTCGAACTCCGGGAAATCCGGCCATCCGAACCAGGCAGCCTCGCGACCGCCGGCGACCAACCCCTGAGAGACGATCGGATTGGCGACGTCGAAGCCGACCCAGTTGGTGTGGAACAAGTGCCAGCCGCCCTCTTCCGGCGGATCCATACTGGCGCGGCGGGACACCACGGTCTGCCAGTCGGTGGCCTGCAGGTCGACGTTGAAGCCGGCCTCTTCCAGGGCCTGCGCCGTCACCGGGGGATAGCCGGACAGCGTGATCACGTCGGTGGGATACATGATCACGATGGGTTCGCCATCATAGCTCGACTCCTCAAGCAGCTCCCGCGCCCGGTCGAGATCCTGTTCGAGCAGCGGGGCCGAGCCGATATCGGTCTCAAGCGGCGTGCCGCACATAAACATGGCACCGCAGACTTCATAGTATTCCGGCGGCCCGACCAGCGCCTGCATGTAGGATTCCTGCTCCACCGCATACATGATCGCCTGGCGCACCTTGGGGTCGTCGAGCGGGGGGTGAAGGAAGTTCATCCGCATCATGCCCTGGCTGCCCAGCGGCTGAAGCTGGCGGCCAACGACGTTAGGCGCGTTTTCAGCCACTGCGATCAGGTCCCAGGGCGGATTCTCCATCCAGTCGATCTCGCCGGAGATGACCGAATTCAGGGCGGTGCCGTGATCGGGAATGTTCACCCACTCCACGCGGTCCACATGGACGTTCTTGCCGCCGGACATCCAGCTCGGCTCCTCGTCGCGCGGCACGTAGTCCTCGAACTTGCGGTAGACCGCCACCGCGCCAGGCTCGAATTCCTCGTCGACGAAGACGAACGGGCCAGACCCGATCTGCTCGGGGATCGGCTCGGTCGAGTCTGTCTCGGCAAGCCGCTGCGGCATGATGAAGGGCACGTTCGAGCTCGGCTTGCCGAGCGATTCCAGCATCAGGCCGTAGGGCTCGGACACGACGATCTCGAAGGTATTGTCGTCGACGGCGTTCATCTCCTCGGTGTAGCGCATGAGCTCCTGGCCCATGGCGTCCCGCTCGCCCCAGCGCCGCAGCGAGGCGATGACGTCATCGGAAGTCACCAGCTCTCCATCGTGGAACAGCAGCCCGTCGCGCAGCGTGAAAGTCCAGGTAAGCTGATCGTCGCTGACCTCCCACGTGTCGACCATCTGCGGCTGCGGCTCGAAATTCTCATCCAGCGCAAACAGCGTGTCGAAGATCATGTAGCCGTGATTGCGCGACATGTAGGCGGTCGTCATGATCGGATCGAGAACCCGTAAGGCGCTGTGCTTGACCGCGCGCAGAACCACCTCTTCAGCATCTGCCGAGCTGACAAACGCGGCGTTCGCCGCAGGAATCGCCACAACTGCCGCCAACAGTCCGGCCGTCCAGTTTCGGGTTGTTATGCTCATGTTTGTTCTCCCTCAAGATGCACATCTTGATGATTAGTCTTGGACTTGCACCGGGCAGCCTAACAAGAAGTCCTGTGCTTGCAAACGGCCAGCCCGCAGGGTGCGGCCGGACGAACGCGAAACCCTGGCGGGTGAGGCTGCGGGGAGAGGGGACGGGACCAATGGTACTGCCCGCAGGTGGAGCATTGGCTCCCACCTCATCACACGGGCAACTTGGATGGATAACGCAAACGCCGCCAATGGGTTCGGCATAGAGCACGAAAAAACCAAGACGAACTCGCCCGCGCCGGGTGCGCCCGATCATTGGATGGCTTCGCGTCCCGTTAGCCTTGGCACGCCCGGCAAGTCGGATCGGGGACGTTTGCTATACCGGCACGGCTGGGCCGCCGAGACTTGTCGAGACGAGCGACGTTGTGGCGAGGCAGCCGATGAAACCTTTCGCGGTTTAGGTCGTTGGTTTAGCGGACCGGGCAAGACGACCGGAGCGAAAGAATGAGACACATCGCCCAACATCGCACACTGTTTATTTTCCTGGCGAGCATGCTTGTAGCCGGACTACTGACTATTGCAGGCCAGTCGGCGCCCTATGACTCACAGGGTCACGACACGTACTCCGCCGCCGACGCTGTCGCGACGCTGTTCCCAGCCTGCGAGGGGCAGCACTGGCCCAATTTCGACGCCGAGTGTGAGAGCGAGATCGCCCAGACCTATTGACCGAAGGCACATGCGCCACGCTGAGCGCGGCTTCTCGACCCGCACCACAGCGTCCCCGGCACCAGGGAACACTCAAGTTACTGCATCGTTTGAGAAAAAGGCGGCCGCCACGCGTGACGGCCGCCAGTGGAGTGGCCGGCCAAGCTCGGGGAGGGAGGAAAGAAGTTTGACCAGCACTGCGGTCCAACGCTCCGTTGGACAAATCGTTCCGGAATAAATCCTCTGCAATGCTGGACGCAAAGTCCCGGTTGTTTCACTCAGGCCCTTGCACACAGCGGTCGCCCTGGTGCCTGATGGCCCGGCTTGACCGGGCCAGGCTAACGCCGTTGTCTGTCCGCGTCGCCTAGAAGGACGAGGAGAGATGCGGACATGTCCGGACGACTTGAGGGAAAGGCGGCGCTTGTGATGGGCGCGGGCTCGGTCGGGCCCGGCTGGGGCAACGGCAAGGCAACTTCCGTCCTGTTCGCCCGGGAAGGCGCCAGCGTGGTCTGCGCCGACATCAACGCGGCGGCGGCCGAGGAAACCGCCCGGATCATTCGCTCGGAAGGTGGCCGGGCCGAGGCGATTGCCTGCGACGTTTCCCGCCATTCTGATGTCAAGGCAGCGGTCGCCACGACGCTCGGCACCTTCGGCCGGCTCGACGTGCTGGACAACAATGTCGGTCTCGCCGAGGTGGGCGGCGTGGTTGAACTGTCGGAGGCGGACTGGGACCGGATATTCGCTGTCAACCTGAAGGGCGCTTTCCTCGCCATGAAGGAAGCCATTCCCGCGATGCTGAGCCAGGGGGGCGGCGCCATCGTCAATATCTCCTCGATCGCCGCGATCCGCTGGACAGGCGTGCCCTACGCCACCTACTACGCGACCAAGGCCGCCCTCAGCCATCTCACGCGGACCACCGCCGTGGAGTATGCCGGCCGCGGAATCCGCGTGAATGCGGTTCTGCCCGGCCTGATGAAGACGCCCATGGTCGAGAAGTCGGCGGGGCTGGCGGAGAGCTACTCCGGCGGCGATGTCGAGGAGATGTGGCGCGTGCGCGATGCCCAGGTGCCCATGGGGCACATGGGCGATGCCTGGGACGTCGCCCATGCGGCGCTCTTCCTGGCAAGCGACGAGGCCAAATACGTCACCGGCATCGAACTCGTCGTCGATGGCGGTATCACCTTGAAAACCGGATGAGCGAACCTGTCGCACCCGGCCCGCCGGCCGGCGCGTACTGAGCCGGGCCCGGCCGCCCGGCTCGCGCCGGTCGTGCCTCCCCTGATCCTTCCCCGAGACGGCCAACCGTTTCTGGCATTCAAGCTGCATCGGTCTGTGACGCGGCAATCGGTCTGCGCCAGATCGGGACACGGGGATGCCGAATCCCTGACGTGATCACCGAAGCAGTGCCGGGGCCGCTTCATTCTGGAGCAACCGCCAACGCACAAGCGGTCGCACGATCAGGGAGGCTGCCGAGCCGATGGAACCGAGGCGCCACACGAACGCGGGTGAACGAACCGCAACAAGGATCGGACTGGCTCGCCTTTTCCCGGGCGAGGCGGACATCGAGGCGCAACGCTGCGCACTTAGCGCGGCGGGCTGCGAGCGGATCATCGAGGAGCGCGACAACACCGGCGTGGGCCGCCCGCCGGCCCGGCTGGAGCCTGCGGCGACGGGCCTGCGGCGCGGGGACACCCTGGTCGTGTGGCGCCTGGACAGGCTCGCCACCGACCTTCCGCAGATCGCCGCGGCGGTTGCGGCTCTCAACGCGCATGGCGTCAGGCTGGTTTCCGTCTGCGAAGGGCTGGATACCGCCGAGCGCACCGGCCACACGGTATGCCGCGTCCTTGCTGCGCTGACTGATCACGAGGCCGGCTGACTCTGTCCGGCCGCGGTCTCGTTCCCAAGCACGCTTTCGGCGCCCGGCCGCTAGCTGAACCCCGCCACGGCCTTGGCGGTTGGCCCAGCCATCATGGCCCGGTCAATCATCCTGCCTAAATCCCTTCATCCGTAGACGCGATATAAGGAACTTCGGGTATATCCTCGTCGGGATGCTCGATCCGCTCACCATCGTACTGCTCGTCGCCTCGGGGCTGCTGGTCCTGGCGGTCCTGACGAGTCTCATCGCCTACCGCATCGGCGCGCCGTTGCTGCTGGTCTTCCTCGCCTTCGGTCTGGCCGTCGGCGAAGACGGGCTCGGCATCGAGTTCGACAACGCGCCGGTCGCCTTTTTCATTGGGTCGGTGGCGCTGGCGCTGATCCTGTTCGATTCCGGCTTTAACACCCGGCTGGAGACCGTCGCGCGCGCCAGCTGGCCGGCGCTGGTACTGGCCACACTCGGGGTCCTTCTGACCACCGGCCTCGTCGGCGTCGTCACCCACTACCTGTCCGGTCTGTCCTGGCCCGCCTCGTTCCTGCTCGGCGCGATCATCAGTTCGACCGACGCGGCCGCCGTCTTCTTTCTGTTGCGCGTGGGCGGGCTCAAGCTGCGCGAGCGGGTGCGCGCCACGCTGGAGGTCGAATCGGGCGCCAATGACCCGATGGCGGTGTTCCTGACCATCACCCTCGTCGAGATGATCGTGTCGGGGGCCGGCCGCGATCAAGCCTTTCTCGATTTTGCCGGCATCTTCTTCGCCCAGATCGGCCTCGGCGCCGTCATGGGGCTGCTCGGCGGCTGGCTGATCGCCCAGGCCATCAATCGTGTTCAGCTTGAACCTGGCCTCTACCCGGTCATGGTGATCGGGCTCGCCCTGTTGCTCTTCGCGGTGACCAGCCAGATCGGCGGCTCGGGCTTCCTGGCGGCCTATATTGGCGGCCTGATGTCGGGCAATTTCGGCACTCGCTCGATGCCCATGCTGCGCCGCTTCCAGGACGGTGTGAGCTGGCTGTGCCAGATCGGCATGTTCTTGATGCTCGGCCTGCTCGCCACCCCCTCGGGCTTCGGGTTGATCTGGGTGCAGGGCCTGTTCATCGCCTTTTTCCTGATCCTGATCGGCCGGCCGATCGCGGTATGGCTGTGCCTGTTGCCATTCGGCTTCAAGCGCGAGGAAACCGCCTTCATAAGCTGGGTCGGACTGCGCGGGGCGGTGTCGATCCTGCTTGCCATAACGCCGATGATGGCCGGCATTCCGGTCGGCCAAGCCTTTTTCAACATCGCCTTCATCGTGGTTTTGACCTCGCTGGTGGTGCAGGGCTGGACGATCCGGCCGATGGCGCGCTGGCTGGGTATCCTGGTCCCGCCGGAGATCGGTCCGGTCGAGAAGGTCGAGCTCGAGCTGCCCGGTGCGGCGCGGCACGAGCTGGTGGTCTACCGGATTACCGAGAACAGCCCGGTCGGCACTGGCGAACGCATCCCGCGCTGGGCGCGGCCCTCGCTGATCGTGCGCGCTGGCCGCTCGCTGCGCCCGCACGAGGCCGGCCGCCTCCAGGTCGGCGATCTCGTCTACATCTTCGCCGCCCCCCGCTATATCCGCCTGCTCGACCGGCTGTTCGCCGGCCGCGTGGAAATCACCGACACCGACGCTGAGTTCTTCGGCGACTTCGCCTTTCCCGGCACCACCTCGCTCGGCGACATTGCGCGCCAGTACAATCTCGAGGTCGATGACACCGACGCCGAGAAGACCGTCGCGGAGCTGCTCATACAGCGCTACGGCGAGGACATCCATCGCGGCGACCGGCTGACCCTCGGCCAGGTGGAGCTGATCGTGCGCGACGTCACCGACGACAATCGCGTGGCCCGCGTCGGCGTCAGCCTGGCCCCCCAGGAACGCGCCGCCCGCCTGCCCCTGTTCCAGAACCTGGAGGAGATCACCACGAACTTGCGCGCACGCCTGGCCGGCCGGCGCGCTCGCAACGGCCATCCCAAGAAGGCGCCCTCCCCCGCGGCCGCCGATCGCTCAAGCCAACCGAAAGAAGCGGAATAGCCACTAGCAAGCTATTGATTTATATTGTTATGTTCGAATTTGATGATTGATTGAGTGATTGCTGCGGACCGGGTGCCAAACGTCAAATTCATTCCATTAGCATTGGCATGCTGGACCTACGGGGCCGAATGGCGAGCATCTGAGAGCACTGCGACACCAGTCGGATGCAGTTCTCCACGCCTGGCTCACGATGGCGGACAAAGACATGCCTTTGCGGCGCAGTAGCCTGTGAGGCACGAGACGTGCTAGCCAATATGCTGGTGTGCGTCGTCGAGCTCAGAGCCCGATCGCGAATGCGGCCTGCGAGTGTGATCGACGCAGGCTAGACATCCGCTGGCGGCTGGGCGTCGGCGGCGCCTAGCGGGCGCTGCATGAAGATCGTGGCTAGCCATCGCCCATGCTTCCAACCGACGGCCGGCAAGCGGCCCACCTCGGCGAAGCCGCAGCCGCGGTGCAGCGCGACCGAGGCCATGCTCTTATCGTCACTGATTACCGCCACCATCTGCCGGTAACCCTTCTCCTGGCTGATGGCGATGACCGCTTCCAAGAGCGCCCGGCCGATGCCGCGTCCCTTTTGATCTGGTGCGATGTAGACCGAATCCTCGACGGTCCAGCGATAGGCGGGACGGCGGTGATATGGAGCGGCGTAGGCATAGCCAACGACCGTGGCGGCCGAGGCGGCGACGAGCCACGGATAACCGCCGGCGGCGACATCGTTCATCCGCCGCGCCATCTCGTCGGGCCCGGGCGGTTCGAGCTCAAAGGTGGCGGCGCCGTTGAGTACCGCATCGGCATAGATATCGGCGATGACGGCCGCGTCCTCGGGCGTGGCGGGCCGGATCTTCACCGCACCGCTGCCGGCCGCTGGCCCCATGACCTTCCCCCCGATCAAAGAAGACCCCGGCCGGAAGCCGGGGTCTTGCATGCCGAATCCGCCAGGCTGTTGCTATTCGCGCGCCCCGAACAGGTGCAGCAGCATGATGAACATGTTGATGAAGTCGAGATAGAGCCGCAGCGCGCCCATGATCGCCTTGCGTCCGGCCACAGTGCTGTCGTCACCGACGTAATACATCTCCTTGATCTGCTGGGTGTCGTAAGCCGTCAGGCCGGCGAACACCAGGACGCCAATGACCGAGATGGCGAACATCAGGGCCGGCGAGCCAAGGAAAAGGTTGACGATGATGGCAAGGATGACGCCGATCAGCCCCATGAACAGGAACGAGCCCCAGCCGGACAGGTCGCGCTGGGTGGTGTAGCCGTAAAGGCTGAGCGCGCCGAACGAGGCCGCGGTGATGAAGAAGACGCGGGCGATCGACTCACCAGTATAGACTAGGAAGATCGACGATAGCGACGCGCCCATCAGCGCGGCGAAGATCCAGAACGCGGTCTGGGCGCCCGATACGCTCATCGAGTTAACCCGGGCGGAGAGGTAGAACACCATGGCGAGTGGCGCCAGGATGATCACCCAGCGCAGGGCGCTGCCATAGACTGCCTGGGCGAAGGCCGGGCTCGAATAGGCCAGCGTCACCATGGCAAAGGCGACAACACCGGTCACCACCAAGCCGGTGGCCATGTAGTTGTAGACCCGCAGCATGTAGGCGCGCAGGCCCTCGTCGATGACGCCTGCCTCGGCGCGCGAGGAGGTCGCGCCGTAGCGGGCAGCCGCCTGCTTGTCGAATTCGGCCATTGGTATTTCCCTCGGTTGGTCTCAAGGAACAGGATCGCGCAGAATATGGTCTTTCAGGCGCCGCAGAGCAAGCATTTCCGGTCAGTTTTTGCTCGGCTCCGGTAAAGAGAGCGTCAATTCACGGACCCGAGGACGGCGTTGATTGTGGCCCGGCGAGTCCCGGCGAGGGCTTCTCGGGCGGATCCGGGCTTGAGGCGGTGCGGACCATGGCGGATGGGCGAAACACTTGCGCGATCCATAGCGCCGCGCGCATGGTGCAGCCCGCCTTGCGGCCTTTACCGCGCCGCCGATCGACGGATCGCCCGTGCGGCGCTGAGAACCTGTAAGGATGAGGCGAAGGGAGCGAGCCAAGATATGTTCTCCTGGTTCAAATTCGGGCCCGAACGGGAGACGGTCATCGCCTATCCGCCCGCCCCGGACGGGGTGACCATCTATGCGATTGGCGACATCCATGGCTGCGACCGGCAGCTTTCAGCCATTCATCAACGGATCGATGCTGATCTTGCCCGGCGCAATCCGGCCGCGCCGGTCGAGGTCTATCTCGGCGATTATATCGATCGCGGACCGGGCTCGGCCCAGGTGCTCGACAGGCTGATCGACCGGGCGGCGAGCCGCCAGGCGGTGTTTCTGCGCGGCAACCACGAGACCTACATCGACGATTTCCTGAATGGCGAAGTGGCGCTCGCCCACTGGCAATCGCTCGGCGGCTACGAGACGCTGATGTCCTACGGCATCAACGCCTACCGGATGCTGCGCGAGGAGGAAGGCGAACCGGCCATCCGCAAGGCCTTCGCTGCTGCCCTGCCGGACCGCCACCGGACATTCCTGGCCAGCCTGTCAAACCAGCATTTCATTGGCCGCTACCAGTTCGTCCATGCCGGCGTCAGGCCAGGTATCGCCCCAGAGGATCAGGCCGAGGAAGACCTCCTGTGGATCCGCGATGCGTTCCTTAACCACGACGGCGATTTCGGCTACTGCGTCGTGCATGGTCATACGCCCGTGCGCAAACCGGAGTTCCGGCCCAACCGGATCAACATTGATACCGGCGCCTTTGCCACGGGCGTCCTGACCTGCATCCGGATCGACGAAACCGGGGCTCATCTGCTTGAGGGGGATGGTGGCTAGGAGCTGGCTGTCGCTTCTCCCATCGTCTGGCGCCGCACCGGTTGCCTAACCGCACACGCATAGATCGCTGCCAGATAGCGCTCAATCACCACGGCTTCGGCGAACTCAGCGACTACGCCTTCTCGCTACGCTCGGCGGCGGCCGAACCGCATGAACGCCATGTCGACCGCCCGCTACCGCCTGGAGCCCCCCGGCAAGCTGCCGCTTACTCTCACCGAGGTCCAGGCCGGTGCGCATGTTTTCTAATTGGTTGTTCATGAACAAATTTTCTGAACGGTCCGGGGATTTCCAGGGCGGGTGGATCACGGGTGATATGCGATCTGAACGTCAATGTGGCGGCTGTCAGCATGCTTGCAGCCGCCTGCGGATGATGG
>SKQW01000264.1 GCA_007118805.1 Rhodobiaceae bacterium | reverse complement strand
CGCGAGGCCGAGCCGGCGCCGCCGCAGCTCGACGTCGATGCCAGCCTCACCATGTCGGCGCGCGAGGTGCTCCAGCGCAAGGATTTCGACGAGATGAGCGCGGCCGAAATGGCCGAGGCCAGGGCGCTGATCGCGCGGCTCGTCCTGCCGATGGACAAGGTGCCCAGCCGCCGCCTGGCGCCGCGCCGCACCGGGCCCATGGTGGACATGCGGCGCTCCTTCCGGGCGAGCCTGCGCAGCGCCGGCGGCCTGATCGACCTGAAGCGGCTCGACCGGTCCCAACGTCATCCGCCGGTCGTCGCCATCTGCGATATTTCCGGCTCGATGACGCAATACAGCCGTATGTTCCTCCATTTCCTGCATGCCCTCGACGAGGCACGCGGGCGGGTGTCGAGCTTCGTGTTCGGGACCCGTCTGACCAACATCACGCGCCAGCTTCGGGCGCGCGACCCCGATGAGGCGCTGCGGCGCTGCTCGGAGGACGTCGCCGATTGGGCCGGCGGGACGCGGATCGCCGCTTGCCTGCGCGAGTTCAACCGGCGCTGGAGCCGCCGGGTGCTGGGGCAGGGGGCCGTGGTGCTCCTAGTCACCGACGGGCTGGAGCGCGACAGCGACGGGGACCTCGCCTTCGAGATGGACCGCCTGCACCGTTCCTGCCGGCGGCTTGTCTGGCTCA
Source organism: Rhodobiaceae bacterium (assembly GCA_007118805.1). Lineage (GTDB taxonomy): Bacteria > Pseudomonadota > Alphaproteobacteria > Rhizobiales > Tepidamorphaceae > SKQW01. Next base: position 3,565 of record SKQW01000264.1, on the reverse strand, counting down.
ATCCGCTGTTGCGCTTCGACGGGTTCGAGGCCAAGGCGCAAGGGGTCCGCGCGATGCTGCCCCATGTTGACGAATTCCGCCCGATTCACAATCTCGATGCCATGGCCGATCTCGTCGCGGTGCTCGATGCGCGGCGCACACGCGGCTTCGACCCCAGAAAGTGGCTCGGCAGGGAGGCAGCCTGACATGACAGCGCAAGAATCGCGACCAGACGATCCCCTGGCGACCGCGGAAACCTGGCGAAGGTCGGGGCGCGGCGTCGCCCTGGCCACGGTGATCGAGACCTGGGGATCGGCGCCGCGGCCCGTTGGCAGCCATCTCGTCATCGACGAGGAAGGCAATTTCATGGGCTCGGTCTCGGGCGGCTGCGTCGAGGGAGCGGTGATCGCCGAGGCCGCCGAGGTGATCGAAACCGGCAAGCCGCAGACCCTCGAATTCGGGGTCGCCGACGAGACCGCATGGCAGGTCGGCCTGTCCTGCGGCGGCCGGATCGCCGTCTTTGTGGAGCGGATCGATTGAAACTCGACCTCTTGGCAAAGCTCAATGGCGAACGGGCGGCGCGCCGCGCGGCGATCCTGTTTACCGATCTTGAAGACGGGACCCAGCGGCTCGTCCGCGAGGCCGATATCGGCCCGGACGATGACCTTGAAAGCGGCCTCCTGCGCGGCGGCAAGAGCCGGGTCGTCGAGGTGTCAGGACGGCGCGTCTTCGCCACCGTTCACGTGCCGCCGGCAAAGCTCGTGCTCATCGGCGCGGTTCACATCTCGCAGGCGCTCGCGCCCATCGCCCGCGTGCTCGACTACGACACCACCATCGTCGATCCGCGCACCGCTTTTGCGACGGAAGCCCGCTTTCCCGATGTCACGCTGGTTGCGGAGTGGCCCGACGCGGCGCTCCCGCAGGTCGGGCTTGATCGCTGGACCGCGTTCTGCGCGTTGACCCACGACCCGAAGATCGACGATCCGGCCCTGATTGCCGCGCTTGAGGCAGGCTGCTTCTATGTCGGTGCCCTCGGCTCGAAGAAGACCCATGCGCGGCGGGTCGAGCGGCTGAAGGCGGCGGGCCTGTCGGACGAGGCGATCGGCCGCGTTGCCGCGCCGATCGGGCTGGCCATCGGCGCCCAGAGCCCGGCCGAGATCGCAGTGGCTATCCTTGCCCAAATCACCGCCACGCTCCGGCTGGAGGCCGGCGCCGCATGAGGTTCGGCGAGGTTCCGATCGACGCGGCCGAAGGGGTGGTCCTTGCCCACACGCTGCGCGAGGGGGGCACCACGCTGAAGAAGGGGACGCGGCTCACCCCGGACATGGTGGCGGCGCTGAAGGACGCAGGCGTAGCCTCGGTGATCTCAGCGCGCCTTGAGCCGGGTGACCTCGACGAGGACATGGCCGCCGGGCGCCTTGCCGGGGCGCTCGCCGGGCCGGCGGTGCGGGTCGACGCCGCCGCCACCGGCAGGGCCAATCTGTTCGCCGAGGCGGCCGGCCTGCTGGTGCTGGAGCCGGAGGCGGTGGACCGATTCAACCGGATCGACGATGCGATCACGCTGGCGACCCTGCCGGCGTATCGCCAGGTGCGGCCGGGAGAGATGGTGGCGACGGTCAAGATCATTCCGTTCGCAGTGGCGCAAGCCGCGGTCGAGGCCGCCGAGCAGGTGGTGCCGGCGGGCGGGCTGGTCGCCGTCAAGCCGTTCCGCGCCAAGCGGGTCGGCGTCGTCTCGACCCTTTTGCCCCAGACTACTGAGAAGGTGCTGGCGAAAACCGCACGCGTCCTGGCCGAACGGCTGGCGCCGGCGGGCGCGGAGGTGATTGGCGAGCTGCGCGTTCCCCATGAGCCGGGCGCTGTGGCCGAGGCGATCGCCCGCCACAAGCAGGACGGGGCCGATATCGTCCTCGTTTATGGGGCCTCGGCCATCGTCGACCGGGGCGACGTGATTCCGGCGGCGGTCGAGCAGGCCGGCGGCCGCATCGAGCATCTAGGCATGCCGGTCGATCCGGGCAATCTGCTGCTGACGGCCGAGCTTGGCGGGACGCCCGTGCTCGGCGCGCCCGGCTGTGCCCGCAGCCCCAAGGAGAACGGCTTCGATTGGGTGCTGCAGCGGCTGCTCGCGGATCTGCCGGTGCGCGCGCAGGACATCACCGGGATGGGCGTAGGAGGCCTGCTCATGGAGATTGTAAGCCGGCCCCAGCCGCGCGAAGGCGTGCCGGAGCGCCCGCGCCCGCAGGTGGCGGCGGTGGTCCTGGCGGCCGGCCGGTCGCGGCGGATGGGCGGCCCCAACAAGCTGCTCGCCCCGGTGGGCGGCAAGCCCCTTGTGCGCATAGCGGTGGAAGCAGCCCTTCGGAGCTCGGCTTCGCATGTCGTCGTGGTGACCGGGCACGAGGCGGACAAGGTTGCCGACGCGCTGACCGGTCTGGACGTCACGCTGGTCCACAACCCCGATTACGCCGAAGGCCTGTCCACCTCGCTGCGCGCCGGCATTGCGGCCGTGCCGGAGGCGGCCGACGCCGCCGCGGTGTGCCTGGCCGACATGCCGGGGGTGACGGCCGACATCATCGACCGGTTGATCGGCGCGTTCGATCCCGCTGCCGGCAAGCTCATCGCCCTGCCGACCCATAAGGGCAAGCGCGGCAACCCGGTCCTGTGGGGGCGGCGTTTCTTTGCCGCCCTGTCGGCGATCCACGGCGATGTGGGCGCGCGCCACCTGATCGGCGAACATGCCGATGCGGTGGCCGAGGTCGAGCTCGACGATGCCGCCGTGACGCGGGACGTCGATACGCCGGAGGCGCTGGCCCGGTTGCAGGCGGCGGACGGCGCCGCCGACGCGCCGTGAGGGCGCAACAAGCGGCCCAGCATCATTCGCCGGCTGTCAGCAGTCACCGCCGAGTGCTGCTAAAATGCTGTCTTAAAAGGATTTCTTAGGAACCGAAAGCTTGAAATACGGCTTCTTGCTGGCACAATAGCCTGTGTCGAGGCAAATCAAGGAGCTGTCAATGGTCGCTGTCGAGTTCGAGGCCCAACTCAAGGGGTACGGGCTGACAACCGCCCAGATTCTCTACCGGATGCCGGATCATCCCAGCCTGCTCCAGGAATTCCTGTGGCAGCACTACGACCTGGCGCCGGATTTCCCCGAGCTCTTCAAGTTTCTCGAGTTCTGGGACCGCGAACTCGAGGGGCCCGTCCAGCATGTGCGGATCGCCCACCAGAGGCAGGTAGGCCCCGCCAAGTGGCGCGCGGCGCGGGCGCTCTACGGGCCGCACTGAGTCGCCGGGGACGGCGCCCGGCCATGACGGCTTGGGGGAATAGTCAAGCCCATCGTCGCCGGACTTGACTCGGGGTTCACCCCTAGCTGGATACCCGCTTGCGCGGGTATGAGGGGGTGGGGCAGGGACCTGCCGGTTTCCGCTAATCCCCCGCCTAGGCGGCAGAAACGGCAAACAACCCAAGCTCAGGCCTTGGCCGAAGTTGAACAGTTGTGCCGGACCCGGCGGCGATCGGCCATTGATTTTGCTTGTCTTTTCGCGCTGAGCTTGGGTTTCTGGCAAAATCCTAGTGCCACGTTAGGTCAGTTTTG
>SKQW01000403.1 GCA_007118805.1 Rhodobiaceae bacterium | reverse complement strand
GGTTCGAGCACGCGCAGGAACTCTTCATGGCATTGCGCCACTTCCTGGCCGAGTATCCGCAGGCACGCTCACAGCGCGCCCCACGGCGGTCGGGGAGGTAGAGCGGACCCTCACCACCCCTATGGCAGCATCGGCGGTCGGGCTGTCCGCTCACCAGCCGCACTTTCTGCAAGAGCGTTGATCTGACGCAAGGAGGGGCGCAGAGCGGAATGCCAGCCTGCCAGGGCGAACACGATAGACAGAAGCAACGGAGAGGCATGATGGCATCCCGCAGGCAGAAGACGCACGCCGGTGAATCCCTGCTGCGGCTCAATCAGGAGGCCTTCGAGGTCGGCGCCGAGATGCAGATGGCGATGCTGGAGGCATCCACCCGCTGGGCGGCGGAGGTCACCTCCTTCATGGCCAAACGAGCCCAGGCGACGGCACGCGACGTGGCCCGTATGGCGACCGCCACCACCCCGCGCGAAGTGGTCGGCGTTCAGTTCGACCGCATGAACGCGATGGTGCGGGACTACACGCAGGAAACCGGCCGCCTCCTCGAAATCGCCAGCCACTCAGCGCATGAGGGCGCAGCAGGCGTGCGATCGGCCTGGTTTCATGACGAACAGATGCGTCAATAGGGCCATCTGCGTTTACTCGCGCAGCAAAGGAGGTACCGATGCGCATCTTCTCCGGCCTCGCGGCACTAGTGCTCGCCGCTGTCGCTCTCGCGCTCCATGAGGGACCGCCTGCCGCTGCCGATCCCGCTGAGGTGCGAATTGCGCTGCCGACGCCGCAGATGGAAGGCGGCATGCCGCTGATGGAGGCGCTGGCTCTGCGTCGATCAACGCGCGCCTTCTCAGAGCACGAACTCGACGAGCAGACGCTGGCCAACCTCCTGTGGGCGGCGTTCGGCATCAACCGCCCGGACACCGCTGATCACACGGCGCCGTCCTGGCGGGGCTCAAAGGAGACCGACATCTATGTGGCGCGCGGCGACGGGGTGTGGCTCTACGGCCCGCATGAGAATGCGCTGTCGAAGGTGATGGAGGACGACATCCGCGAGGAAACCGGCCGGCAGCCCTTCACTGACGATGCGCCGGTCGTGCTGATCTATGTCGCCGATCTTGCCCGGATGGCCGATGCGCCGCTCGAAGATCAGCGCCTCTACGCCCATGTCGATGCCGCCTTCGTCTCGCAGAACGTCTATCTGTTCGCGGCCTCAGAGGGTCTCGGTACGGTGGTGCTCGGCAATGTCGACAAAGATGCCCTCAGCGAGATCATGGATCTGGGTGAGGACCAGCTTCTCACCTTTACCCAGCCCGTCGGCTTTCCTGAGTGAGACGAAGGCCTCGCAGCCGCGGGAGCCTCCCTTTCCAGCATCGCCTCACACAGGTCCTCGAACGGCACTCTTTTCCCCGGCCTCCGGCGCGCCGGTTGGAAACCGCGCCAGGAGCTCGACCACCTCCTCGTCGGAGATCTGGCTGAAGTCGGCATTGTAGTAGCCGATCGCGCCGAACGCCGCATAATGCTTGAGGCAGACGATCGCGTCCGCCGCGTCGCGCAGGGCAGCCAACGTATCGGCGCCCCTGGCGGCATTGTCCGAGACTGACGGTGTTGCCCATACGTGGGTGCGGTCCTTCGCGGAGAAAAGCGACGCTTCGACTGATGTGGATCAAAGTGCTGACGGACCCGATGCGCAAGAAATAGGTTGTTGGTGAGTTCCCCCGCTCCCAGCCATGGCATCAGGTCTTGAACGAATGCCACGTCGGGCGGATCGGTCTTCCCCGTCCCGATCCGCCCGGAACTTTTTCCAACAACTCCAGCTTGTATGCACAGGCCGCTGAACCTTCGAGGGATGTGGCAAAGCGGGATCAGTGCTCGGGACCAGCCTTTCCCGCGACAGGCTTGCGCAGCCGGGTGTGATCCTCGACACCCTTCACGCCCGGCACCCGCTCGGCGACAACGCGCAGCGCCTGGCGCTCCTGCGGCGAGGACACCTCTCCCCGAAAGCTGACAATGCCGTGTTTCACCGTGACCCCCTTGCGGGGAAGAGTCACCCATATCTCTTGGCGAGCTCGTCGAGCACCATCCGCCGGATGCCCTGATCGCTTGAATCCACCGCCGGGCGCCTGCGGTTTGCCAAGAGGCCGCGCAGGATGTTGGCGCGCGTGAGAATGCCGACGAGCCGCTTCTCCTCAATGACGAGCACACGTCGGACGCCGTGTCTTTCCATCAGGGAAAGGACGTCGAAGAGATCGGCCTCCGGCGCGACATCGACGATGCGCGGTGTCATCTCGTCACGCGCCCGAGTGCCGCGGCTACGCGCGTAATTGTCGGCGAGCGCCGCGCTGTCCTTGAACATTTCCAGCCACCAGCGGCTGCGCCGCGCTGTGCCGATCTCCGGACGATGCAGCAGGTCAGCCTCGCTTACCATCCCGTAGAGGCTTCCTTCGGCATCGATCACCGGAACGGCGCTGATACCCTTCTCAAGCAGGAGAGCGGCCACCTCGTCGACCGTCGCATTCGGCCCCACTGACACCACCGGGGTCGTCATCACGTCCTGGGCCCGCATACCAGCCTCAATCCCATGATCAACGGTCTGCATCCCCGCCGCCAGGCCAAATCGCAGACAGATCCGCTCTCAGTGAGCCATCAGCGCTGGACCTCTGTTCCCGAGCTATTCATCGATGGCATCAGTGAGCCTGCTGCCAAAAATAGGCTTCTGGGAGATCCGGTCGATCTCGGCCGTTGGCCCTGGAGGTCAGCGCTGGGCTGGCCATCGCGGTGATCATAACGTGAGCCGTGCCCTCATGCCGATCGATGGCTTCTTCAAGATCAAGGCTGCAGGGTGAAGCAACCCAACCGGCGAAATTGCACTTCCCCAAACTGTGTGGCAACACGGCTGCCTCAGCTGCGAGCTGGCACTACTAGTACATCGGACTTAAGGGTTGTAAGCAGGCGCTCGGCGACGCTGCCAATGCTCCCCTCCTGAGGTTCGGCGCGACCATAGGTCCCGGTCACCACGAGATCCGGCCATTGCTTCTCAACCAGATCAGCGAATACCGAGTCCGCTGATCCCTCCATTAGCTCGGTTGCGACCGAGCCAGCCATGTCTCCCAGCGCGGCCAAGAAATCAGTCATCTCGCGCTTTGCAGAGGCAGAAACACGTTCGCGCGCTGCGCTCTCAATGACGTCGATCGACTTCTCCGCGTTTGCGCCGCCCCAGTCGGGCGAAACACGATACGCGTGGACTGCGGTAAGTTTGCAGTCTGGAAACATTACCCGGCCACGCCGAACGGCCACGAGCGATGCGTCCGAGAAATCGACGGCCGCTATGACGTCGCGATACGCTCCCTCAGGCCGCCGTCTTACCGAGAGGACCGGCTGTGTGGCCCGCCGCACGATCCGCGCCGCGGTGCTGCCGAGTAGCTTCTCTCCAACCACGCGGCCATGCGCCGGTCCGGTGATAAGGAGATCACACCCGATTTCGCGGGCATGATGCAGCACTAACTCAGCCGGATCGCCGATGATGATGTGACGCCGCAGCTTGCCGGCCAGCGGTGAGGCCCGAACCAGACGTTCAAGCTCCGCATTTGCGTTGTGGACCCGCCGCTCAGCACCCCACGGCCTCATCGAACTCGACTCAATCACGTGACAGACGATGAGTTCGGCATCCCACTGCTGGGCAAGCTGGACGGCGCGGTCGAAAGCCCTATCGCCGGCGGGGGTGAGGTCAGTGGCAAGCATGATCTTGCTTGGCGTCGCGGTAGCCATGCGGAGTCTCCAAAAAGGTCGGCGTGCTGCGTGAGCCGCCAAGTCCTATGCGACGGCGTCATTACTGTCCAGACAGCGTCAGGCTCAGGAGCTTGCTCGGTTATGAGCGGTCGGCCCCCTGCACAGGTCCCGGCGTGCGGCACTACCGCACCGGGCTCCTACCTCGGGTGGTGACGTCAAAATGCGGAGGTCGCGCGGGCGGCAGCCAAAGCTTCATTTGCTGTCGGTCAAGCTGTTAAGTTGAACCCGCCGCCGCCGTATGAGGCCAGCGAGTCATGCGCTGGCTGAGGGCTGGAGCATTGAAATCATTACTTAACACTACCCGGAGGTGCACAGGATTACGAAGAGCGAGTTGGCGCACGGGCCTTCTTCCTCCGCCACAGCAACTGGACGCCACTGAAATCCAACCGGCATTGTTCAGCGCACGAATTGCATATGCCGCCCAGCAGTTTGCCAGCCTAGAGGCGTGCAATCTTGGCTTCGTCCCAGACC
>SKQW01000362.1 GCA_007118805.1 Rhodobiaceae bacterium | reverse complement strand
CGAAGGTCTCCAGATCGATCTCCTCTTCATGCGACGACACCGACTCGTCCTCCGGCGTGCGCTGTCCCAGCGGATCCTCGGCGCGCAGCCTTAGGGTCCATTTATCGCCCCCTGCGAGGGGCGCGATCTCGAGACGACCGATGAGAGTTACCTGATCGACATCCTCTCGCTCCTCGTCGCTGAGCCGGAATTCTGCCGTATCGGGTGCCGGCTCCCAGGAATAGGAGCGCGCGGCATGGATATTGTAATCGAGCCGGCCCTTCCGCTGCTCGGCCAGAAGCCAGTAGATGAGCTGGGCGGGATTGATATCGAGGGCGAAACTGTCCATTGGGTTGTCTTTGCCTGTTATCGCCGAAAGAACCGACGAGTTGGGTCGCGGCGAGTGCATGCTGTTCGGCTGCCTCCTGCCTCATTGGCCCAAACAGACAATAATAGTCACCAGAAGGCGGCGGTTTGATCTGGAGCAATGCCATCAGGCACGGGCTGCGGAAGACTTCACCGCAGGTCGCGGAGGTGGTGATGCGCATCTTTCGTGTACGTGCCGATGATTATGTCCGCGGGTCGGAAGCTTATGGACCGCATCGTCCGGAGTTCACATAGCGCCAACTCGCTACGAAAACCGCCAGGCGGTTGCCGAGCGCAACGGATCGCCGAAGCCGGCCCAATCGTTCAGCACGTCGCCCGAACGCCGCCACTACGCGCATGGCGCCTGGCGCCAGTTGATGGGCGCAAGATTCATGAGCAAGCATTCGGACTCATCGAAAGGAGATGGACATGATCAATTGGAGACCAAATCCAGCTAAGGCATTACTTTGGTTGGCGCTGTCGGTTGCGCTGATCTTCGCAGGGCAGGTTCCGGCGCATGCGCAGAATGCGAACGCGCCTGCTGAGTTCTTCCTGGAGGACACGAGCCCTCAGGGCTTCGTGGCCACGGTCGACGCCTTCACGGAAGCGGTATCCGATGCCGGGTGGTCGATCCTGGGAAAAACGAACATGGCCGGCGTACTTTCCGAACGAGGATTTACGGTGGATCCGGTGTTGGTCTTCAAACCCTGCAGCGGCGCCTACAGTTCCGAATTGCTCGGGCGCGATGAGACGCGGTTCGTTTCCTCAATGATCCCGTGCCGCGTGGCAATCTACAAGACGAGCACCGGGGACGTCGTGATCTCGCGGCTCAATACGGCGGCAATGGCGGAGATGATCGGGGGCGAGGCTGCACCCACCATTCGGCAGTCAGGAGTGGAACTTGAGGAGATCATTGAAGACGTGTTGGAGAGGCTCGAACAATAAAGAGCGGATTACCTCTCAGGGCGAGTGGCCGGGGCGCGTTTGGTCCGGTCACTGGCCTGTCCGAGATCGGGCGCGTTGGCGCCGCGTCGCTATGATCGTGCCCGAAATAGCTCATCATGATCTCTGCGCTGGCGCATCGCAGAAGGGGGCTGCTTTGGAACAAAACCGTCTCCGGCGTGTCGGGGTGTCGGACGAATGCAGGACTCAGCGATGTCGGATCAAGGTCATATGCTGCATGCCGACCCGCGTCAGGTGAAGGCCGGGAATTGGCCGGACGATGGATCAGCCGATGAGAAGCTGCTGTTTCTGCTACAGTATGCGGTTCTGGCCCCGTCCATCCTCAATTCGCAGCCATGGCGCTTCTCGGTCGGCGATGGCACCGTGACACTCAGCGAAGACCGGACGCGCCGGCTCAGGTCCGTCGACCAGCATGGCCGCGAAGCGTTGATCAGCTGCGGCGGCGCTTTGTTCAATCTTCGCACGGCAGCCTGCTCGTTCGGTGCTGAACCGGAAATCGATCTGCTGGCAGAAGCCGAAGCACCCGCCATCGCAACGATCAGATTGGGCGAAGCTGCCGCACAGGCGAGCGAGGAGGATCGGCGGCTGCGGGATGCGATCCCGGAGCGCCGGACGGTCCGCGGCAGATTCGAGGACAGGCCGATTCCCAGCGAGTTTCTCGACCACCTGCAAGAAGCCGCCGCTGCAGAGGGTGCCCGCCTTGCCTGGAGCGACGATGTTGAGCGGCGGCGCGAAGTGGCGTCTGTGGTGGCCGAGGCGGAGCGGACGCATCTCAGTGACCCGCGCTATCGTGACGAGTTGCGGGACTGGCTGCGTGATCGGCGGCGCGAGCACCATGACAGTCTGCGAGAGGTCTATGCCCGAATGGGAAATCCGGCGGGCCGCACCTCGGTGCAACCTGCGCGTCCCGACGAAGTGACCATGAATGCCGCTTCGCTGATGCGCGGATTCGCCGCCGCCGATACGGCCGCGGCGCGACAGCAGGCCCAGGTCGAAGCCTCGCCGCTGGTGGCACTACTTGTCACCGCAGGCGACACGTCGGCAGATTGGCTTGCTGCCGGGCAAGCACTTCAGCGGGTTCTGCTGACAGCAACAGCTGAGGGCATATCTGCCTCCTACCTCAATCCGCCGATCGAGCAGCCGCGGCTGCGTCCTCGCTTGGCGGAAATCTTCGGCGTCACCGGCCATCCTCAGGTGCTGCTACGGTTCGGTTATCATGCGCCCGCCTCGCCAACGCCACGGCGACCGCTGCATGAGGTAGTAAGCTTTGAGGCGCCGCATGAATGAGACCGGTTATTCGAGGGGTGGAGCGCTGAGCCCAGTATCGCGCTATCAAACGTCTGCCAATGCGATGTCGAGAGCTGTCATCATCGCCACGCCTCCAATAAAGCCCATTGCGGCGAGTGCCCGGTTCCCGCGCGGGCGAAGCTCGGGCAGGATGCCGCCAACCACCACATAGAGCATCGCGCCCGCGGCCATCCCCAGCGCCCATGGCAGCAACGCTTCCCAGAGCGTGACCGCCAGCACCCCGAGCAAACCGCCGACGGGCTCCGCCAATCCTGTCGCCGTAGCGATTACCACCGCCTTGAGCCGTGGATATTTGAGCGCCACGAGTGCCGTGGCGACAACCAGCCCTTCGGGCACGTTGTGCAGGCCAATGGCGATCGCCAAGCCGATCGACCGGCCGATTTCACCGGTACCGAAGCTGACGCCGACAGCAAGGCCCTCGGGGAAATTGTGGAGCGCGACGGCAAGCACCAGTAGCCACATTCGTCGGTGCATGGCGACATCAGCCGTCTGTGACTGCCTCTTCGGCCAGTAATCGGGGAGATAGCAACCGATGACGGCAAGGATCGCCGCGCCTGCGAGCGCGGACGCGGCCACAGCAACCAGCGCCATGGTGCCATCGAGGGTCACATCTGCATGATGATAGGCCGGCACCAGCAGCGACAGAAGCGATGCCGCGACCATGGCGCCCGCAGCAAAGCCCAACATGGCATGCTGGGCCGGCTTCTGCACTTGAGGGACGAGAAGCAGCGGCAGTGCGCCGAGCCCCGTCGCGAGACCGGCAGCGAGGCTTGCCCCGACAGCCATCACGACCAGCGACAGCTCCATCTCAGCCGCCTCCTGCCCTTATCGCAGCCAATCGAGTGGAAGCGTTATGAGCACTGCACTTGCGCAGGGCCCGGAGGGCGGCGTGCTTCACCTCAGTCTAGCCGCCCTGCGCGGCTTGGTCTTCGGCGGACCGTCCGTACCCGGCTCGGTCAGCGCGACGGGATCGCTCGCGGGAAATGTCTCCTCCAGCGCTTCGTCAAGCATGTCCTTGAGATGCTTCCTGTCACCCATAGGCGCCTCAGGCTACTTTCGGCCAACCCGACCTCGATTGGGCATGATGGAATCCTCCTGTCCAACCCGCACCCTGCAATACTGCGCAATGATCACTGCCCCGGATGGGCATCGCTTTGAGCAGGATCAGTAAGTGCAAGTCAGCGAAATCTGTCGGTGACGTGCAGCCTTGCCCTTGACCGAGTTCGCCGAGAGCCAGATGGCGAACACCATCTTCTTGAACGGCAGCTTGCGCGAGGCAAAGACGGTTCCCGAGGTGACGGTGAACACCTTGCGGCACTGGCGTTCCGAGCACTCGAAGCGGGTCCGGGACATCTCGTAGCAGCGCAGGTTGCCGCAATCAGGGCAGTAGGTCTTGCCGTCGGTCTCAGGCCAGCGCGCCAGCCGGAACAGCTTGTAGGCAGTGGCCTCGCGCATGCGGGCGACGTCCAGCGCCGACATGTCCCTGGCCGCGGGCGACAGGAGGAAGTGCTGCGCCATGGCTCAGCGCCTCCCCCGCAGAAAGGAAACGCGAGCGCGGTATTTCGCACCCTCCGGCCCCGGTCGAGACGACGAATTTCATGGCGGCGAAGGAAGGTTGGCGCATGCTGCGGCT
>SKQW01000397.1 GCA_007118805.1 Rhodobiaceae bacterium | reverse complement strand
CTATCTTGACCCGGTTTGAGACCGAGGCCGCGCTCGCTGCCTTGCCGGGCATCCGGCGCGACGAGACCGGACCCGTCTTCGCCGAACCGTGGCACGCCGAGGCCTTCGCCATGGCGGTCGCGCTGAATGCGCGCGGCGTCTTCACCTGGACGGAATGGGCCGAGGCGCTGAGCGCCGAACTTCGCCGCGCCGAACGGGCCGGCGAGGCGGAGGGCGAGGATGGCTACTACCGGGCATGGCTCGCCGCCCTTGAGCGGCTGCTCGAAGAACACGGCGTTGTGGGCGCGGCGGAGCGCCGCGAACGCGAGGAGGCCTGGCGCCACGCCGCGCAGGCGACGCCCCATGGCGAGCCCATCGTGCTCGGGCGGGAGCGCGACGGCTGAGCCCGAGCCTACCGAATCGCGAGCGCGGCGGTCAGCAGGAGCAGCCCGAAGAGGAGGATGACCAGCGCCGCGCCGAGCTCCAGCGCGCGAAGCGCGCCGACAGCCCAGCCATTGCCGCCGCTGGCAAGCCGCGCCGCAAGGCCGCGCGCGCCCACTGCGAGCGCGGCAAGCAGAGACACGGTCAGTCCGGTGCCGACAGACATGGCAAGGGCGGAGGCGACGCCGATTGCGAAAACGCCTTGCGAGAAGGCGAAGACCAGAACCAGGATTGCGCCGGTGCAGGGCCGCAGCCCGACGGCCAAGACCGCCGCGGCGCCTTGCTTGAGCGACCAATCGCGGCCGGACAGGGTGGTCGGGTCCGGCCCGTGCGAATGGCCGCAAGTCGCGCAGACGCCGCCCTCATGGTGATGGTGCCCATGTGCCACCCCGGCAGCATGGGCGTGAGCGATGGCCGGCGCCGGGCGCAACAGCGCGGCGCCCTTTGCGTAGACGAGCCAGGCGCCGATGGCGGTGACCAGGGCGTAGCTGGCGACCTCGATGGTGAACGTGGCCTGCGTCATCGCCATGCTGGTGGCGCGAAGCGCCACGGTGAACACGCCGACGATGGCGATCGCCGACAGCGCCTGCACGAAGGCCGCGGCAAAGGAAAGGGCAACGCCGCGCCGTACTCCGTCTCCGGTCGCCATGAGATAGGAGGTAATGACCGCCTTGCCGTGGCCGGGCCCCGCGGCATGGAGGACGCCGTAAAGAAACGACACGCCGACCAGCATGAGTCCGGCGCGGGGATCGCTACGGAACGCTTCCACCAGCCCGGACAACGTGCGGTAGATCGCCGATTGCTGGGCCGCGATCCAGCCGAATAGCCCGGCCAGCGGCCCGGACTGGGGCGCCACGCTGGGCTCCGGCGACCCGACGCCGAACGGTCCGGATTGCGCCAGCAAAGGCTCGGGCGCGACGACGACCATGGCGCCGGCGCCGGCGATCGGCCCGAGCACGTGCAGGTGTCGCCAGGTCGTCATTCGCACTTCACGTGGATCGCATTCGGGTTTTCGGCCGTGAAGGCGAAGAGTTCGGGCGGAAGATCGCGCACATCGGCGGGGATCTGGGCGAGCCGGGCCGCCAGCGCCGGATCGAAGGGTTCCGCCTCCTCGACCTCCATCCGGCAGTAGTCAGGCGCGTTATAGAGCGCGGCGGCTTCTGTCTCCGCTGGCGTGAAATCGACGAAGAAGGAGGGGTCAAAGACCTCGATCGAGACGTTGCGGGCATCCATCATCAAGGGCTCGGCGAGTGGCAAGACGAAGTGGAGCGTAAGCTGGCGGCCGTCATGCTCCAGCCAATAATCCTCCGGGTTTACGAACTGCCCGCGTTCGCCATCGAGATCCAGGAAAGTGAAGAAATCGAACTCGTGAAGCGATTCGACGTTGACCTCGGCCAGGGGCTGCAGCTCTTCGCGTGACAGCACCCCGTCGCCGTCCGTCTCGAGCCCCTGGCTGGCATAGGCCGAGAAAAACTCGTCGAAGGTCCAGCGATGATAGACGCCGGCCAGTGCGCCGTCATCGTTGAACACGATGGTGGAGCGCATATCGACCCAGACATGCGGGTGGGCGCCGACTGACGATACGCTGATGCCGAAAATGAATGCGGCGGCCAGACAAAGGTCTGCCAGTCTCGGATGCTTAGCCATCGGGTCGCCTTGGCAATTCCCTCGCTTCGAGGCGGCCCCATTAGGGCCGAAAAATCGGCAGAAGGATGACATCGGCTGGGCGCCGGGTCGATACCGGGGGCACGCTACGCCGACTCTCCCACCATGATCGATTTGCCGCCTCAGCGCCCCAACGGGAACAAATTTTTCTCACGAATTCAACAGATGCGGAGCAATGGAACACAATTTCCGCCCCATGGCGTTATCCTTTCCGATGCAGCTCGTCAAATGATGCGTCTACCGCCACGATGAGAGCATAGGAGGTGAGGCCATGAAGCAAGGGACCCAGCGGGCGCGTGACACCGGGTTCTTTGCCCATCCCAGCTTTGATGGCCATGAACAGGTGATTCTCGCCCATGACGCCGAAACCGGCCTGAAGGCAATCATCGCCATTCACGACAGGACACTGGGCCCAGCCCTAGGTGGCTGCCGGATGTGGCCCTATGCCGACGAGAACGCCGCGATCGACGACGTGTTGCGTCTATCGCGCGGCATGACCTACAAGAATTCGCTCGCCGGCCTCGACTATGGCGGCGGGAAGGCGGTCATCATAGCCGACCCGCATACCGACAAGTCCGCCGCGCTGCTGCGCGCCTTCGGTGATGCGGTGGAGCGCCTCGGGGGCATCTTCATTACCGGCGAGGATGTCGGGATCAGCGACCGAGACATGGAGGAGGTGGCGACCCGCACCGCGCATGTGCGCGGCATTCGCGCCAACGGTCTGGGCGATCCGTCACCGTTCACCGCCTGGGGCGTGTTCTCGGCCATGCAGGCGGCGGTACGTTATCGCCTTGCCCGGCCATCCCTTGACGGCCTGCATGTCGCGCTTCAGGGACTGGGCCATGTGGGGAGCCGGCTCGCCGCGCTTCTCCACGAGAACGGGGCACGGCTGACGGTCAGCGATATCGACAGCGAGCGCCTTGATGAGGCGCGCCGGCGATACGGCGCTTCGGTGGCCCCGGTCGAGGACATCCACAAGACGCCGGCCGACATCTTCGCACCTTGCGCACTTGGCGGCTTCCTCAATCGCAAGACGATCCCCGAGATCGCCGCCGGGATCGTCTGCGGGGCCGCCAACAACCAGTTGCTGACGGCCGAGGATGGGCCATTTTTGCGGAAGCGCGGTATCCTCTATTGCCCGGACTATCTGGTGAATGCCGGCGGCGCCATCTCGATCGCGCCGCCGCGTCGCGAACTGTCCGCCGAGCAGATGAAGGCACGGGTGGGACGGATCGGCGACACCCTGATGCAGGTCCTGTCGCGCGCCGATTCCGAAGGCGCGCCGCCGGAAAGGATCGCCGACCGCATCGCCGAGGAGCGTATCGCGGCTGCGCGGCAGGGCGGACACCGGGCCTCCGCCTGAGCGGCCTGCCTATTCACGTGGGACACTGCCGGGTGGCCGGCCCCCGGTCAGGCCTTTTCCAGCGGGTCGGCGCCGTATTCGTTCGGTCCGTCCGTTCCCTTGCGGATGCCCAGCTCGACGAGCGCCCAGATTGCGACGCCGAGGCTGATGGCGATCAGGATCCATCCAAAGGTGTTGGGCACGGCGATGACCTCGTCGCCGAACGTATGGGTGGTGGTGGTGATGCCCAGGACGTCGCCAAGCTGCGAAATCAGGCCTGGCGCAACGACAATAGCCATGAGCCAGCCCGGCTTGCCGCGGTCGTGGAAGCGCTTCACGCCGACGGCGAGTGCCGGATAGAGCATGGCAAGGCCGATCACGAAACTGCCGAATGCGGCGGCCCGCGGGCCCACTCCGGCGAGCGGGGTAACGATGACAAGTGACAGCACGATCCCGACAGCGATCAAAATGAGGACGCCGAGCCAGAACCGGCCTCGGTTGATCCGCCCGTCGAAGGCCGTAAAGAGGTGGCGAAAGTCCATGTGAATCCCCCGTAGTTAAGGCCGACCCCTGCGACCGGCGCTTGGCTTAGTTTCGTGTCAGATTGCTCCCAGCGTCTTCAGCTTGGCGCGCGGATGCACCTCGTTCTGGGACATTACCGCAGTCTGTGCCCGGAAACGCTCGACGATCGAGCGCACATAGGGGCGAATCCCCGGGCTGGTCAACAGAACGGGGATCTCGCCCTGCTTGGCGGCCGCCTCGAACTGGTCGCGCACCGCGGCAATGAACTCCTGGAGCTTGGAGGGCGCCATCGCGAGCTGACGGTCCTCCCCCTCGCCATGGAGCGACTCCGCGAATGCCCGCTCCCAGTCCGATGACAGGGCGATGATCGGAAGGTAGCCGCCCGGCGCCTGGTACTGGGCGCAGAGCTGCCGCGCCAGCCGGGCGCGCACATGCTCCGCGATACCCTTGGGCGAGCGCGATGGGCCGGCGGCGTCGGCGATGCCTTCGAGGATGGTCGGCAGGTCGCGGATCGAGATGCGCTCCTCGAGCAGGGTTTGCAGCACCCGCTGAATTCCGGACACGGTGATCGAACCGGGAACCAGGTCATCGACCAGCTTCTGCTGTTCCTTGGGCAGCTCCTTGAGCAGCTTCGAGACCTCCGCATAGGACAGCAGCTCGGCCATATTGGCTTTGATGAGCTCAGTGAGATGGGTCGAGACCACCGTCGAAGGATCGACCACGGTCAGCCCCTTCAACTGGGCATCCTCGCGCAGCGAGGCGTCGATCCAGGTTGCCGGGAGCCCGAATGTGGGCTCCGTGGTGTGGTTGCCGGGCAGCTCGATCCGGTTGCCGTCGGGGTCCATGACCATGAACTGGCCCGGATAGACGCGGCCGCGGCCGGCTTCCAGCTCCTTCACCTTCACAACATAGGCGTTGGCATCGAGCTGCATGTCATCAAGGAGCCGAACCGGCGGCATGACGAAGCCCATCTCAGAGGCGAGCTGGCGCCGCAGTGCCTTGATCTGCTCGGTCAGCCGGTCGTCGCCGTCCTGTGCGTTGATCAGCGGCAGCAGGGCGTAACCGATCTCGATCTTGAGTTCGTCTATGGCCAGCGCCGTGGAGACCGGCTCGTCCCCGGGCGTCTCGACGTCGTCCCCCCTCGCACCTCCACTCCCGCCCCGCTGGGACGGGGCACCCGGCGTCGGCGACTTGGCCTTGGCCACTTCTTCGGCGAGCAACTCGTGCTGATTCTTGTTGACGTACCAGGCCAGGACTCCGGCGCCGCCGGCAAGCGCCAGGAACGGGATCATCGGAATGCCGGGCAGTAGCGACATGACGACCATGACAAAGGACGACATGCCGAGCGCCTTGGGATAGCTCGATAGTTGTTCGACCAGCGCCTTGTCAGCATGCTCATTGATGCCGGCCTTGGAGACCAGAAGCCCGGCGGCGGTCGAGACGATGAGGGCGGGAATCTGTGTGACGAGGCCATCACCGACCGTCAGCAGCGTGTAGGCGTGGCTCGCCTCGCCCATCGACAGGCCCATCTGGCCGATGCCGATGATCATGCCGCCGACGATGTTGATGAAGGTAATCAGGATGCCGGCGACGGCGTCGCCGCGGACGAATTTCGAGGCGCCGTCCATGGCCCCGAAAAAGGAAGATTCATCCTCCAGCTTCTGCCGCCGGTGCTTGGCTTCCTGCTCGTCTATCAGTCCGGCCGACAGGTCGGCGTCGATCGCCATCTGCTTGCCGGGCATGGCGTCAAGCGTGAAGCGGGCGGCGACCTCGGCGATCCGGCCCGACCCCTTGGTGATCACGACGAAATTGACGATCACCAGGATCGCGAAGACGATCATGCCGATCACGAAATTGCCGCGCATCACGAAGTTGCCGAATGCTTCGATCACATGCCCGGCCGAATCCGGGCCCTCGTGGCCATGCGCCAGGATGAGCCGCGTCGAGGCGAGATTGAGCGCCAGTCGCAGCATCGTCGCGATCAGGAGCACGGTGGGAAAGGCGGAGAATTCCAGCGGCGTCTTGATGAACAATGCGGTCATCAGGACGAGGACCGAGAAGATGATAGAAACGGCCAGCGCGATATCGAGAGCAACGGGCGGTAGCGGCAGAACGAGGACCACGAGGATGGTCATCACGCCGAGGGCCAGCGCAATGTCCCCGCGCCGCGCAAAGCGCCCCAAATCGCCCAGCGCGGCCAACGAGAAGCCGGCCGGCGCCCGCTCGGTGCTGGTCGATTCGCTCATCGGTGGGCGCTTCGCTCGCTATCGACCGAACGACCGGTCATAGACTTGCAACGCGACTTTCGCCGGGCGCGGGAATCGCGAAGCCGTCTGCGGAATACTGGTGGAGCTTGTTGCGCAGGGTGCGAATCGAAATGCCGAGAATATTGGCGGCATGGGTGCGATTGCCCAGGCAATGGTTCAGCGTGTCGAGGATGAGCTCGCGCTCTACATCGGCCACGGTGCGGCCGACTAGGCTGCGCGTCGCCGCCTCCGCGGCCAGGGCGGCCTGCCCGGTGGGGCCGTAGTCACGGCTCGCCATTGTCGCATCGACGCGCGAGCCGTCGGGCCGCCGAATGGCGTCGACGCCGATCTCGTCGCCCGCCGCGAGCAGCACCGCGCGGTGCATGGTGTTCTCAAGTTCGCGCACATTGCCCGGCCAGCGGCTTACCGCGAGCTGTCGCCGTGCTTCGGCCGAGAGGGCGCGCAGTGGAACGGCGTTGGCCTCGGAGTATTTCCAGGCGAAGTGCTCGGCAAGGCACAGAATGTCGCCGGGCCGCCGGCGCAGGGGTGGAATGTCGAGATTGACGACGTTGAGCCGGAAGAACAGGTCCTCTCGGAAGCTGCCGTCGCGAACCGCCTCGCCGAGATTGCGGTTGGAGGTGGCGATGATGCGGATATCGACGGGCACCGGCCGGTTGCCCCCAACCCGGTCGATGATGCGCTCCTGGATCGCCCGCAAGAGCTTGGCCTGAAGCCGGACGTCCATCTCGCTGATTTCATCGAGCAGGAGCGTGCCGCCATTGGCCTCCTCGAATTTGCCGATGCGGCGCGCCACCGCGCCAGTGAAGGCGCCCTTCTCGTGCCCGAAAAGCTCCGACTCCAGCAGCGATTCCGGAATTGCGGCACAGTTGACGGAGATGAACGGGCGGTCGGCCCGGTTCGATTTCTGGTGGACGTGACGGGCGAGAACCTCTTTGCCGGTGCCGGACTCCCCGGTGATCAGGACGCTCGCCTCGGAGGCAGCGATCTGATTGGCGAGCTTGACCACGGCCGCCATCGCCTCGTCGCGATAGATGAGGGAGGTGATGTCCTCGGCAACGGCGGCGAGCACCGCGGCGATCAGCTCCGGGTCGGGCGGCAGCGGGATGTATTCCTTGGCGCC
Organism: Rhodobiaceae bacterium; assembly: GCA_007118805.1. GTDB lineage: Bacteria > Pseudomonadota > Alphaproteobacteria > Rhizobiales > Tepidamorphaceae > SKQW01. The sequence continues at coordinate 7,313 of SKQW01000397.1, read as the reverse complement.
GGCGCGAATGGCGGCGACGGCGGCGCGGGCATCATTATCGGTGCCGCAGGCGACGAGCGGAACATGGATGCGCTCAAGCTCGAGCCGGCTGGCCAGATCGGCGATATCGAGCGCGACGTCGACCATAAGGAGATCGGCGCCATTGCCGGCGCGAAGGGCCTTGAGCGCTTCGGGAATGCCCGGCGCATGCACGACCTTGGCGCCCCGATCCATCGCGATCTGCGTGGCCGCGCTGAGCTGGCCCCGCAGGGATCCGACAATCATGAGTCTCATCGTTCAGGTCCTTTCCCGTACACGCCGGCGCTCACGCCCGGTCGTGCTTGATGATCTCGGTCATGGTGATGCCCAGCCGATCCTCGACGAGGACTACCTCGCCCCGCGCGACGAGACGGTCGTTGACATAGATGTCGATGGCCTCCCCGACCTTGCGGTCGAGGTCCACCACCTGGCCGGCCTGCAGCTTGAGTAGCTCGGAGACTTCCATTCGGGTGCGGCCCAGGATCGCCGAGACCTTGACGGGGACGTCGAAGACTGCCTCCAGATCCGCCGCCGAGCGGGACGAGGCGTCGCCGTCCGCGTCGGCGTTTACCTTCGCGCTTGCGGCATCCGGCGCAGCGAGCTCTTCGAAGTCGTCGGTTTCATCAGCCATCGTCCGTATTCCTCTCCGCAGGGGCCTTCGCACGGGCGGCCAGGAAGCGATTGACCGCTTCCTCCAGCGCCTTATCGATCGCTTCGCGGTGGCGCACGAGGCCGCCGTCCGCCCAGTCGATCCGCCCATCGCCCGGCGCGATCTCATTGTCGGGCAGGACCACCACCTCGCCGGCGAAGCCGGTTTCGCGGCTCACCACTTCGAGGCGTTCGCTCAGCTCGTCGGCCTGCTCGACGCACACGCGGACCACCAGATGCGGCGTGTTGCGCAATTCGCTCAGACATACCCGTAGCAGCGCTTCGAGCTCGGCGGCGGGCTGGCGCTCGATGAGGGCGCTAGCGAGCTTGCGGGCCGCCGACAGGGCGAAATGGACGGCCTCCTCCTCGATCCGGCCCATTTCGGAGTCGACCTTCGCTGTCGCCGATTTGATCGCCTTGAGGAGGCGGTCGACCCCGCTCGCTAGCTTGGCGTCGTTGGCCTCGGCGGCGGCGCGCTTGCCATCCTCCTGGCCGCGGGCGTAACCTTCCTGACGGGCGGCCTCGATCATCGCCTCGATTTCGTCGGCGGCGGGTGCGGGTTCTTCGCAAGTTGCGGTTACGTCATAGGCGAAGACCTCGTCGAAGAGATAGGCCCGCGGGGTGGCGATGGTGTTGTCCTGTGTCATCCCGCGTTCTTTCTCAATAGATCAATTCGTCTTCGCCGCGATTCTTGGAGATCACGATCTCGCCCTTGGCGGCGAGGTCCTTGGCAAGATTGACCATCTGCGTCTGCGCGTCGTCGACGTCGCGCAGCCGGACCGGGCCGAGCACCTCCATTTCCTCGCGCAGCATCGCCGAGGCGCGCTGCGACATGTTCGAGAAGAAGAAGTTGCGCAGCTGCTCGTTGGCGCCCTTGAGGGCGATGGCGAGCTTGTTGCTGTCATACTGGCGTAACAGTGTCTGGACGCTGGCATTGTCGAGGTTGCCCAGATCCTCGAAGGTGAACATCAGCGACTTGATGCGCTCGGCCGAATCCTGGTTGTTCTCTTCGAGTGCGGTCATGAATCGCGTCTCGGTCTGACGGTCGAAATTGTTGAAGATATCCGCCATTTGCTCGTGGGAATCGCGGCGGCTGGTCTTGGCGAGATTGGACATGAACTCGCTGCGCAGTGTCTCTTCCAAGCGCTCCAGTATCTCCTTTTGGACGGACTCCATGCGCAGCATCCGGTTGACCACGTCGAGGGCGAAGTCCTCGGGCATGATGGCGAGCACCCGCGCGGCGTGCTCGGTGCGAATCTTGGTCAGCACGACCGCGACTGTCTGCGGGTATTCGTTCTTTAGATAGTTCGCCAGGACGGTCTCCTGGACATTTGACAGCTTCTCCCACATGTTGCGCCCGGCGGGGCCGCGGATTTCCTCCATGATCGCGGAGACGCGGTCGTCGGGCAGAAACTCTCCGAGCAGCCGCTCCGTGGATTCGTAGTTTCCGACCACGGCGCCGGCGTGGCTCATCTGGAGCACGAATTCGACCATGAGCCGTTCGATCTGTTCGGTGCGCACCTCGCCGAGCCGGGCCATGGCGAGTGAGACCAGCCGGACCTCCTCCTCGTCGAGGGCGTGCCAGATCGTGTCCCCGTATTTCTGTCCGAGCGTGAGCAGCAGAATCGCAGCACGTTCGGGACCGGTGAGAGGGGTCTCCTGGTCAGCCGTCTGTGCGGGCACTGCAACGAGGGCGTTCTGCTCCATCATGTGGCCGGCTCATGAATCCAGTTGCGCAGGATCGAGACAGCCTCGATGGGATGCTGTTCGATGAGGTCGCCGACTTTCTGAAGGGAGGACGCCTGAACCTCGCCGGCCGCCTGCGCCAGCTCGATGGCGTCGGGCGATATCGACGGCGCCGGCGCGGCAAGTTGCGGCGTGTCGGTGCCGTGGTCGAGCAGATCTGCCGTTTCACCCGGCGCCTCGATCTGTTGCGGCGCGCCGGTCGCCGGTTGGTCGTTGTTCAGTATCTGACGAACCAGCGGTCGCAGCACGAAGAGCACGACGAGCAATCCGAGGAGGCCCAGCACCGCGATCTCGGCCAGCCGGAAGACGTCGCTCCGGGTCATTGCGGGCAGCAGGGAACCGCCCGCCGGCACGGTGATCGGTTGCGGGGCGTCGGCAAAGCGCAGATTGGCGATCTCGACGGTATCGCCACGGGCCTCGTCGAAGCCGATCGCGGACCTGACCAGCGCTGCGATCCGGTCGAGCTCGTCCTGGCTGCGGGGCTCGTAGACGATATCGCCGCCGTCCGACTGGGTGTAGTTGCCATCGACCACCACGGCGACCGAGAGCCGCTTCACCTCGCCCGCCTCGCGCACCTCGGTGCGGGTCGTTTGGGAGATTTCGTAGTTGGTGATCTCTTCCAGCGTGGCGCTCTCTTCGCGTCGCCCGTCGGCCTGCGTCTGGGCGTCGGCATCGGGCAGTTCATTGCCGACCGTGACGCCGTCATTGGCCGCTTCGCTGCTGCTCGAGGAATCCTCGCGGGTTTGCGTTGAACGAACGACGCGCCCATCCGGATCATAGCTGTCGGTGGTCTCGCTCACCCGGCTGAAATCGAGATCGGCGGCGACCTGGACCCGGACACGGTCGCGACCGACGATGCTGGACACGATCTCCTCGACCTGACTGCGCAGCTGCCGCTCCAGTTGCGTGCGACGCTCGTCCAGGGCCACCGCGGTCCCTGGCGTGTCGTCGCCGCGCCCATCGGCCAAAAGCCGTCCGGTGTCGTCGACGACCGAGACCCGGCCCGGCGTCAGACCCTGAACGGCGGCGGCGACGAGATGCTGGATCGCGCGCACCTGGGTGGTGGACAAATCACCGCGCGTCTTGAGGGCGATGGAGGCGGTGGGTTCGGGCTGGTCGCGGACAAAGAGCTGGCGCTCGGGAATGACAAGGTGCACCCGCGCGTTGGCCACCCGATCGAGCGCGGCGATGGTGCGCGCAAGCTCGCCTTCGAGCGCCCGCAGATGATTGATGTTCTGGACGAAGCTCGTGGCGCCCAGCGTATCGCTGCGATCGAAGATCTCGTAGCCGACCGACCCGCCCCGCGGCAGTCCTTCGGCGGCCAGATCCATGCGCAGGCGCAGCACCTGCCCATCGGGCACCGCGATCACCGAGCCGTCGCCCTTCAGCTCGTAGTTGACGCCGCGGCTGTCGAGTTCTTGTACGATCGAGGCGGAGTCCTCCATGCTGAGATCGTTGTAGAGCGCGACCATTGTCGGGCTCGACAGCCGCAGGATCACCAGGCCGAAGAAGCCCACCAGCGCCACCGCCACCGCGCCCATGGCGGCGAGCCGTGTGGGCCCGATCGATCTGATCAGTTGAAGGGCGGCCTCCAATGTCTCCCCCGCGTTCAGCGATGATTTCACCAGAGTCTCAGCCGCCGTCGCTCCGACGACTCGGCAAGAATTTCCCACCAACAGCGTAAACAGAAGATTAACGCGGGCCGCGCCGTCGCCTGCTTAGACCTGTCGGCGCCGGATGCCAGCGGGTTCGCTAAGAGGGGGGACGGGCAAGAATTGCCGGGTTGCGTCAACCCCGGCCGGAACCGAAGCGCGGGGCGGCGTGACGATGCGGCGTCGGCGCTGCGACGGGCCGATGGTGCAACCGCGTGACGGATCGATGGCGGCGGCGCCCGGCCGTTGCGCCGGCGCCACTGAGCCTCGGCAGCGGAAGAGGGCCCGGCCGGTTACGAGGCGGCGTGGCGGGTGATCGGAAAGCCGACGCTACTGCCGGTAATGCTGGATCCGTGTGGCCCGCAGGCCGGGGAGGCCATAGCGGTCGATCGACTGCTGCCAACTCAAAAATTCTTCCACGGTGAGGGTGTAGCGCTCGCATGCCTCTTCAAGGCTCAGAAGTCCGCCCCGCACCGCCGCGACGACCTCGGCTTTGCGTCGAATGACCCAACGCTTGGTATTGGGAGGAGGTAGGTCGGCGATGGTGAGCGGACTTCCGTCAGGTCCGATCACATATTTCGCCCGCGGCCGATACTGTCCGGACATGAACACTCTCGCACACTCGACTGAACTCGACGACAGGCAAGGTAGCGAGAGGCGCTTAAGAAACGGCTAAAGAAATGGTCAGCAATTCCTTAACATTCTCAGGCAAAAGGCTTCAAATTGAAACGGCTTCCGACTCGGGGTGAGATCAGCCCGAGGCGTGTCGAGACGAGCTGGCGCTCAAAGTATAGATCACCGAACAGTTGTTTGCCGGCATCTCGACGATCTCTTGCAATGAAAGCCCATGGGACTCGGCGAGTCGTGTCACCGACTCAAGGTCACGTATGCCCCACTGCGGATCACGGCGCCGCAGATCGGCATCGAATGCCTCGTTGCTCGGTGCCGTATGGTACCCGTGGCGGCGAAACGGCCCATATAGGAACAGCACGCCGCCGGGCGGCAGGACCCGCGCCGCCCCCGCGACCAGCCCTTCGGCGGCGGCCCAGGGGGCGATATGGACCATGTTGATGCAGATGATGGCATCGGCCCGGTCAACGCGCCACCGAGGGTGGCTGGCGTCGAGATCGATCGGGGCAAGGATGTTGGATAGCCCCGTCGCTTCTGCGTGCGCCGCTATCGAAGCGCGAGCCTCGGGATCTGGATCGCTCGGCTGCCAAACCAGTTCGGGCAGCGCCGCCGCGAAATGAACGACGTGCTGACCGGTGCCGCTGGCAATCTCGAGCACAACCCCCTGCCGGGGCAGGACGCGCTCGAGCACGGTCCGGATCGGAGTCTTGTTACGCTCGGCGGCCGGGGCGCTGCGGGCGAACGTCGACGCGCCGCCTGCGTGGGATGGCGGATGGTGCGGCATCGCGGCAGGATAGGGCGATTCCGCCTGGTTTGAAAAACAGAACCCGCCGGCGCGATGGCCGGCGGGTCGTGCTGGGCGCTGCGGCAGCGATCACTGCAGTTCCATGATGTGCTGCTGAATGCGCTCGGCCAGGTCAGGATCAGCCTGAACGTCCGTCGCGATTTCATTGTACTGGTCCACGGACAGGCCCTCGGCCTCGATCACCTGAACCATCTGCGCCTGCGCCTGCGCCTGGACTTCCTGCTGCTCTTCCGGCGTGTCAGCGGCCTGCGCCTGCTGCTGCGCGTCCATGCTGATCTGCTCGATCTGGATAACCGCCGAGGCGAAGGTCTGCAGCTCCTGGTCGGTGTACTGCTCCTGTGCCGAGGCGACGGAGGCTCCGCCGAGCATAAGGCCAAGAGCGGCGGCGATGCAGATCGGCGTGCTTGCACGGGTCATGAATGATCCTTTCTGGTCCTTTGACTTCCTCAGATTCTGTAAAACTCCTTTGCAGGAACATTACAGAAATTTAATGTGGCCGAGCAAGCAAGTCTAATCGCTCAGTCGGCCACACGGGGTCGTTTACTTAGCAAATAAGGCGACCTAGTGGCAACGCGATGCAGCGAAAAAACGTTCCGAAGTGGGCAAAGATTGCGTTTCCGGGCGGGACGGCGCGCTCTGAAATCTTAGCGAGAGGGTGAAATATCTTTCAGCATCTACCGTGACCATCCTTTGGCCGCCCGCCGGCATCCCGGTCGCCAGAGAAGGGCGGAGGCGACCTTTCCGCCGCACCGTGCCGGCTCTATGTTCGCTGCAAACAGGGCTGCGATGGACATGCATCAAGCACATGCCCGCCGGAGGAGGTGGCGGCGCGGGGGGAAGTCCGGTGACGGTCGAGTTTGAGGACACCTGGGTCGAGATCCGCCGATTCGACGAACGCGTCGAAGCCGAGCAGCACGCGCTGGTGCTGCTTGCCATGGGGATCGATTGCCTGCTTGTCGCGCGCTCGCGCGGGACCGCCCTGCTCGTGGCAGCCTCGGATGCCGCCGATGCTCATTATCAACTCGCGGCGTATGTCCGGGAGAACCAGCGCCCGCGCCGGGCTCCGGCGCCGTCCCGCCCGATCGGCGAGGGGATCGATGCCGCGCTGGTCTTCTGCGCCGCGGTCGTGTTCGTTCAGGCCGCCGCCGGGCGCGACGCCTTCGGGGCGGACTGGCTTGCCGCCGGAAGCGCCCAGGCCGGACTTATTGCCAATGGAGAATGGTGGCGCACGATCACCGCGCTCGGTCTGCATGGCGATCTCGGTCACCTCATGTCGAATCTGGCCGCCGGCAGCCTGTTTGGCATACTGATCGCCCAGATGATCGGCCCCGGCCTGACCTGGTTCGCCATCGTGGCCGCCGGCGGGACGGCCAATGCGCTGAATGCGATGCTCAACACCCCGAGCCACACGTCGATCGGCGCCTCGACAGCGGTATTCGCCGCGCTCGGGATCCTGGCGGCGCTGTCATTCAAGCGGCAGGAGGCGTTCGGCGGGCCCGGCCTGCGGCGCTGGTTGCCGCTGGCCGCCGGGGCGATGTTGCTGGCCTTCCTCGGCGTCGGCGGGGAGCGCACGGATGTGGGCGCGCATTTCGCCGGCTTCGCCGTCGGGTGCCTGTTCGGCATCGGCCTGCACCTGGCGCAGGCGCGGTTGCCCCAGGGGCGTGCCGCGGAATTTCGCTATGGCGCCGCCGCGCTTGGGCTCTTTGCCGGCGCTTGGACCATTGCGCTGATCTGATCAGCCCTGATCGCCGCCATCGACTGCCTCCAGGCATCGCAACAAGTCTTATCGCGCCGCGTCAGCCGCGGTCGGCTAG
>SKQW01000255.1 GCA_007118805.1 Rhodobiaceae bacterium | reverse complement strand
CGGCGTTGCGCGCCACGACGTCGAGAAAGGCGTAAAGGCTTCCTTCCTCGATCACCAGCCGACCATCCATATAGGCTTCGCCGACCGAGAGCGCCGGATTGAATGCCAAAGCGTAGTTGGCTGACTTCGAGGTCAGGCGCAGCGTGGCTTCCGGGGATGAGCCATCTCCGATCGTGTGACGGCGGCCGCTCGCATCGATCACGCAAAGGCTGCCGTCACGAACGATGGATTGGAGGATTGCCGTGAACAACATGCGAGGTTCCCGAACTCACGAACAAGCGGACGGGACATCGGGTATCGGCGACAGAGCCGCCCGATGGAGGCAGGATATCATCACTCCGTGCAGCGGCAAGGCGGCACGCTTTCACGGTTCGATGTGCGGCTGATCGTGCAAGACGACATTCAGCAACGCGCTGTGGACTTCGATGCCGCCATTGTAGGAGATGAAGCCGAGCTTGCGGAATTTGTTCATGAAGAAGCTGACGCGGGCGCGCGTCGTTCCGACCATCTGGGCGAGCGTCTCCTGGCTGATTTTCGCGATCTTCGGTTCCGGTATGCCTTGCTGCCCGAAATTGGCCAGGAGCAGGAGCGTTCGGGCAAGGCGCTTTTCGCTTGAATTGAACAGCTGGTCGATGAGGTCGGCCTCGACGCGCACCGCGCGGCTGAGCAGATGTGCAATGAACAGCTCGGAGAAGGCCGGATCCTCATGGATCAGCCGGACGATGGCCGATTTCTCAAGCCGCGTGACAACGGCATCCGACATCGCAGAGACCGTCGAAATTCGCCTCGATTGCCCTGCCAGACAGCCTTCTCCGAAGAACTCGTCCTTGCCGAGCATGGCCACGACGGCTTCCTTGCCCTGCTCGGAAACGACGCTCACCTTCACCTCGCCCTCCTGGATGAAGAACACCGCGTCCGCGGGCTCGCCCTGCGAGAAGATGACCTGACCTGTCTGGTACTCGGCAATGCTCCGGCCATCCCCGATCCTCGCAAGGAATACCTTGGGATCAAACTTCGGCTGGGGGTGGGTCGACATGAAACGGATTCCCTCTTCTGAGTCAGCCTAATCTAGTGCGGAGCGTCCCGATGGTGAACCGCCACGGCTTGGTGCGGTCCTGGACGGTAAGGCTGGTCGAGGCGGTGTCGAGGCGGGACCTGGATGGTAACCGAGGTCCCTCCCGAAGGTTGATCAATATTGCTCAGACTCCACGCGGCTGCGAGATCTAAACTGCCCGGTTCTGGACGTTTTGATTGTCCCCGCATCCCTAATGTCCGGCCAGGGCCCCGGCGGCCCACACCCGCCGGGGTCCGCTTTGCCAGGAGGATTGGATGGGGAGCGCGTGAGGAGCATAGAAAGCGTGCCACCAGTCAAAGAGGCCGGGATCTCGATAATCGGAAGTGAGTCCAACTAATAGATAATGTCACGCACCATTATTTGGGCTCTCATCGAATATTGCAAATTTATACTTTTTTGATAAACGTGATAAACTGGAATATTATGCCAATAAAAATAGGAAAAAATCCATGTGGTAAATTAAGAATGCTATAGAAATAATTATAATTATGTTCTAATTGATAAATTTGATGTGTATTTGGTCGATATTTATTTATTATTTTGAGTCTCGAGCATTCCAGTTCAAGGCGTGCGCTGGAAATTAGTTCGTCGAATTAATCGGATGTTCTATTGTAATTTTAGAATTCTGCACCATCTTATGAATTTGAACATGCCCTAGGAGGCGTCATGGAACGGAATCACAAACGAACTCTCGGCCAACGGTGGGAAGAGCTGCAGCCGACCAAGGCCATCCTCGGTTGGGCGTGCATCGCAACCGCCGTCGCAACGATCGCGATCGGGTTCACTTTCGGTGGATGGGTGACGGGCGGAACGGCGCAACAAATGGGCGACGAAGCCCGGGCCGAGCTTGCAGCCATAGTCTGCGTCGACAGGTTCCTGGCCGGCGGGGACGCAAATGCTCAACTCGCGGAGTTGAAGGATTTTCGCAGCTCCTACCAGCAGCGGCAATTCGTCGAGGCGGGCGGATGGGCAACCATGCCCAACATGGAGTCAGCCACACGACAGGCGGCTAGCCTCTGCGCCCAGACACTCGCTGCCCTGGAAATGGAATCGACCGCAAGCGCTGCAAGCGCAGAGACGGTGTCCGAGTAGCATTGCGGCTGCGAGGGCCGCCGGAGGCAGGTCCGTTTGCACCGCGCCCCACGGGCCACGGTGGAATACGGGGTTTGGAGCAAGCAGATGACCGAGCGCATTGCTCGCCAACAGGTTACGTTCCGCGGACCCTTTTTCGTAGAAGGGTTGGGTCGGAATTTGCCTGCTGGAACGTATGATATCGAAACCATCGAGGAGATGATCGAAGGACTTTCGTTCCTGGCCTATCGGGTGGCATCGATGTCCATCGCGATTCCCCTGAGCAAGAATGCCCCCCATTCCTATCAGCGGGCGCGCATCGAACCCTCAGTGGTCCGTGCGGCGCAGCGCGAAGATTTGGGATCAAGCGACAGGGCCTGAACCATGGAGCACAGACAGATGCCGCGCGTGCCAATTAAACCCTCTCCTCACATGGCGTCCACCTACCTCTTCATTAGTGTCGCCCTGCTGCTAACGCTCGGCGGAGCTCTCCTCCTGATGCAGAGCGGTGCCATCGATGCTCTGAACAGCTCAGGCCTGCTGGCCGAGCAGTCGAAGACCCCATGACTGAACATCCCATCTGCCTTGACAACCATCGCGGCATGTCTGCCCAGAAAGCAACCGAGCTGCGGCGATTGGTAACGGAGGTTGCCGCCGACCGGGCCAGGCTCAAGGCGCGCCAGGACGAGCTCGAACAACAGCTGGTCGCGGCGCCCGCAGCGGATTGGGCGGAGGCAGTTGAAAAGGCTCGCTACCTGCTTGCGCTCTTCGCGGCCACCTCGGAAGCCGAGGATCCAAGGCGTAAGCAGCTCATCGCCAATCTACTGGATGATTTCGAGCGACTGCTGTCGCCACCCATCAACGAGCATGCGGACGCATCGCCGCTACCCGAGGAAAAGTAGTCATGGCCAAAGGGCAGAAGCGTACCAACAAAGAGCCGAAGAAGTTGAAAGACGCAGAAACGAAAGCGAAAAAGGTCTCCGGACCAAAGTACCTTCGTGAAGCTGAAGTTCTTCAGCCGGGCCTGTTACGCGGAAAAATTCGCGGGCAGAAGCCATGACCCGGCAAGTGGAGACAGCCTCGCTGAGCCACGACCTGGACACCTTGGCTTCGTTCGATTACACGGCGCCTGCCGAAATGTACATCGCGCGCAGTACCTTCGGGCGCGGGCGGCTGAACTATCTGCGCTTTGCATCCGCTGCTCTGGCGATCCGCTTCGCGATCGAGGAGCTTCCGGTGCAGCTGCGCAGGGGTGCAGTCATGGAGGTTCTGGAGGCGCGATTCGATCACCAGGCAATCCGTCAACTTTATGAACGGCTCGACTACCCCCTCTTGCGGCATCAGCCGATTGTCGAGGCGATCGGCCAAAGCCCGCTTCATTGCGAGGCAAACAAATCAACGAACGGGAGCGACACGCTCAGCTCCAGCCGCCCCCTCGGGGATCGAGCTCCTGACGAGTTGAGAAAGGACTTTAGCTGATATGTCGCAAGACAATCAGGGCGGTGGCGGCCCCTGGGGTGGTGGCCGACCAGGTGGCCCGTCGCAACCACTGGACCTGGAAGAGCTCTTGCGCCAAGGCCAGGATCGCCTGCGCAGCGCCCTGCCGGGCGGTTCGCTTGGCGGAAAGGGGCTGTGGCTCGGTGCGCTGGTGCTCGCCCTGGTGTGGGCCGCAAGCGGCTTCTATCGCGTCCAGCCGGACGAGCAGGGCGTGGTGACGCGCTTTGGCGAGTTCGTCCAGATGACGCAGCCCGGTCTAAACTATCATCTGCCCTGGCCGATCGAGGCGGTGCAGACGCCGAAGGTCACGCGCGTCAACCGCGTAGATATCGGCTTTCGCATCTTCGAGGATGGGCGGACCGAGTCGGCCCGCGACGTTCCCGAGGAGAGCCTCATCCTCACGGGCGACGAGAATATCGTCGATGTGGACGTTGCCGTGTTCTGGCTCATCAACAATGCGCCGGACTATCTGTTCAACATTCAGTGGCCGGATGCCTCGGTGAAGGCGGTGGCCGAGAGCGCATTGCGCGAGGTGATCGGCCGCAGTCAGCTTCAGCCGATCCTGACCCAGGCCCGCGCGGTCACCGAGCAGGCGGTCATGGAGTTGATGCAGCAGACGCTCGACGAATACGGCGCCGGCATCCAGATCACGCAGGTGCAGTTGCAGAAGG
>SKQW01000201.1 GCA_007118805.1 Rhodobiaceae bacterium | reverse complement strand
GCGCGTGGCCGAGCGCGATGGGGACCAGGGAGGCCAGCACCACGTTCTGACTTTGGCGATGCATGCCGAGCGCCACCGCAAAAAGCCACCCCATGGCCGGGTTGATACCTTGGAAGGCGCCCAGGCCAGCCAGCGTCAGCCAGGGCACAACCTCATGCATGGTTGATCGGGAGCGGCGCCGCCACGCTCAATTCTATGGGTAACAATAGGAATCGGAGGAGCAGTCACCTCCTTCCAGCCGGATCTGGTGCGGGCGATGGCCCTTGGGCCAGTCGACAAAGAATTTCTCGTCGAACGCGAGCCCGCCGTTCTCGCCGGCATCGAGCTTGACCATCCAGCCGTCGAGGCCCTCGGTATAGAACTGGTCATCGATTGCCCCGTACAGTGAATTGGTGAAGTACACCCGCCTGCCGTCACGGCTGATCTCCACCATTTGAGGGCCACCATTGAGGGATTTCCTGTCGGAGCCCGGGTGCGGCGCCCGCGAGACAATGCCGCCGATCCGCACTTTGCCGGTCAGCGTCGGTGCAAAGGGGTCGGATACATCGTACTGGAGCATGTCGCCGGTTCCCCAGCAGGAGACGTAGAGAAACCGATCGTCCAGGGACAGATCGATATCGGTGACAAGCGGTGGGACTACCCCGAACCCCTTGAGGATCGGTGGCAGCTGGTCCGGCTCGGCAGGTTCGGCCGGGATGTCGATGACTTTCCTGACGGCCCACTTGTCGCCGTCCTGATGCCACGTCCAGATCGACGAGGACAGGTCCTGCAGGCTTATCACGCAGTTCACGAAGCCGTAGGCCCGGGTGGGATCGTGCGCCGGTCGTAACTCGAAGACGAGTTGGTACTCCTCTCCGAAGTCGATCTCCTGGAGATGCTTGCGCTTGTGCAGGTCCCAGAAATGCAGGCGCCGGCCGTACCGGGCCCCGAGGAGGATCTCCGGGTCGAGCCCGTTCTCGAAGGTGTCAGGAGTGCCCCACTCGCTGGTGACCAGAGTGTCGTGGCCCAGGTGCCACCAGAAATCGTAGGCGATCTGCTGCGGGCCGCGGTCCATCTCCCACTGGCCTCGCACCTCCAGGCGGTCGTGATCCATGAGCATGATGCCGCCCGGGGCCTTGCCATCAGAGTCACCCAGGGCGTTGATGTAGATGCCTTCGGGACCGCAATGGACGGTGTGTATCCGGCTGTAGCCGCTCTTCTCGGCGATCTCCTCGGGCTCGATTATCTTGACGATCTCCAGTTTTCTCGGGTCCGGCCTAGTGTCGAGGATGTGCAGCCGCGACGAGCGCAGTCCCGGGACAACGAGATAGCGGCGTTCGACGTGCGGATGCGGGGCATTGGGACACAGGCAGGACGAGCACGCATTCCATCCGAAGTGATGCAGTTCGTCACTGGTGTTGGGCATGTCAGTTCGCCCGACGATCTGCGCATAGGAGGGTGATCCGGGATCCACATCGACCACCGCCAGAGCATCCGGCGTCTTGCGATCGGGATCGAAGGCCGCCACGTAGGCGAGCGTCTCGGCCGGGGCCTTGGCCGCCATGCGCGGCGAGGGATAGAACGAGGAATCAGGACGCAGTGTGACCATGGAAACCTCCGTCGATCGAGCCTGACGCTTGCACGGGCGGGAGGGATGGACCTACTAGCAGTGTAGTCGATCTCCGGCACGATGGTGACTGCCTCGCCGCTCTCGCGTGTAGATGGGCTTCGCGCACCGCGCCGGCGATTCGATTATCACGCGATCAACCACACGACCAGTGGCGCAGTGGGTGCGCCAAGGGATTCTGGTGTGTCGATAATGGAAGATTGGGTTGTTGCGGATCTCGTGCGCTTCACCGAAGCCGTCGCTCGCTAGTGCGACGTGGCTCCATCGTAACGCGGTTTACTTCCCGGCGTGTCCCGATTTAGGGATCCACTTCAATTGGTAGCATCGCAACTGACCCTAACGGGCGGTGTATCGAGACCGCATGCAACGGACAGGATGAAGAAATAACTACGTAGGCGCCATGATCGAACCCTTACGCAACCCCACATACCGTCGACTTTTCCTGTCCCACGTGCTGGCACTGGCGGCGACGGGGTTGACGACGGTGGCTCTCGCCTTGCTTGCCTACGACCTTGCTGCGGGGGAGGCGGGCGCTGTGCTGGGGACGGCGCTTGCCATCAAGATGGCGACCTACGTCCTCATCGGTCCGTTCGCCGGCGCCTTGGCTGGCCGGTTTCCCAGGCGCGGGCTATTGGTGTCGTTGAATTTGGTTCGTGGCGGGGTCGTGCTGCTGCTCCCTTTCGTGACCGAGATATGGCAGATCTACGTTCTCGTTTTCGTCCTGCAGGCCGCTTCGGCCATGTTCACGCCCACGCTGCAGGCGACGGTGCCAGACATCATTACTGACGAGGCGACGTATACGCAGGCGCTGTCCCTGGCAAGACTTGCCCACGACCTGGAGAACCTGCTCAGCCCAGCGCTTGCGGCAATCCTGCTGTTGTTCGTGTCCTATCACTGGCTGTTCGGTGGCACGGTGGCCGGTCTCATCATCGCGGCAGTTCTCGTGTGCCGTACCCGACTGCCAAAGGCCTCGCCCTCGTTGGGCGGCGCCGGAGTGATGCATCGGGCCACACTGGGGCTGCGCATTTTCGCCGCGACGCCGCGGCTGCGCGGGCTGCTCGCGCTCAACATGGCGGTGGCCGCCGGGGGCGCCATGGCCTTGGTCAACACCGTTGTCTATGTGCGCGACGTGCTCGAATTCGGCGACAAACATGTTGCTGTTGCCATGGCGGCTTTCGGGGCGGGCAGCATGCTGATTGCCCTGGTGTTACCGGCGGTGCTGGGGCACGTCAGAGAACGCTCGGCCATGCTCAGTGGCGCCTTACTCATCGGCACGGTCCTGGCGCTCGGGGTGCTGAGCCCTGATTTCCGGACACTGTTGTTGCTCTGGTTCCTGCTTGGTGCAGGATCTTCCCTTATCCTCACGCCCTCGGGGCGTTTACTGAGACGTTCGGCCCGCGAGGAAGACCGGCCAACCGTATTTGCGGCGCAGTTCTCGCTGTCACACGCCTGCTGGTTATTCACGTATCCGCTGGCAGGATGGCTCGGCCTCCACTGGGGCATCGAGCCGCTGTTCGCCGGGTTCGCGGCGTTGTCGTTCGTGATTGTAGGGGTGGCCTGGCGCCTATGGCCGGTTCACGACGCCGTGGAGCTGGAGCATGTGCACACCGACCTGCCGGCCGGCCACCACCACCTCACGGACGCTATGCCCGTGAGAGATGGTTTCAAACACTGCCATCCCTATACCGTCGATACGCACCACGGTCGCTGGCCCGGACCCGGAGGCCTTGTTCGGGCGATGCATCGCCCTTTCTCTGGCCATGATCGGTAACAAAGCGAGCAAGGCCTCCAGGACGTTGTAATCGGAACCCGGATTATCGCTGTCTCGCTGTTTGCCGGTATGCGAGGACGATCAGGAGGAGCCCGAGCAGGATCATCGGCGCCGACAGGACCTGACCCATTAGGCCATACCAGTGGATGGCCACGGGGCCGAGCTGGATGGCGACCGGGTCGATGTCGGGATAGGTCAGCATGAATGCATCCTTTTCCTTGTCTGGTCCATTGATGTGGGTGGTTCGGCTCCATCCGATGGACCTGCATGCAGGGACGATTGGCCCGGTCACACGCGTGCCGGGACCATCGCTGGCATCAGTTCTTGGAGCAGGAGGTCCGTCTTAGAGTCGCAGTCGCTGGGTCAAGCGGTAGAGCGCAGCCGGGGTGGACGGTATGGTCAGATGCGGCCGTAATTTGGTTGGCTTCGCACGGCGTGAAGGCGCGGTTCGGTGACTTGGTGAGACAACCGCGCCGTCACTGGATTGGGGGGCGTCATCGTCGTGTACTCGTGCGGAGGGTGAGGCGAATTCCTCTCGCGTGTCGGTGTGCCGGCAAAGCGGATCATCTGGCTGGTGGCTGATGGCGCCTAACAGACGCGTACCCAAGGAATCACTCTGCGATAAAGCCGAAGCCAGTCCCGCCGGCAAGAGCAATAGCACGAGCAGCACCAACATCCACAGCGGCTGCAGTGGCGGGAACGTGCTCCCGGGATGCACCCCTGATGCTGTGAACGGTTGTGGCATGTGCTATTCCGGCGGCCATCGGCGAGTTTCACGTGCTTTACACAGTAGCAGTTCGTGGGCCCATGCCTTTGACCCATATCAAGCGGCGAGCGTTGAGGAACGTGCATCATTGAATGTTACGTGGTCGCGGAAGTCTCCCGGTGGAAACTGCCGAGAGACAGCCCAAGGGGCTCTTCCGCATTGCCAGTGACGACGAAGCAG
>SKQW01000387.1 GCA_007118805.1 Rhodobiaceae bacterium | reverse complement strand
TGCCGGCGGACGAAGACCGAGATCGTGGTGGGCGAGGGGAGCGACTGGCTCGAGATCCTCGGCTGCGGCATGGTCCATCCCAATGTACTGCGCGCGGTTAACCTTGATCCCGGACGTTACCAGGGGTTCGCCTGGGGGCTGGGGATCGACCGCATCGCCATGCTCAAATACGGCATGCCGGATCTCCGGGCTTTCTTCTCAGCCGATCTGAGGTGGCTCCGGCACTACGGCTTTGCCGCGCTCGACGTGCCGAGCCTGGCGGGAGGGCTCAGCCGATGAAGTTCACCCTGTCCTGGCTCAAGGATCATCTGGAAACCACAGAGGACATGGCGCTTCTCGCCGAGAAGCTCAGCCTGATCGGCCTGGAGGTCGAAGGCATCGACAATCCCGCCGAAGCACTTGAGGCGTTTCGCGTTGCCCGCGTGGTCAAGGCCGAACAGCATCCCAATGCCGACAAGCTCAGGGTCTGCACCGTCGATACCGGGCGGGAGGAGGTTCAGGTCGTCTGCGGCGCGCCCAACGCCCGCTCGGGCATGAAGGGTGTCTTTGCGCCGTCCGGCACCACCATTCCGGGCAGCGGGCTTGTTCTCAAGCCGACCACCATACGGGGCGTCGAGTCGAACGGCATGCTCGTCTCCGAGCGCGAAATGGGGCTGTCCGACGAACACGAAGGCATCATCGATCTGCCGGAGGACACGCCCGTGGGCGTGCCGCTGACCAAAGTGCTCGGCCTCGACGATCCGGTCTTTCATGTTGCCGTCACGCCGAACCGGCCGGATGCGCTGGGCGTATCGGGCATCGCCCGCGACCTCGCGGCCAAGAGCATGGGCAAGAGGATCACCCCCGATGTGGCGCCGGTGACCGGCGAAGGGCCCTGCCCTGTCTCCGTGCGACTGGACCTCGCGGAGAAGGACCGTCATCTCTGCCCGGCCTTCGCGCTGCGCCTGGTGCGGGGGGTCAAGAATGGTCCGTCGCCGGACTGGATGCAGCAGCGACTGCGCGCCATCGGGCTGAGGCCGATCAACGCGCTCGTCGATATTACCAACTACATCACCTTCGACCGCGCCCGCCCGCTCCACGTCTTCGACGCGGCCAAGGTCAAGGGCGATCTGGTGGTGCGCCGGGCCAGATCCGGCGAGGAAGTCCTCGCGCTCGACGGCAAGACCTATCGACTCGACGCCGAAATGGTGGTCATCGCCGATGACAACGGGCCGGAATCGATTGCCGGCGTGATGGGTGGCGAGCATTCGGGCTGCGACGAGAACACCACTGACGTCCTGATCGAGTCGGCGCTGTGGGACCCGGTAAACATCGCCCGTACCGGCCGCGTTCTGGGCGCCGTTTCCGATGCCCGCCACCGTTTCGAGCGCGGCGTCGATCCGATGTTCACGGTCCCCGGCCTCGAACTCGCCACGAAGCTGATCATGGAAATCTGCGGTGGAACACCCAGCGAGACTGTGCTGGCCGGCGAGATCCCGGAGGAAAGCCGGATCATCAACTTCGACCCGGCCCAGATAGCCCGTCTGACCGGGCTCGATCTGTCCTTCGCCGAAATGAAGGCCGTGCTCACCCGACTCGGCTTCTGGGTGACCGACGCCCCCGATGCGCCCCGGGTGGCCGTGCCGAGCTGGCGCCCGGACGTGCATGAGGCGGCCGATCTGGTCGAGGAAATTACGCGCATCGTCGGCGTGGACAGGGTGCCCACTGTGCCGCTACCACGGCCGGCCGGCGTGGCCCGGCCGGTTCTTACGCTCAAGCAGAATCGCGAGCGCACCGCCAGGCGCACCCTGGCCGCGCGGGGAATGGTCGAAGCCGTGACCTGGTCCTTCATTCCGGAATCCCATGCCGCCCAGTTCCGCCCCGAAGGCGAAACGCGGCTTGCGCTCGAGAACCCGATTTCATCCGAGATGAGCGACATGCGGCCGAGTCTGTTGTCCGGCCTGGTCACGGCGGCGCAGAAGAACGCCGATCGCGGTTTCGGCGACGTCGCCCTGTTCGAGGTGGGCGCCACCTATCACGGGACCCGGCCCAGGGATCAGCAGGAAGTTGCCGCAGGGGTACGGCGTGGCACGGCGAAACCCGCTGGCACCGGGCGCCACTGGTCGGCCCACGCAGCCGCCGTGGATGCCTTCGACGCCAAGGCCGACGCCATGGACGTACTCGCCGCGCTCGGCGCGCCGATCCAGTCGGTGCAGATCCAGCTAGGCGGCGGCGACTGGTATCATCCCGGCCGATCCGGCACCATCACGCTCGGGCCGAAGACGGTCCTGGCACGCTTTGGCGAACTGCACCCGCGCACCCGCGAGGCGCTCGATGCGGGCGGCCCCCTCGTCGCCTTCGAAGTCTATCTGGACGCCTTGCCGGCACCTCGCGCAAAGGCAAACCGCGGGAAACCTGCCCTTGATGCCTCCGACCTGATGCCCGTGACGCGGGACTACGCCTTCATACTGGGGCAGGACGTTCCTGCCCAGGAGGTGGTTCGCGCGGCCCGTGGCGCCGACCGGGACCTGATCACGGACGTCACGGTGTTCGACGTCTTCACCGGTGCGAGCCTCGGCGAGGGCAACAAGTCGCTGGCGATACAGATCACGCTTCAGCCACGCCAGCGCACACTGACAGACCCGGAGATCGACGAGATCGGCCAGCGCGTGGTCGACGCCGTCGCGCAGGCGACAGGCGGCACGCTTCGGGCCTGATGCATTAGTACCAAAGCCCGCTCGCCCTGAAGCGCGGAGGCCTCACGACCGGCACGACGCGCACCGGCTCGTGCTTGCGCTCGGGCAAATCCAGCCGGATGCTGGCGGGACGGAGTGACATGAGCCGCGCGATGCGGTCTTCCGTGCGCGGATGGCTCCGCAGGATCGATGGATCGGGGATGCGCTGGCCTGGCAGCACGAGTTCCCACGCCCGGCCCTGATTTCGCTCCAGGGCGGCGAGCGCCGAGGCCAGCGCTTCTGGGTCGCCGGTAAGCCCGGCGGCGTCGAGATCAGCGTCGTATTCCCGGGTGCGGGAGAGCGCCATCTGCAGCAGGGCGCCGATGGTGGGCGCGGCAATCAGCAGCAGAACGCCGAGCCACGGCACCGGCTGACCGCCGGCCATCATCAGTGGCAGGTTCAGGAACAGAAGCAGTATTCCGGCCAATGACATGGCGCTGGTCATGCGACTTACGATGTCGGCGATGGCCATTACGCGTAGATCGCCGTTGCGGATGTGGGACATCTCGTGCGCCAGCACGCCGGCAAGCTGCCGTATGTTGAGCCCGCGAAGGAGACCGTCGGTAACACAAATGGCGGACTCGTCCGGATGTCCGACGGCAAAGGCGTTCATGATGCGACTTCGCACAAGGTAGAGCCGGGGTGTCGCCGGCAGCTCCGCCCGCCGCGCCAACTCCCGCAGAACGTAAACGCCCTCGGGAAAATCCCGCACGGTAATCGGCCGGGCACTGTAGAGCCGCAACACCATGGCCGGGGAAACCTTGGCCGAGAGACCGAGGGCGACGCCGCCGCCGACGACCGCCCATACCACGCCGGCCGGGCCAGCCAGTATCCAGGCGCAGGCAGCGAGCAGCACCACGCTGCCACCAACCAGCAACCAGCTATGGATCATATTGCGGAGCTTGTGCCGGGCCTGGGAGTCCGCATCGAGATAAGCCGTGCGCATGGCGCTTATATGGGGGATCCACAACCACTCCAAAAGATGGCCTTCAACGCGCAACCTGTGTCGTTGCCGCCACGCAGCTTGCGGGAAGGACTGGAACTCCAGCTAAGGTCCCAGCGTTGGCGTGACAGCGGCCGGGGAGAAAGCTTACACTAATATGCTGAATCGTGCGGCGCCCGCGCTGCAAGGAAGGGTTCCGATCGTTCCGCAAAGATGCCAGAGGTTACCGGGGCAGTTGGGACCGTCATCACCATAGATCCAAGGAGACGACATGCGATCGGGCGTAATCGTGAGCCTTTCCGCCGGGCTTGTCGCGCTGCTCGCGGCCTGTGAGAGCGCGCCCCGCCAGGAGATGGCGGCCGCTCCGGCGACTGAACGAGAGCCAGAGCCGCAACAGCAGCAAATGGTATGGGTGCGCACCGACGGTCAGCGCGGTAGCGGCAATCCGGAGCTTGAATCCGAATATGCGAGAGATGTGAACGCGTGTCCCGGCGCCGCGGCGATGTCGCCGGACGCCTCCGACTGCATGCGCGAGCGCGGCTACATTCTGGTTCCGATCGAGGAAGCAGATGCAACACTCGAGGCCTTTAGGCGCGAGCAGGGCTGAGCCGGTCGGCTACTCGGCGGCTCCGGCGAGCTGAAGCCGCCGGGGATCTCGGTTGAGCCAGACGTC
>SKQW01000194.1 GCA_007118805.1 Rhodobiaceae bacterium | reverse complement strand
GGCCGTCGCGATTACGCGTGGCGACGTGGTGCTCGAGAATGCCCGGGCCGACCTGCTCGATGCCGGTTTCGAGGTGTTGCGGCGCGCCGGCGTCACTGTCGAGACGACCAATCGAGGGGTCAGGGTCGCCGCCAACGGAGCCGGCATCGCACCGGTCGAGGTGACGACCGCGCCCTATCCGGGTTTCCCGACCGACCTTCAGGCCCAGCTCATGGCACTGATGTCGCGGGCCGACGGGGTGTCGACGATCCGCGAGACGATCTTCGAGAACCGTTTCATGCATGTCCAGGAGCTCGCCCGGCTGGGCGCGGACATCACGCTTGACGGCGATCTTGCCATGGTGCGCGGCGTGTCCCGGTTGCAGGGGGCGCCGGTCATGGCCACCGACCTGAGGGCCTCGGTCTCGCTGGTGATCGCCGGGCTGGCGGCGGAAGGCGAGACCACCGTGTCGCGGATCTATCATCTGGACCGCGGATTCGAAGGTCTGGAGCAAAAGCTCCGGCTGTGTGGCGCCGAGATCGAGCGCCAGGCGGCTTGACGCCGCGCCGAGGCGATCCGATATGCTGCTTGCCCGTCCTGATCGGTCAGGTTTCGGGCAGCTGGGCCACAGGATCTCAACAGGGTGGCAGACCGGCTCCCGTTGCAGATCCTTTGCTCCAGCGCTGAAGGGGCAGACAAGTGAAAAGCAGACCACAATCATGAAGCCGCTCAAGCTGATTGCCCTCGACAACGAGGATCTCGATATCATTTCGGCCCATCTCCAGGACGCCGTGGTTCGCGTCGGGGAGATTGCCAAGCTCTCCCGAGAGAAACGCTTCGTCCTGATGCTCAGCCGCTTCGCCTGGGAAAACCTCAAACCGGGGGCCGAGCCGACAGAGTGCCAGTTCGAGCGCTGCCGGTCGGCGCTCCATTTCGAGCGGGTGGAGGCGGTGAAGTGCCGCAATATCCGTCAGGACCTGTCCGATGGCGTCCTCAATCTGCTGGCAGTCAGGTTCACCCCGACCGACCCACCAGCCGGCGTCGTTGACCTGATTTTTTCCTCGGACGCGGTGATACGGCTGGAAGTCGAGTGCCTCGAAGCGCGGCTCGGCGATCTTGGCCCGGTCTGGACGACGGATTGCTGCCCCGGCCATCCCATCGAGGCAGAAGAGACTGCTTCCCAGGGATGAACCGCATTCCCGGCAGGGATGTGGGCTCGTGAGAATGGGCGTTGGCCGCAAACGCCTTGTCGACGTAGTTCTCGATGAGCATTCACTGGGCCGCGGCAATCCTGATATCGAGCACGAGCGGGCGGTCGCCATCTACGACCTGCTCGAGGACAACAGCTTCGCGCCGAGCGGTCATGATGGCGGCCCCTACAGGCTTACCCTGTCGATTCAGGGTCGGCAGCTCCGGCTCGAGGTCGCCGAGGCCGGTAACGACCCCCTCGTCACACATCTCCTGTCGCTGACCCCGTTCCGGCGCATCGTCCGCGACTACTATCTCGTCTGCGAAAGCTATTTCGAGATGATACGCACGGCGAGCCCCAGCCGCATCGAGGCCGTCGACATGGGCAGGCGCAGCCTGCACAATGAAGGTTCGCAGCTCCTCATGGACCGGCTGGGCGGCAAGCTGGATGTCGATTTCGACACCGCCCGTCGGCTGTTCACACTCATCTGCGTTCTGTATTGGAAGGGCTGACGGCGTTGTCGGCTCGGGCCCGGAAGCAGCCCTCGGCCGTGCTGTACGCGTGCAGCATGAATACCGTGCGCTCGCCAATGGCCGCGGCAATGACCCGGCACCTGTTCCCCACCACCATCTACGCCACCTCGGTCGGCGTGCATGAGGGCGGCGAGCCGGACCATTTCGTGCTGGCCGTGATGGACGAGATCGGCATAGACCTGTCCGCGCACAAGGCAACCATCTTCGAGGAACTGGGCGACAGTTCCTTCGATCTCGTTGTCACCATGGCGCCCGAAGCCCATCACCACGCCCTCGAGATGACCCGGACCATGGCCTTCGATGTCGAATACTGGCCGTGTCTCGACCCCAGCCTGGAGAGCGGCAGCCGCGCCCAGCGACTCGATGCCTATCGCCGCCTTCGCGATGGGCTGCTGACTCGCATCAAGCAGCGCTTCGACTGGACGCCGCCGCCCAGCGGTTAGCCTCTCACATGGTCGCCGTGTAGTAGAAGATATGCCGACCGATCTGGCCGAGGCGCAGGATCTTGTCGGCCCAGAACGGATGCACATAGTCGGCGTGGTAGTGGGTCGACTTCCAGATATCCCTGTCCCGCTTGCTCTCCTGACAGTCATTGTCGCCCAGGCAGTTGACCAGCCACTCGGCACGGCCCTGGATCTCCCGCCATACCTTCAGCTCGCTTATCCCCCGGTCGACCCCGTCACAGGCGAACGAGAACTGGCAGCGATTGTGGAGGTGGACATTCTGATAGACCACCTCGCAGATGGAATTCGGGTAATAGGGGCTGGCGACCCGGTTGAGGATGACGCGGCCGACGACCAGTTGCCCGTGTTCGGGCTCGCCACGTGCCTCGTGATAGATCGCGGTAGCCAGGCATTCGAGCTCGGCCTCCTGATCGGCTTGGCCAGGCTCGGCGCCGATCGGCGCCTCGATGCCGGCTGGTGCCGCCGCGAAAGCCTCGACCGGAGAATTGAACGCAAGCAACAACGCGGCCGCGGCTGGCGCGACCGTTCGCAATCCGATCATGTCTGTGCAGTTCCCTCGTGCGATTGCTCCGCCGCCCGGAGCCGGCACCCCCTCCACAGAGGCGGTGACCACGTGCCCTTGGAGCGTGACGACCGATCGACGAGCCGATGGCGATGTCTAGGAAATTCAGTGATTTGGTGTCAGAGTGTGGCCCCAATGCTGCCCGATTGTCCCGAGCCGATACGGGTGGGCAGACTGGACAAACCATGGCAGTCTCTGGATCACAGGATCAGGGCCATGAATGACGAAGCAGATCACCACCACCACGATCACGCCGAGCTGTCGCCGGTGGCGGCGCGGGTGCGGGCGCTGGAGTCACTGCTGGTGGAGAAGGGTTATGTCGATCCGGCAGCCCTCGACGAGCTGATCGACACTTACGAAACCCGGATCGGGCCGCAGAACGGCGCCCGCGTCGTCGCCCGTGCCTGGGTCGACCCGGCCTATCGCGAGCGCCTGATGACGAATGCCGGCGCGGCGATCGCCGATTTCGGCTATAGCGGCCGCCAGGGCGAGCACATGGTGGCGGTCGAGAATACGCCCGACACCCACAATCTGGTCGTCTGCACCCTGTGCTCCTGTTATCCTTGGCCGGTGCTGGGCGTGCCGCCCGTCTGGTATAAGTCGCCCGCCTACCGCTCGCGGGCCGTCATCGATCCGCGCGGCGTCCTTGCCGAGTTCGGCCTGTCCTTGCCCGAAGCGGTGAGCATCCGGGTCTGGGATTCGACTGCCGAGATGCGCTACCTCGTCGTGCCGATGCGGCCGGAGGGAAGCGAAGGCATGAGCGAGGACGCGCTGGCCGCCCTGGTGACCCGCGATTCCATGGTTGGCACCGGTCTGGCGCTGACACCGGAGGAAGCTCGCAAGGCGGGGCGAGTGACATGAACGGCGTGCATGACATGGGCGGCTTTCAGGGCTTCGGCCCGGTGGAGCCCGAAGCGGACGAGCCGGTTTTCCACGCTGAGTGGGAGCGGCGCGTCTTCGCGCTGACGCTTGCCATGTCGCCGCCCGGCGGATGGACGCTCGACACTTCGCGCTATATGCGCGAATCGCTCCCCCCCGCGCAGTATCTTTCGAGCACCTATTACGAGATCTGGCTTGCCGCGCTTGAGCGGCTCATCGTCGAGCGCGGCCTGGCGAGCCCGCAGGAGATCGAGGCGGGGCGGAGCCAAGAGCCCGCCAAGCCCGTCAAGCGACGCCTCAAGGCGGAGGACGTCGCCGTTACACTCGGCCGTGGCGGTCCGGCGTTGCGTGAGGCTGGGACCAAGGCTCGGTTCGCCGAGGGTGAGGCGGTGCGGGCACGCAACCTAAATCCTACGGGGCATACACGGTTGCCGCGATATGTGCGCGGCCGTGAAGGCACCATTGTCGCGGTGCATGGCTGCCACGTCTTTCCCGACACCAACGCCCACGGTCTCGGCGAGCAGCCGCACTGGCTCTATGGCGTGGAATTCACCGCCCGCGAATTGTGGGGGCCGGAGGCGCGCGCCGGCGATACCCTGCGCGTCGATCTTTGGGAGCCCTATCTTGACCCGGTTTGAGACCGAGGCCGCGCTCGCTGCCTTGCCGGGCATCCGGCGCGACGAGACCGGACCCGTCTTCGCCGAACCGTGGCACGCCGAGGCCTTCGCCATGGCGGTCGC
>SKQW01000308.1 GCA_007118805.1 Rhodobiaceae bacterium | reverse complement strand
TGGCGTAATCCGTCGTCAGGGTGCCGTTGAGCTGGCGCTCGACGACCGTGGATATCAGCCGGGTCCCGAAGCCGCTGGCGGCGGGGGGCGCGACGCGGGGCCCGCCATGTTCCACCCAGTCGATGATCAGTCGCCTGTCGTCGGCCTGACCCTCAAGTGACCAGGCCACCGACACCTGTCCGGCGGTGACGGCGAGCGCACCATATTTTGCCGCATTGGTTGCCAGTTCGTGGAGGGCCAGGCTCAGCGCCATCCCGTTATCCGCGCTGATGCCGACTTCGCCCCCCTCAAGGGCAACCCGATCCTTGTAGGGCTCCAGAACCGCCTCCACGAGGCCGCGCAGCTCGGTGGTCCGCCAACCGCCCTGGGAGATCAGGGAATGGGTCCGGGCAAGCGACATCAGGCGGGCCAGGAACTTCTCCTCGACCTCGGGAGCCGACCGTGCCCCCTTGACGGAGTTGTTGAACAGGGAGGTGATCAGCGACAGGAGGTTCCCGACCCGGTGCCGGAGCTCCCGGACCAGCAGCTCCTGACGCTCGACGGCGCGGTTGCGATGAATGGCGCTGGCCAAGAGATTGGCGACGGCGCGGAGAAAGTCGACATCGCTCTGGGAGAATTCCTGCCGACGCGTGCTGTGAGCGCCGAGCACTCCGTAATCGCGCCCGTCCTCGCCGGCGATCAGGACGCTCAATCCGCTCACCACGCCGTGGTCGTGCAGCAATCGCGGGGTTGAGAACCGCGTCTCCGTCACCAGGTCGCTGACCACGACGGCACCGCCGGCCTTCAACGCATAGCCGGCCTGGGATTCACGTTCCGTGCTCAGCCGCGCAGCGCCGACGAGCCCCGGCTTCCAACCGCTCCCCGCTCGCAGGATCAGCTCCTCGCCGCCCGGCGCAAGCTCGAGCAGCTTGCACATCTCAACGCCAAGTGCCTTGGCCGTTTCCTCAACGACAGCGCTGAACAGCTCCTCTTCCTTCCCACCGAGCTCTGTAAGCGCCAGTTGCCCCAGCCGGGCGATGGCTTCCTGCTGGCGGGCCCGCTTGACCAGTTCCTCCTCGTCGCGCCGCCGGCTGGTGATGTCCTGGCAGACGCCGGTCATGCCGACGACCCGTCCATGGTCCATGATGGCCCGGCCGCGGGCCTCCAGCCAGCGGGGCTCACCGTTGCCGCTCGCCGCGAGGCGATACTCGACGCGGTAAGCTGTGCCGTCCTCAAGTGTCTTCTTGATGGCCTCGAACACCGGTCCGCGATCGTCGGGATGGATGTCGTTTTCGAAGAAGCCGAAGGTCCCGTCGAAACTGCCCGCCGGGAGCTGGTGGATTGCCTCGAGATTCGGGGTCCAATACAGCTCGCGGCTGTGCTGGTCCCAGCTCCACACCCCCACTTCACCGGCCGCGAGGCCGCGCAGAATCGTATCTTCCAGCGGCTCGGAACTCGGATCGCTCGGCTGGGACGCCCCGGAGTCTGCCTTGACGGAGTCTGCCGGCGCGCGGGCCGATCCGCCATTTTCATAACGCTGCATTTGGTCAGCTTACCCCAGGGTCTCAAAATGTTCTAGGACATACCGCCCATTACAACCCGACATGGCTGAACGCCGATCGTACAACAAGGCTTGCCACGAAACGATCCCGCCGCGGGCGGCCAAGGCAACCAATTTTCCGGCCGCCCCTGAGCTCGCCGCCAGGCGCTTGTGATCTGCGTGCTTGCCGTGAGTGGGCGCTGTCGCTAGATATTCAACGGGTTCTGGTCCGTCGGGGTATAGCTCAGCCTGGTAGAGCACCGGCTTTGGGAGCCGGGGGTCGCAAGTTCGAATCTTGCTGCCCCGACCAGTCCAGGCAGCCGTCCGCAGGGCTGATAGAGGGAGTGGTCGAGGAGCGATGATACCGGCACGAATCTACAGGCCGGCCCGCACGGCGATGCAGTCGGGCACTGCCAAGACCAAGTCATGGGTGCTCGAGTTCGAGCCGGCGGCCGCAAAGGAGATCGAGCCGCTGATGGGCTATACCAGCTCGGTGGACACCCGGCGCCAGGTCAAGCTGCGGTTCGACAGCCGCGAGGCGGCGATCGCCTACGCCCAGCGGCACGGCATCGCCTATACGGTCTTCGAGCCGCAGGACCGCAAGCGGCGCAGGATCGCCTATGCCGACAACTTCCGTTACAACCGACCGGAGATGTGGACGCATTGAAGCGCCGCGTTCCGGCCAGCCAGTGCGACTGGCCCCGTAGCTCAGCTGGATAGAGCGGCAGCCTTCTAAGCTGCATGTCGCAGGTTCGAGTCCTGCCGGGGTCGCCACTCATCAAGACTGGGCATCGCCGCCGCCGGCGCGGCGATGTGCATCACAAGCCGCGCCGGCGTGTCCTTGCGATCGTGAAGCTAACGGATTGTCAGGGAACCTCATACTAAGAGGGCGGCTCGACTCGGCCCTTGATAACCGTGAGCCAGGAGGCGCGAAAGGCGACATTGCCCTCATCGAGCAGAATGACGGACAGGCCCTGCCTGGCCAGCCCATAGGCGAGGGACGATCCAACAAGACCGCCGCCGACGATGATCACATCCGCTTGGCGGCGCAAAAAATTGACGTTTGACCCTTCCGACGAGGCGGTGACGACGGGAGAGTGCCTTGGCGCGCCGCTCGCCGGATAGTTGGCGCGGACCGAGGCACTTTGGCCCGTGAGGGCCAATTCATCAGGGATGAATCAGGCTTTCGCCGGTGCCTTTCGCGCACGGCTATATGCGAGCCGATAGCGCGGACTTCTCACCCCCCTCTTGCCGAATTCGCCATGGGCGGCTGTTCCAGTTGCGGTGCGCGAGCGGACGACCGTTCCCGTATCCGACACGGCCCAAAATAGCATAGATCAGACCACAACTGCCGCTTGGCGTCCGCCATGTGCGGCACCGTCCGTCTCATTGACCTGCCAAATCCTTCCGTTCACTGGCAGCGCCAGGACAGGCAGTGGGCTCGGCTAGCTGTCCGCGGCCGCCACTTCGGTGGCAAGATCAAGCTCAACCAGTTCGTCGGCGCTGAAGTAGAAGAGCTCGGTCGGCGGCGTCTCCATCGCGTGAATCCAGACCCTCGGGTCGATCCCCATATCGATCAGGTAGCGCTGCACCTCGGCGGAGGTGCGCTGGGCATTGTCCATTCCCTCAATGCCCGTAACCTCCTGAATTCCAGTGGAAAACACTTGGTGCACCCCGATCGCCGAACTGTTCGTGGCGCGCCTTTCGACGCCCGCCGCGAAGATCAGCGGACAGGAGGAAGCGCAGTAGCCTTCCGGTTCGACCTCGGTCGCGTAACCCTGCTCTCGGATCAGCCGGCCGATCTCGAGCGCATCGCGCACCGAGCCGCCCGGCGATGACAGCACGACGGTCTCCACATAGTCACCGCGAACGGCAACCTCCTCGGCAAACCGGTCGGCCGAACCGGGATCGATAGCGCCATCGAGGCGAAGCCGGCCACCTCGGACGAGCTCGAACCGGGCCGGGCCGTCAAAGGTGGCGCCGGTAACAGACGGCGCGGCATCTCGTCCCGGCGCGGCCCCACCCCCCTCGCGCGCGGGCGGCAACACATCGCGCATGGCTGGCTCGCCCCATGGCCCGAGCTCTGGTACATCACTCCGGTGGGCCGAGCGCAGCTCGACAAGGTCCATGGCGAGCACGGTTACTGTTGCTGCCACCATGCCGCGGAAGAGCCAGCGGAGAAACGTGCCGTCGGGCCGGGACAGCAGCCAGCGGCCGATACGGCCAGACCTCGACTCAACGGCGCCCGCTGGGTGGTCGGCGCTCATTCCTTCTTGCCCTCTCGGCTGAGGGGCGTGACCACGCCATGGTGAGACTTGGCCTCGGGTGCCTCTTCCGGCCCCTGGTCGGGCGACGCGGGCGCAGCGGAATGAGCGGCCGTACGCTCAGGCTCAGCCGGCTGAGCAAAAGTCGCCAGACGCTCGTCTTCCCGGCCGTCCATCTCGCGCAGGAGCTGGCGGGCGGCAAGAAGGTCGGCCGCCGTCATGGAAGCGGCTGGCGATGGGGCGCCCTCGCGCCGGATGCCGGCATGGACCACGCACAGGATGAAGACCAGCACGCCGGGCAGCAGGTCGATGGAAATCGCGCCTGCCCAGCTCGGCAGGAAGTCGCGCGCATAGCGAATTACCGCGGTGGCGGTGGATAGGGGCTCATAGCGCTCGGGCACGACCGAGGGTTGGGACAGTATGTCATCGGCGGCGGCGGCGAGGGCCGCTGACTGCTGCTGCACCGCTTCCTCGACATTGCCGACAACACTGGTCTGGCGTTCGGCGAGATCGGCGGTCTGGCCGCCGGCCACTGGCGCGATGAAGCCGCGCGAGAGGTCCTCGGCGGCACGCTTGACCGAGGGCGCGACGGAGGTCTGCTCCAGCGCGGCAATAACGCCCATCAGTTCCATGGCCTCGGCGCCGAACGCATCGCTCCGCTCGGCTATGGGTCGGCGCGAGGAGACCAACTCCCGCATGCCGGCGATATGCTCGCCGCCCTGACGGTAGAGCTCAGAGGCGCGCGTCTCGGCCTGGGCGACCTCGCTGGCCAGACTGTCGAGCTGGCCTGACATCTGGGTAAGGAGTTGGACGACCGTGCCCGAGCCGGCGGTGCCGGTGAGCGAGCCAACCGTCTCCTCGTCCTGGGCGAGGCGCTGGAAACGCATCGATGTCATTTGGATGTCGGGCCGCAGACTCTGGGCCGACAGCGCGTTTGAATGCGCCCGGTCGAGATCCTCGACATAGGATTCGAGCTTGTGGGCGAGGTGCTGCTCAAGCGCCGCCGAGCCGGCGAGCGCGGTGGCGTTGAGCCAGGACGACATGGCGACAATCATCCCGGAGCCGACCGCCATCGTCAAAACGAGAATGGCTCGGCTCAGATGGTCGCGCACATGCGGCAGGAAGCGCATGAAGAACGACCAGAATGCGTAGATGCCAACGGCGACCGCGGTCGAATAGATCACCGCGGCGAAGAAGATCATGGTTGGCTCGCCGTCGAGGAGCTGGCGAACCCCGAGATACGTATAGACGCCGCTGGCTGTGGCGAGAGTCGCCAGCGTTACCTTGGTGGTGAGTTCGAGCCGTTCGACCCCATCGCGCAGCATGTCGGTGATCCCATCGCCTCGCCCCCGAAGTCAATGAAGTCGTAATGGTGCTGCGCGCGACGCGATATGGCAAGTGGGGGAGCGATGGCCTACAGCGAGTCCCGCAACAACCCCGCAGCTCTCACCCTGTCCGGCGGCGCCGTTGGGGTCATGCCGGGACACGATCGTCTGGGCGAGCCAGCGAACCGCTCCCACCGCGGCATCCCAATGAGGATCCAGGGCGATTGCGCCTCAGACGGAAGACGTGCTTGCTGGGCGAATGCTCAAGCTGGCTGATTCGCACACGGCGCCTCGTGACGATTTCCTGTCGAAGCTCAATGCCGAGCAGCGCCGCGCGATCGCGATGGCTGCCGGACAGGATGGCACAGTTTCCGGGCCGCTGCTGATCATCGCCGGCGCCGGCACCGGCAAGACCAACACGCTCGCCCATCTGGTGGCCAAGCTGATCGTCGACGGCGCCGATCCGGGGCGCATCCTGCTGCTGACCTTCTCGCGCCGGGCGGCGCGCGAGATGATCCGCCGCGTCGAGCGCATCGCGGCCGAAGCGATGGGCGCCGGGTCAGGCGCGATGTCCAGCGCCATCGAATGGGCCGGCACGTTCCATGCGGTGGGGGCGCGGTTGTTGCGCGAGCACGCCCCGGCCATTGGTTTGTCACCCGACTTCACCATCCATGACCGGGCGGATTCGGCTGACCTCATGAACCTGCTGCGCCACGAGCTCGGGCTGTCCGGTATGCCGAAGCGCTTTCCCATGAAGGGCACCTGCCTGGCGATCTATTCGCGCACGGTCAACGCGACCTCATCGCTTCAGGAGGTGCTGGAGACCGCCTACCCGTGGTGCGTCGAGTGGGAGGATGAGCTCCGGACGCTGTTCGGCGCCTATGTGGAGGCCAAGCAGCGCCAGAACGTCCTCGACTATGACGACTTGCTGCTGTGGTGGGCGCAGATGGTAGCAGTGCCAGCGTTCGCCGAAAGCGTCGGCACCCGCTTCGATCATGTACTGGTCGACGAATATCAGGACACCAACCGCCTGCAGGCCGCGATCCTCATGGCCATCAAGCCGGATGGGCGCGGGCTCACCGTTGTCGGCGACGACGCCCAGTCGATCTACTCATTCCGATCGGCAGAGGTTCGCAACATCCTCGACTTCCCGGAAAGCTTCCCGGCCCGGGCCGAGACGGTCACGCTGGAGCGAAACTACCGCTCGACAAGAGCCATTCTCTCCGCCGCCAACGCAGTGATCGCGCTCGCCGAGGAACGCCACAACAAGACCTTGTGGAGCGAGCGGAGCTCAGCAGAGAAGCCGCAGCTCGTCACCGTCGCCGACGAGGCCGCCCAGGCGCAGTATGTAGTTGAGACGGTCCTTTCAAACCGCGAGGATGGACAGGCACTCAAGGCCCAGGCCGTCCTGTTCCGCACGTCCCATCATAGCGGCCCGCTCGAAGTCGAGCTCACGCGTCGCAACATCCCATTTGTGAAGTTCGGCGGCCTGAGGTTCCTCGAGGCCGCCCACATCAAGGACGTGCTGGCGGCGCTGCGCTTTGCCGGCAATCCGCGCGACCGGGTGACCGGCTTCCGGCTGCTGCAGCTCTTGCCCGGCATCGGTCCGGCAACCGCCGGAAAGATCATCGACCGCATAGAGGAAGCCGGTGGGCTGAACGGCCTCCGGCACTACGCTCCGCCAGCACCCACTGCTGAGGCCTGGCCTGGTTTCGTGGACATGTTTTCAGGGCTTGCGGGGTCGAGCTGGCCGGCGGAGCTCGAACGTATCCGGAGCTGGTATGAGCCGCATCTCGAACGCCTCTATGACGATGCCACCCTGCGCCGTGCCGACCTCATGCAGCTTGAGCAGATCGCTGCTGGCTATCCCTCGCGCGAGCGCTTCTTGACCGAGCTTACGCTCGATCCGCCGGATGCCACGAGCGACGAGGCGGGCGCGCCGCTGCGCGACGAGGACTATCTGATCCTGTCGACCATCCATTCGGCCAAGGGGCAGGAATGGAAGTCGGTTTTCGTGCTCAATGCGGTCGATGGCTGCATCCCGTCGGATCTCGGCACCGGGTCAACGGCACAGATCGAGGAGGAGCGGCGGCTGCTCTATGTCGCGATGACGCGGGCGAAGGACCACCTGCACCTTATCGTGCCGCAGCGCTTCTTCACTCATGGCCAGCCGAGAGGCGGCGACCGCCACGTCTATGCCGGCCGCACCCGATTCATCCCCGATACCATCCTCGACCGCTTTGACTGCCGCGGCTGGCCGCACGCAGCCCCTTGCCCGAATGCCGATACCTCCATGGCCACGCCGAAGCTCGACCTGCGCCAACACATGCGAGACATGTGGCAACAGGGGCGCTGACCCGGATTATTCATGAGGCTCGGACGGCGGCTGCGTCGAGACGTGCTTGAGGGTGGCACGGCGGGCGCGGTTTCGGTTTGCAATGACGTGCAGGGTGATACCGTCGGCGCCTTTCTGTGAATGGATCTGCCGGCGCCCGCAGCATCGGGGGCGGCACGGCCAAGTGGCACCCGTTCTTCGTCATGGGGGCGGTTGCGCGTGGTGCGGCCCGCGACGAGCAATGCGACTGCTTTCCCGTGGTCCGTCTGTCACACGGAACCGGCGGCACGGCCACGAGTATCAGCTGGCCATCGCGGCGTCCGGCTCAGGCGGCAGGCGATCTCGGTGACATTCTCGACATGAGTCGTGCCCATGATTCGGGCATTGTAGACGCAGACATCCATGAACAGCTTGTCCAGTTCGGCGTCCTGCTGGGTGCCCGTCGAGATGAGGCCATGATGCTGCAGGCCGGTAATGGCCAGGACCGGCGCCTGATCGAGCTTGGCGTCAT
The DNA here is from genome assembly GCA_007118805.1 of Rhodobiaceae bacterium. Taxonomy (GTDB): domain Bacteria; phylum Pseudomonadota; class Alphaproteobacteria; order Rhizobiales; family Tepidamorphaceae; genus SKQW01. Next base: position 6,975 of record SKQW01000308.1, on the reverse strand, counting down.
AAAGCCCATTGAGCAGATGAATGCCGCCCGGCCCCGATGCGGCAAGGCATACGCCCAGCCGCCCCGTCCACTTGGCATAGCCGCAAGCCATCAAGCGGCGGCCTCTTCATGGCGGACCTGGATGAAGCGGGCGGGTGGCCCGTCCGACGCCGGCGGAGGCGCCGGTGATCACTACCGTTGCATCTTTGAGATCGTGCCGCATGGTGGGGCTCCAAACCGCACAGGGTGCGAGACGGTTCCCTGCCCCAAGCAGTCCGATTTGGCGCGACATCAGGGCGCCGCATCGTCGCGTTACATCATTCTTCCAGTGGCTGTGGCCTGCCCAGCATCGTCAGGACCAGCTCCGAAACCGTTGGATGGATATGCACGGCGCGGCGAAGGACCGTATAGGGCGCGCCGGCATACATCAGCCCTGCGAGAAGGTGGACAACCTCGTCGGCGCGGATTCCGAGCAGCGATGCACCGAGCACCTGCTCGGTGTCCGCATCCAGAAAGATCTTCATGAAGCCCGCCGTCTCGCTGCGCTCGCGGGCACGGGCCACCTTCGCCATAGGAAGGTGCGCGACCAGGGCACGCCGGCCGTCTTCGCGAATCTCGCTTTCGTTCATGCCGAGTCGGGCGAAGGGCGGATCGATGAAGGCAGCGTAGATCGGGAGCCGGTCGCTGATTTGGCGATCCTCGTTCTCAAGAAGATTGGCGGCGAGGATCTCGTGATCGTTATAGGCAGTGTGGGTGAAGGCGCCGCGTCCGTTGCAGTCGCCCATCGCATAGATTCCAGGAGCGCTCGTGCGAAGGCGTTCATCAACGGTTATGAAACCCATCTCGTCGACCTCGATGTCCGCCGTCTGCAATCCAAGATCGTCGGTATTCGGCTTGCGCCCAAGGGCGACGAGGAGATGGGTTCCGGCAATCTCTCTTTCCCTCCCGCCGTTCAAAACCGTTGCCGCGACGCCGTCGCCTTTCTTGGCGACTGCACGCACATCGGCGCCGCTCACCACCTCGATGCCCTCGCTGCTGAAGATCTCTTCGATTCCTTGGGAGACGTCCTCATCCTCTTTCGCCATCAGGCGCGCCCGGTCGATGATGGTCACCCGGCTGCCGAACCGCCGGAACATCTGAGCGAATTCAATGCCCACATAGCCGCCGCCCAGGACGATGAGATGGTCGGGAACCGACTCGAGGTCTAGGATTGTGCCATTCGTGAGATAGGGCGACTCCGCAAGTCCCGGTATGGGCGGGGTGGCCGCTCGCGCACCCACATTGATGAAGATCTCGCCAGCCTCAAGTATGTCATCTCCCACACGCACGTGATTGCGGTCCACCAATGTCGCGTGGCCGCGGTAAACGGCGCCTTTCGCCAGTCCCCTGACCCAGGCTTCCACGCCGGCCTCCGATTGACCGGCGATGGCGTCTTTGCGCTCCTTCACCTTGGCCATGTCGACCCGCACCGGCCCGCTCATTTCCACGCCGAACTCGGCAGCCCGACGCGCCATATGCGCCACCCGAGCACTCGCAATCAGTGTCTTGGTCGGCGTGCAGCCATAGTTCACGCAGGTGCCGCCGAACCGGCTCCGCTCGATGATGGCAACGCTTCGTCCAACTCCAGCCAACTTCTCGGCGAGCGGTGGGCCGGCCTGCCCGGTTCCGATAATGATGGCATCGTATCGCTTGGCCATGATGGGAACTCCTTTGCATGCAGCGCAGGAACCGGCAGAAGCCGATCAGGTTCGCCCCTTGGGGCAAAGTTCCGCCCAGAACGACAGCGGATGATGCACGCTTTGTGGCATGCGGCTACGCGGCCCTTCCAGATTAGGAACCCCTCGGAACCTTAAGGCAAGCGCGTCGCTGGAGGACATGCGGTTCAGCTCTCGCAACGCTACGGGTCAGGCCTTGAGGAGAAGAATATGCGCGCGAGCTGCTGGCATAGCACCAACTATGTTCGCTGCGAGACGGCACCCGATCCAGAGATTGCCTGGCATCATGTGGTGCGGCGGGTACTCTTGGGCGACGGGACGCGCGAGGACCACGAACTGACAGATCTGCTCGCCTAGATGTTCGGTCGCGACATGATCGCAGGTATACTACCGCGAGTTGAGTTCTTTCGGGTGCTCAAGCAGAGAGAGCTTGTAGCGAACGGGCTTCAGCCGGCGGGATGGTGGCGTTAATTCAAGTCCCGAGTCTACGTCACCTATCCTCGTGAAATTTCCAGGCTAGACTACAAAGGACCATGCCTCCGGCACGAGTTCGTATTGGCCGCGATCCTCGACGACATGGGCAAAGCCCGGGAAGTGCAGGTGCATGCCGGTCACCAGCAGGCGCTCGGCGGCGACCCTCTCAAACATCTTCTGGCGCGTCGCCGCCGCAGCGTCAGGGTCAGTGTCGAACACCATCGTTATCTGTGGCCGGGCCGTCTGCACTTCAGGCACATGGACGATATCTCCCCAAATGAGAAGCTCGTCCCTGCCCGAGGCGACCAGATAGGCGGTGTGGCCGGGCGTGTGGCCGGGTATTGGCATAGCGGTAACGCCAGGGAACACCTCACCGGAGCGAATCGTGCGAAGTTGGGAGCGATAGGGCTCGAGTTGCGCTCGGGCCGCCTGGAAGTAACGGACCCGCTGGCGCTCATCCGCTCGCGCCATGGCGGAGTCATCGCTCCAGTGTGCCACTTCGTCTTCGTGCATCACAAGTTCAGCGGAGGAGAACACCGGACGACCCTCCGCATCGCACAGCCCGTTGGAGTGATCGGGGTGCATATGCGTCAACAGCACCGAGTCGATGCCTGCGGGCGACACGCCAGCCGATACGAGGTTCGCCGGAAGCCAGCCCAGCGTAGGCCCCATGCTGCTGCCTGACCCCGTATCGATGAGCGCGGTGCGTCCGGCCGACTGGATCAGGAAGGCGTTGACCGAAATGCGCGGGGGCGTGGGTCGGAACCGTGCACTCAGCGCGGCATCGATTTCATCGGGCGCGGCATTCGCGATCACCTCATAGGGCGCGTCCAGGAAGCCGTCGCTGAGCGCCGTGACGACGATGTCGCCGATGCGGCGGCGGTAAACGCCCGGAACCTGTAGGTTGGCTGGGCTTGGCCCATCGTTCATCAGTAGGAGCGCTCCAGTCCGAGGACGTGCTGCCCGAGATAGGCCAACACCAGATTCGAAGAGATCGGGGCGATCTGATAAAGGCGGCATTCGCGCCACTTGCGCTCGATGTCGTATTCCTTCGCGAAGGCGAACCCGCCATGGGTCTGCATGGCCGCCTCAGCCGCGTGCCAGCACGCTTCCGAGGCGAGGAGCTTGGCCATGTTCGCCTCGGCGCCGCAGTGTTGCCGGGCATCGAACAGGGCTGCCGCGCGCCGACACATCATGTCGGCCGCCTCCAGCTCGGCATGGGCGCGGGCAAGGGGGAACTGGATCGCTTGGTTCTGGCCGATGGTGCGGCCGAAGACGCGGCGAGAGTTCGCGTAGTCGACCGCGCGCTTTACGAACCAGCGTCCGTCCCCAACCGCCTCCGAGGCGACCAGAATGCGTTCTGCATTGAGCCCGTCGACGATATAGCGAAAGCCCTTGCCCTCCTCGCCGATCAGATTCTCCGCGGGGACCTCGACATCGTTGAAGAAGACCTCCGTCGTGTTGTGATTGATCATGGCCTTGATCGGCGAGATTTCTAGGCCGCGACCCTGGGCCTCGCGCAGGTCCACCAGAAAGACGGATAGGCCATCGGAACGCTTCTTGACCTCTTCCACGGGCGTGGTGCGCGCAAGAAGCAGCATCAGGTCGGAATAGAGGGCGCGCGATGTCCACACCTTTTGGCCGTTGATGACATAGCGGTCGCCCTTGCGCACGGCGCGGGTCTTGAGCTGGGTGGTGTCCGAACCCGTCGTCGGCTCGGTCACGCCGAAGGCCTGCAGTCTGAGCCTGCCGGCTGCGATCTCGGGCAGATAAACCTGCTTCTGCGTTTCGCTGCCGTGGCGCAGTAGGGTGCCCATGATATACATCTGGGCGTGGCCCTGGCTTGCCGTGCAGCCGCTGGCATTGATCTCTTCGAGGATGACGGCAGCGGCCCGCAACGGCAGTCCTGATCCGCCATAGGCCTCCGGGATGAGCGCGGCCAGGTAGCCGGCTTCGGTAAGCGCCGACACGAACTCGGCCGGATAGCCCTCCTTCTCCTCGATCCCGCGCCAGTATTCCCCCGGAAAGTCGGCACAGATCCGCTGCACGGCCTCGCGCAGTTCCGGGTAATCGTTGCCGAGTTCCATTAGCAGGGCGCCGCCGTCGGATTGGCTCCCCTCAGATTGAAGAACGTTCATCTTGCCTGATACCTCATGCGGCCGTCGCGGTGCCAGCATAGGAAAAGCCCTTGGGCAAGCCGGCTTTGGCGATTTGCCCGAGCAGCGGCTCGTGCGGCACGCCGCGGGCGACGATGTCGCGAACCGCAAGCAGGGCTTCTATGTCTACACCAGTGGAAAATCCCATCGATTCACAAAGGAAAACGACATCCTCGGTGACCACGTTTCCAGTCGCGCCCGGCGCGTAGGGGCAGCCGCCGAGACCGCAAAGCGAGGCATCGAAATGGCGCACGCCCACCTCGAGCGCGGCGGCGACATTGGCCAGGCCGAGCCCCCGCGTATCGTGGAAATGCGCGGCGACCGGGAGAGGGTGCACCGTCTCGATCACGCGGGCGAAAAGCGCGCGTATTCCGTTGGGCTCGCCGTAGCCGACTGTGTCGGCGAGGACGATTTCGTCGGCGCCCGCGGCGGCGACCTCCGCGGCCAGCCGAACTACCCGGTTCGGGTCGACCGTCCCCTCGATGGTGCAGCCGAACGAGGTGGCCAGCCCGCAGGCGACACGCGGGCGGCGTTCCGGTTCGGCTTCCCGGACAAAGTCGATGATCCGTTTCAGATCCTCCAGCGAGTCCGCGGTGCTGCGGCGAACATTTGACTGATTGTGGCTTTCGCTGACCGACATGACGTAGTTCAGCTGATGCACGCCGATCTCAACCCCGCGCTCGGCGCCCTTCATGTTGGGGATCAGCGCGGAAACGGTGAGATCGGGAAGGGCGAGGGCGGCCCTGGCTAGCTCGGCGGCATCGGCGAACTGCGGCAGCAGTTTCGGTGGGACGAACGAGCACACCTCGATTTCGTGAATACCGGCCGCCGCCTCGGCGCGGCACCAGTCGAGCTTGAGTTCGGTTGGCATCGGTTGCGCGATGTTCTGCAGGCCATCGCGCAGGCCCACCTCGCGAATGTGAACCGTTTCAACCATTCGGCCCTCCTCGAGCGTCGGCTGTTGTCATCACCGGCCGGTAAAGGCCGGCTTGCGCTTTTCGTTGAAGGCAAGAACGCCTTCACGACGGTCCTCGGTGGGAACCAGCCGGTTATAGGCATCGATCTCGAAGAACATCGCGCTCCGCAGGTCCATCTGCATTCCGAAGTGCATTGAGCGCTTGGCCTGGCGGATCGACAGCGGCGCGTTCTCGCAGATCGTCCGGGCAGTTTCGAGCGTTTCGTCCATCAGTTCGTCCGGCGCACAAAGCTTGTTGACAAGGCCCCAGTCTAGGGCCTCCTGTGCGCTGAACGGGCGGCCGGTTAGGATCACTTCCTTGGCGCGCCGTTGGCCGATCGCTCGCGGCAATGTCTGTGTGCCGCCGCCACCAGGCATGATGCCGATGGTGACCTCGGTTAGGGCGAAGCGGGCATTTGTCGCCGCATAGGCGAAATCGGTACACAGGACGAGTTCGCAGCCGCCGGCGAATGCCGCGCCGTTGACCGCAGCGATTACCGGAACGGGACAGTCGATGATGGCCAACGCCATGCGCTCGAACAGATGGTGCTGCTCGAGCCACTGGTCATCGGTCATACCGTTGCGTTCCTTCAGATCCCCGCCCGCGCAAAAGGCGCGATCGCCGGTTCCGGTCAGGACCACGCACCGATAGGAATCCGGCTTGGCGATGATCTTCGAGAACACGTCGAGCAGGTCGTGACCGACCTGCGTCGAAATCGCATTGCGCACCTGCGGACGGTTGATGCGCACCTGCAGAAGATGGTCGGCGGGTTCTTCGACAGCGAGCGTTTCATAGGTCCGTCCGGTCATCGATTACTCCTTTGTCTGTTTTCCTTCGGCCCCTTCGAGGAGCGCATTGTGTTCGCCCAGTTCGGGAGCCGCGTTTCGGTAGGGCGGTCGCTCACCATCGAAGCTTACCGGCATACCGACCAGGGTCAGGTCGAGGTCTTCGGCATGCTGCAACAGGCCCAGCGCCTTCGTCTGTTCAGAGGCCACAACCTCGTCGATCGACTGGATCGGCGCGGCCGGAACTCCAACCGCGTCAAGACGGTCTTGCCAGGTGCCGGTCGAGGCGGTCTGAAAGGCCTGCTCAAGTAGAGGGATCAAATCCCGACGATTGGCGACGCGGGCGCTGTTCGTGGAAAAGCGCTCATCGCTGGCCAGCTCTCCGCGTCCCAGCGCGCCGGCCAGATGGGCAAAGAGATTGTCATTGCCTGCCGCCACCATGAGATAGCCGTCGGCGGTCGGAAACGCCTGATGGGGCACAATCTCGGTCACGCCCGAGCCCATGCGGCGTCTAACCTCGCCCGTCTGGAAATAGCCCGCTATATGTGGCGCCATCCAGGCAACGGAAGTCTCGAACAGGGACGTGGTGACATGTCCGCCGCGGCCTGTGAAACCGCGACGGTTGAGCGCTGCAAGAATCCCGATGACGGCCCACAGGCCCGACCCCATATCGATGATCGAGGTTCCCACACGGACGGGCTCGCCGCCTTCGACACCGGTGACGCTCATCAGCCCACCATAGGCCTGCATCAACGGATCGTAGCCCGGACGTTCCTTGTAGGGGCCGAGATTTCCGAATGCGCCGAGATCGCAATATATGAGTTCCGGCTTCTTCTCGAGCAGCACATCGGCACCGAGCCCGAGCCTTGCGATGGTGCCAGGGCGAATGTTCTGGATCACGATATCGGCG
>SKQW01000327.1 GCA_007118805.1 Rhodobiaceae bacterium | reverse complement strand
GTATGGGCCGCGGCCACAGCGGCGATGGTCATGGGAACAGCCGGTGCGGCCATGGCCGATCTCGACACCATCGTCGAACGTGGAACGCTCAATTGTGGCGTCAGCACCGGCCTGGCCGGTTTCTCCAACGCTGATTCCGAAGGCAACTGGACCGGTCTCGACGTTGACGTCTGCAAGGCGATCGCCGCCGCCATCCTCGGCGATCCCGACGCCGTCGAGTATCAGGCGCTGACGGCGCAGCAGCGGTTCACCGCCCTGCAAGGCGGCGAGGTCGATCTCCTGTCGCGCAACACAACCTGGACGCTTACCCGCGACACCTCCCTTGGCCTGCATTTCGCCGGGGTCACCTTCTATGACGGGCAGGGATTCATGGTGCCGGCCGATCTGGGTGTCGAAAGCGCGCTTGAACTGAGCGGGGCCTCGGTATGCGTGCAGCCGGGCACGACTACCGAACTCAATCTCGCCGATTACTTCCGCGCCAACGGCATGGAATTCGAGCCTGTGGTGATCGAGCAGCTCGATGAGGTGAATGCCGCTTATTTCGCAGGACGTTGCGACGTCTACACCACGGACCGATCCGGGCTGGCATCGATCCGCTCCACGGTGGCCGAGGATCCCGAAGCCCACGTCATTCTGGACGAGACGATCTCCAAGGAGCCGCTCGGCCCGGTGGTGCGTCAGGGCGAGGACGATTTGTTCAATGTCGTGAAGTGGGTGGTGTATGCGCTCGTCGAAGCGGAGGAACTCGGAGTGAACTCCGAGAACCTGGAGGAAATGCTGGACAGCGACAATCCCGCAATCCAGCGGCTGCTAGGTACCAGCCCCGGCATGGGCGAGCATCTGAATCTCGACGAGAAGTGGGCCTACAATGCCATTATGGCCGTCGGCAACTATGGTGAGATCTTTGAGCGCAATGTCGGCGCGAACACGCCACTCGGCCTTCAGCGCGGCCTCAACGATCTCTGGACCAATGGCGGCCTGATGTATGCGATGCCGGTACGGTAAATCGGCAGGCGTCTGACGCTGCGTGGACCCGCCCCGGCGGGGCGGGTCCACGCGCCACTCGCTAAGTTCTTCGATCACGGTCCGATCGCCGCCATGATGGATGCGCCGTCAAACGCATGCACAAAGCGGGGCTACGTGCCGCCGCATTGGCCGCGCCATCCACAGGCTTGCCAAGGGCCTTGGGCCGGCCCAGCGGTTGCCTGACAATCCCGGGAGACGCGGTGTGGCAGTTGGCACGCGACCTGGTGAGCGCACCGAGAGAGGGATACTGAAGGTCTGGTACAATCCCCAGACGCGCGCGCTGATCTATCAGGTCGCGCTGGTCGGCGGGCTTCTTCTGCTGCTGTGGTATCTGGTATCGAACCTTGTCTCCAATCTCGAGCGACAGAACATATCCACCGGCTTTGGATTCCTGTGGCGCGAGGCCGGTTTCGAGATCAGCGAAAGCCTCATACCCTATGGTGCGGCGGACACCTATGGCCGCGCTTTCCTGGTCGGGCTGCTGAACACCTTCCAGGTCGCCTTCATCGGCATCGTCCTGGCGACGGTCCTGGGCACAGTGGTCGGCATTCTGAGACTGTCCTCCAACTGGCTGGTCGCCAAGGTGGCGTCCGGCTACGTCGAGGTGATGCGCAACCTGCCGCTGCTGCTGCAGCTCTTCATCTGGTACGCGATCATCACCGTCTCGATGCCCGGCCCCCGGAATGCGCTCGAGCCATTTACCGGGCTGGTGATCTCCAATCGCGGCATCCGCTTCGCTGTACCGGCCGAAGACCCCTCGCACTTCTGGATCGGCCTGGCGTTGCTGTTCGGCATTGCCGCGGCTGTGCTGGTTTACCGCTATATCAGGCGCTACCAGGATCGGACTGGCCAAAGGCTGCCGGCATTACGCTACTGTCTCGTAGCGCTCCTCGGGCCACCTCTCGTCATATGGCTCGCCTTCGGCGCGCCCAGCGAGATGAGCGTGCCGGTCCTGCAGGGCTTCAACTTTCAGGGCGGCATGGTCATCAGCCCGGAATATGCCGCCGTGCTGTTCGGGCTGACATTCTACACCGCCGGCTTCATTGCCGAGATTGTCCGGGCAGGCATCCTGGCGGTCTCGTGGGGTCAGACGGAAGCGGCGGCGTCGCTTGGGCTGCGTCAGGGCTTGGTGCTGCGCCTCGTGGTGCTGCCCCAGGCGCTGCGCCTGATCATACCGCCGACGACGTCGCAATACCTCAACCTGACCAAGAACAGCTCCCTGGCCGTGGCAGTTGGCTATCCCGACCTGGTCTCGGTTGGCAACACGACCATGAACCAGACGGGCCAGGCGATCGAGGCCATCACCATCTTCATGGCGGTCTATCTCACCATCAGCCTGTCGATCTCCGCCTTCATGAACTGGTACAACAGACACATTGCGCTGGTGGAGCGATAGGCGATGACGGATCTGGCCGCACCAACCACCGCACCACCCCCCGCACAGGCGACCAGCCCGCTCAACTGGATCCGCCAGAACCTGTTCAACACATGGTATAATTCCCTGCTCACGATCCTGCTGCTGTGGATCGCCTACCAGCTTGTGCCGCCGATCGTGACATGGCTGACCGTCGACGCCGTGTGGTGGGCGGCACCCTCCGAAGTCTGCCGGGAGGCCGCCGGCGCCTGCTGGGCGTTCATCCACGAAAAGTGGCGCTTCATTGTCTTCGGCTTCTACCCTCACGCCGAGCAATGGCGGCCCGCCCTTGCTATGGTAATCGGGCTGGGCCTGCTGGCGGCGAGCTGCAACCGTGCCCTGTGGAACCGCTGGCTGGCGCTGGGCTGGCTGATTGGCCTGCCGGCTATCGGGATACTGATGTCGGGCGGGATACTCGGCCTGACCCATGTTCCCAACACGAGGTGGGGCGGCCTGCCATTGACCCTCGGGCTTGCCGTTATCGGGCTCGTCGTCGCCTTCCCGCTTGGCATATTGCTGGCGCTGGCACGGCGTTCCGACATGCCGGCGGTGCGGGCGGTTGCGATCATCTACATCGAGTTGATCCGCGGCGTTCCCCTGATCACCATCCTGTTCATGGCATCCCTGATCATCCCGCTGTTCCTGCCGTCAGGGGTGAACTTCGACCGCCTCGCCCGAGCGCAGATCGGCATGATCATGTTCGCTGCGGCCTATCTGGCGGAGGTCATACGGGGTGGGCTGCAGGCGATCCCGAAGGGCCAGTATGAGGCGGCCGACAGCCTCGGGCTCAGCTACTGGCAGAAGCAGCGCCTGATCATCCTGCCGCAGGCCCTGCGAATCTCGATCCCGCCGATCGTCAACACCTTCATCGGATTCTTCAAGGATACCTCGCTGGTCATCATCATCGGCCTGTTCGACCTCGTGGGGGCGGCACGAGCCTCCCTGGCCGACGCCGAATGGCGTGGCTTCTACAAGGAGGCCTATCTGTTCATCGCCCTCATCTATTTCTTCTTCTGCTACATGATGTCGGCCTACAGTCAGCACCTCGAACGGACGCTGGATCACAGCAATCGTCGCAAGGGAGACCTGGGATGAGTGCGACGGATACCCAGCAAGCGCCATCTGTCGGACGCGGAAGCGGCGAGCCGATGATTCAGATCCGGCAGCTCAGCAAGTGGTTCGGCAACTTCCAGGCGCTGGACAATATTGACCTGACGGTATCGCGTCGCGAACGGATCGTCATTTGCGGCCCTTCGGGATCGGGCAAGTCGACGCTGATCAGATGCATCAATGCGCTGGAGCCCTACCAGAAGGGCGAGCTGCTCGTCGACGGGATACCGGTCTCCGACAATCTAAAGAACATCGACGCGGTCCGTTCCGAGGTCGGCATGGTGTTCCAGCAATTCAATCTGTTCCCCCATCTGACCGTTCTCGACAATCTCACGCTGGCGCCGATCTGGGTGCGCAAGATCCCGCGCGCCGAGGCCGAGGAGACGGCGCGCTATTACCTTGAACGGGTGCGCATTCCCGAACAGGCGGACAAGTATCCGGGTCAGCTCTCGGGCGGGCAACAGCAGCGGGTCGCGATCGCCCGCAGCTTGTGCATGAAGCCCAAGATCATGCTCTTCGACGAGCCCACCTCGGCGCTCGATCCCGAAATGATCAAGGAGGTCCTGGATACCATGACCGAACTGGCCAAGGAGGGCATGACGATGCTTGTGGTGACCCATGAGATGGGATTCGCCCGCAAGGTGGCCAACCGTGTCATCTTCATGGACGAGGGCCGCATCGTGGAGCAGAACGACCCGGAAACGTTCTTCAATAATCCGCAGAGCGAGCGCACCAGACTGTTCCTCAGCCAGGTCCTCGGGCACTGACTGGCCATCACGGTCGAGATGTTGATCTCGTTGCGGTGCGTGCAGATGTGGCCGCGTGAGGTAACCAGGACGTCGCGGTTATGGAACGGGTAGTCTGATCTCGGGCAGGCCCTGATAGGGCCACGGTGCCGGGTTGCAGAGCTCGGCGGGGCAGGGTATGGCGAGCGCCTCGTGCGGCCGCTCGGTGTTGAACGCCGCAACGAACGCATCGAAGTGGGCCTGCTGTTGCAGGCTGTTTGCGCCCGGGGACGGGTGGTCTCCTTTTTCAGCGTCAAATGCATGCGTTCATGGCGGCCGCTCTCATGGGGAGAGCTGGGCTGATGCTCCGCTCGAGCCGCAAGCCGACCCTGAGCCACCACGCCGAGAGATTGGAGAGAGTGAAGGGGCCATTGGGGCTGGCAAAGGGTAGGCCGTTGTCGCTTCGGATGGCCACCGGCAAGCCGTGCTCGGCAAAGAAAGGGGGCATCCGCGCGCGAAGCCCCGCTCAACCGTAGCGCCCGCTACGCTTGTCGCATCCTTCACCCCCCTCTGCCGCGCCCTAATGCAATGCAGATCGTCGGGAATGCGAGAAATGCAGGCTACGGCTTTCCGACTCCGGATGGAGCGGGGCGAACGTCGGTTGGATTCGGGCGGGGCCGAGGCCCCGCCCGCTGGAATCAAACTCAGGGCTGGAAAACGTAACCTTCGCCTATCATGGCCTCTTCAGGGATTTCCGGAAGATCGTCGAACAGCTCCGGGTGATTCTCCATCGCCGCAAGGATATGCCGTGGCTCGATATGCTCGTTGACATCGAAGGTGTCATCGATGAAGTCGAGCCGGTGCAGGGTATCTACTGCGCTCCAGAGCGCGCGGTAATTGTGGTCCGACAGGCGGCGATCAGCCTGCAGGATGTTGTACTGCATCGCCTCGGCGGCGACATCCGGATCAAGGCCGGGGATCCAGCGCGTGGCCACCTGGGCAGCTTCATCCGGATTCTCGCGCATCCACTGATCCGCTTCGGAGAGGGCGGCAAGGAACTTCTCGATCGTCTCGCCATTCTCCGCCACCCAGTCGCGCGTGGCCACGTTGAAGCCCAGATAGGAGATGACTTCCCCGCCCCGGATGACCTGGACGGCGTCAGGCACGTCCTTGAGGGCCACGATCGGCCACGGGTCCCAGGCCGAGAACGCATCGACGCCGTCGGACATCAGGGCGACAGTCATGTCGGGCGGGGGCGTGTTGACCAGCGTGACGTCGTCCGGCGTCAGCCCGGCAGTCTCGAGAAGGGCAAGCGCGTAGAGGTGGTTGATCGTGCCGAACGAGGCGGCGATCCGCTTGCCCTCGAGCGTGGACAGATCGTCAGGGTCGATCCCGGAACCTTCCTTGGAGACCAGCGCCATCGTGGTATCCGATCCGAGCTGGGCCGGGTTGCCGCTGTAGTTGCCGAGCGCCACCAGGTCCATGCCGCGCACGACCGCGCCTATCATCGGCACGCCGACCTGGACGATATTGCTTTCGCCAGCCTGCAGTGCGTTGAGCGCATCGACACCGGTCGCATAGGGGCGGGCAATATTTACGTCGAGCCCCCATTTTTCGAAGAAGCCTTGCTCCAGGGCGATCGGCAGGGCGACCTGGTCGACCCCCGTCACCATGCCGGCATCCAGTTGGACAAGATCGTCCTCGGCGGCTGCCAATCCTGGCAGGGCAACCGCTATCGCCAGCGTGAGTGCAAGTTTGCGAAACATTCTTATCCTCCCTGTTCGAGTGGTTCCACCTGCCTCACCCAGAAGGGCCGGGCGAGGGCAGTCAGCTTGTCGCGGTTCACGCCACGCACTTCTATCGAATTTTCCCGCGTTCCCGAGACCCTGCCGAATGACTGCATCTCCTGAACGTGAAAGCGTTCGGGAACGAATGGCAGCACGACCCGCACATCGACCCGGTTGGCGTCGGGCGGAATGCCGGCGGCGATCTTAGCGGGGGCGGCAATCGTGAGCCAGACCTGCCAGCCGACAATTGCTACCAGTACGAGCAGCACGATGCGCCCCTTTGACGAGGCCAACAGTGGGCGGATCAGCTTCATGCGCTTCGCACCAGCTGTAGGACCTTGCCCGACAGCGACTTGAACGCCGCGTCCTCGTGCAGCTTGTCCCAGACCCTCGGGCGCGGGAGCGCGATATCGACCTCGTCCAGGATCTGCCCTTTAGACAAGACGATGACGCGATTGGCCAGGAACACCGCCTCCGACACGTCATGGGTAATGAAGATGATCGTGGGACGGCGTTCCTGCCAGATCCGGGTCAACTCTTCCTGGAGCGTCATCCGCGTCTGGGCGTCGACGCTGGCGAACGGCTCGTCCATCAGCAGCACTTCGGGATTGTTGGCAAGGGCACGCGCCACGCCGACCCGCTGTTGCATGCCGCCGGACAGCTCGTTGGGGTAGCGGTCAGCCGCATGCGCCAGGCCGACCAGCTCAAGATATTCGCGCGCCGTGCGGTCGCGCTCCGCCTTGGGCACGCCGCGCATCTTGGGCCCGAAGCCGACATTGTCGAGCACGGTCTTCCACGGGAACAAGGCAAAGGACTGAAAGACGACGCCCCGGTCCGGCCCTGGGCCGTGGATTGCCCTGCCGTCCAGCCGGATCTCGCCGCCCGAGCAGGGAATGAAGCCGGCGATCATGTTGAGTATTGTCGTCTTGCCGCAGCCGGAAGGCCCGACAAGCGAGACGAATTCTCCCTGGGTAACCTCGAGCGACACGCCGCGCACGGCGTCGACGTGGGACCCGGCATAGGCGTCGAAATAGGTCTTGGACAGGTCTCGAATCGTCAGACTTCTCACTTGGTCACGAGCCCCCAACGCTCTCCCGTGGCCCGCTCCAGCGGCGCCAGAATCCAGTTGTCGACGATATACCAGAGCACGCCGAGCACGATCATCCCCACCACGATTTCGACCACCGAGCCGGCCCGCCTTGCGTCGAACATCATGAACCCGATCCCGCTCGTTCCCACGATGATCTCGGCCGCGATCAGCGCGCGCCAGCCATAGCCAAGCCCGTTTCGCAGGCCGGTGATGATGTTGGGCATGGCGCCGGGAAGGATCACCTCAGTGAGAATGCGCCAGCGCGAGGCGCCGAGGCTGGCCGCCGCGCGTTGCAGTTCGATCGGCACCGATCGCACGCCGAGTACCGTATTCAATACGACCGGAAACAACACGGTGTAAACGATGACGAACGTCATGGTGGTCAGGCCAAAGCCAAACCAGATCAGCAGGATGGGCAGCCAGGCAATGTCGCCGATCGCTTGAAAGAAAAGCAGGATCGGCCACAGGGCGAGATGGGCGCGCCAGTTCAGGCCGATAAGGATTGCAAGCGGGATGCCGAGTGCGATGCCAGCGGCTGCCCCGACCGCCAGGCGAACCACACTGTCGTAAAGATAGGCCGTCAATATTCCCTTGTAGAGCAGTGTCCAGAAGGATTGCGCGACCTCGGCCGGCCCAGGAAAGAAGGCCGGCGGAAAGATTTGAAGCTCCGCCACGGTCCACCAGATTGCGATCAGCGGCAGAAAGGGGACGAGGGTTTCGATCACCGGCCAGCGCTTCGAGACCCGCGCGTAATAGCCCCATGCCTTGAGGAGCAGCGTCATGTCCGCTCCACCATGCCCCAGCGCTCGACCGTCGCCCGCTCAAGAGGTGCCAGCAGAAGACGATCGAGAAGTAGCCACAGCAGCCCGATCACGATCATCCCCATGACGATCACCTCGGTGCGGTAAAAGTCCCGGGCCATGAACAGCATGTAGCCCAGACCGACATTCGTCGCGATCATCTCTGCCGCGATCAGCCCCCGCCAGGCGAAACCGAGGCCGGTGCGAATACCTGTCACGATATTGGGCAGGGCACCCGGCAGGAGCACTTCTGTCAGCGTTCGCCAAGGCCCGGCCCCGAGCGAGGCCGCGGCGTAGCGCAGCCGCATGGGAATGGTTGAGACGCCGAGCATCGCGTTGTAGGCGACGACAAAGAAGACGGCGTTGAAGATGACGAAGGTGATCGCCCCGAAGCCGTAGCCGAACCACAGCGTTGCGATCGGTATCCAAGCAATACCCGCGAGCACCGAGAAGAAGCGCATCAGCGGTGTCAGGAAGGTGGCGACCGCCGGAAGCACCCCCATCGCCATGCCCAATGGCACGCTGATGGCAATGCCGATCACTGTGCCCACCGCAACGCGCGTAAGGCTCGCACCGATGTGCTGGATCAGCGTGCCATCGGCAATCGAGGTGACCGCGGCGTGCCATACGGCACTGATCCCGGGAAAGACCCGCGGGTTGACGTCAAAGACCGTGATTGTCGCCTGCCACAGCACCAGGAGCGCGAGCAGCGGCGCGAAAAAATACGCAATCGATTTGAGTCGTCCCTCGGGGCGCATACGGGATTCTTAGGAAGGGAGCGGGCAACGTGTCCAGTCGCATTGTGGAACTGCTGTTCCTCTGCACCGTGGCCCCAAGCTCAACGCGCCGAGAGGAAGCGGTGGATCCGCCCGAACAGATCCGTGTTGCGGCCGACCCAGACATGGCCGCCGGCGGGATAGATGACGAGCTCTGCGTCCGGCACGCTTGCCGCGATGTGGCGGGCGGCGGCGGCGGTCTCGAAAAGGTCGTCCTCGAGCGAGGCGGCCAAGGTTGGTGCAGCGATCAGCTCAAGCACCATCGGTGCGGGATCGCCCGCCAGGGCGGCGTCGTTCATGAGACCATCGGCGCGCAGGCTGACTGGCTGGATGTCCCACAGGATCGACCTGACGCGGGCCTGCTCCTCGGGCGAGGCGGCATGGACGAGCGCCGGATCGGTGGCAAGCAGCGAGCGGATCATCGCGTCCTCGGCCGTCATCAGGCCGAGCCAGAACAGAGCGTCGGAGCGCAGCCCGTATTCGATGATCGCGCGGGCGACGGCGTTGGGAGGCAGAGGCGCAGGGCGATCCGGCACGTGGGCCACCGGGACGATGCAGACGAGCGCGCTGCAGCGATCGGGATGTCGGATGGCGAACTGCATCGCCGAGAGGGCCCCGGCCGAGCCGCCGATGATCGGAATGCTATCGATGCCAAGCTCGTCCAGGAGATCGACGAAGGCGTCGGCCTGGTTCTCGGACGAGGGATTCTCCGGAAAGGCGGAGCGTAGATAGCCGAAGCGCGAGGGCGCGATAATCCTCCAGCCCGCGGCGATCAGCGGCGCGGCGAAGAAGAGGCCCTGGTCGAAGCCGCCGCCGGTCCCGTGTACCATGAGGCAGGGCGGGCCATCGCCGGCGACGGCGTATTCCATCGGTCCGAAGCGGCTCTCGAAGACCGTGCTGCCGACCGGGACGCTGCCGAGTTGGGTCTTGGATCGAGCCCTTAGCCGTTCCGCAGTGAAGGCGCGCCAGGAGAGCACCCCCGCCGCTGCAATCCCGGCTGCCGCCACGCCGAGCCAAAGGAACTCTCGACGTCGCATCGAAGTGACTCCGAGTCTCTTTGGAAGCGCCGAAGGCAGGCACTCCAACCGTGGTCTCCCGAGCTTCACGCATAACCCCGCACAGGATGCGCGGATTTGATATCGCGCAAGATCCGTCGGCCGGACGCTTGAGAGTATGGGCCGTCCTGCCGGGCCGGCGCGAGCTTGACTGGAGCGGTCTGAGCTTCCGCCTTTACGGCCGCAAGATTGTGCTTGACATGTCACCGTATGGTGACGTATAGCTTGTCACTAACAGGTGACAAAGGAGTCCAGCCCATGTCCGAGGCACGGGAACGCGACCGAGCGGCGACCAAGACGCGCCTCTTGCAGGCGGTCGAGGCGGTCATCGCCGAGGATGGATTCGGCGCCATCGGCGTCAATGCGATCGCCCGCCGCGCCGGCGCCGACAAGGTCCTCATCTACCGCTATTTCGGCGGGCTGGCCGGGCTGCTCTCGGCCTATGCCGAGGACGGCGATTTCTGGTGGCAGGTCGACGACATGCTGGCCGAGCCGCTGCCGGGCCCGCACGAGGCCGATGGGCTGTCCAGGTGCCTGGCCGCCATCTTCGCCCGGCACGCCGCCTTCCTGCGCGCCCATCCGGTGACGCTCGAGGTGATCGCCTGGGAGATCGCCGAGCGCAATGAGCTGACCGAAGCGCTGGAGAGCGTTCGGGAGGGCCGCAGCCAGGAGATGATGCGCCGGCTCGCCGCCCGTTTCGACCTCGAGGTGGCTGAGTTCCTCGCTTCCGTCGGCCCTATGTTCGCGCTCCTGGGCGCGGCGGCGAACTACCTTGCCGCAAGGGAGCGTCGGCTGAAGATCTTCAACGGCATTGACCTGCAGTCCGACGCGGGCTGGCGGACGCTCGAACAGTCGGCCGCGCGGATGATCGCGGGCGTCGCGGGCGGAGCCTTGTCAACGCATTCCACCGATTGAAGCACAAGCGCCCGCTGTTCGCGGGCCAACAAGGAGACACGACATGACCAGGACAGCGATGAGCCGCCGCGGCCTTCTGAAGGGGCTCGCCGGGCTGAGCGTTGTCGCCGCCGGTGGCCTCGTCTACCGGGCATGGGACAACGGCGTATTCCATGTCGGCGACGGCCCGGCCTACGAGCCGTGGCACGCTTGGCGCGACGACATGGGCGATGGGTCCCTGGCGCTTGTTCGTGCCGCCATACTCGCCTCAAACGCCCACAACACCCAGCCCTGGCGCTTCGAAGTGAGCGAGGATGGAATCATGATCTTCGCCGATCACGATCGCCATCTCGGCGCCTTCGATCCGTATCGCCGCGAGATGGCGCTGTCGCTCGGCTGCGCGCTGGAGAACATGGTGCTGACCGCGAAGGCGCAAGGATATGCGGCGCGGGCCGAGTTGGCGCCGGATCGCTTCGAACTGGGAGGTCCCACCCATCCGGAGCGGCCGGTGGCGATCCTTCATCTGGCCCCCGGCGAGGTGGAGGCAAGCGAGCTTTTCCGCGCTATCGCCGACCGCCATACCCATCGCGGCGCCTATGATCCGGCGCGGCCGGTCTCGCCGGCGCGGCAGGAAAAGATGCAGGCGCTCATCGGCCGGCGCGACGATATCCGCCTGTTCCTGTTCGACGATGGCCCGGCCAAGGCGCGGCTCGGCGAGCTGCTCGTCTCCGCAACCGAGGACATCATTGAAGACCACGACATGGCGATGGATAGCGCCGCGTGGTTCCGCTTTGACTGGCGCGCGATCCAGGAGCACCGCGATGGCGTCACGCTCGACACGGTCGGCCTGCCGCCGCTAATCAATGCCGCAGCCAAGATCGTTCCGGCGCCGTCGGCCGAACAGGCCGACCTGCAATGGCTCGACGCAACCCGTGACGTTCATGTTGCCACAGCGCCGCTTCTTGGCATGATCGCTGTCGATGACCTCTACGACCAACCGCTGACGCTTCAGGCGGGGCGGCTGTGGCAGCGCCTGCATCTCTGGGCGACCGCGCAGGGGGTTGCCGCCCAGCCGCTCAACATGCCCCCCGAACGGGTCGACCGCGAGGCCGAGCTCGGCCGCGAGCCACGGATGGCGGCGGCGCTCGCCGCGGTCACCGGCGATGCCAATTGGCGGCCGACCTTCGTCTTCCGCATGGGCTATGCCGAGCGGCCCACCCGCCTCAGCCCGCGCCGCCCGGTCGAGGCGGTTATCATCGCCTGAACCCCACGACTCCTTGTGAACCCCGAACCGACAGGTTATGCCATGGCCATCCGCAAGAGCCTTGCCCGCACCTTCGCCGCGTTCGGCGCCCTCTCTGCCGTCCTTCTCGTCGCCGGCTTGGTGAAGGACGTCCGCTCCTTCGACGGCACCAGCGGCGGCTACGAGGCGCCCTACACGGACTATACCGGTGAGCCGATCGACTGGGCGCGGCTCGATGTCACCGCCGACGGCATGGCCCATCGCGGCCATGTGGTGAACGTTCTTATCGACTGCGCGAGCGGCATGATGCGCTTCGAGCTGTTCAAGGTCGAAGTGCCGTTCCGAGCCTTCTCCGACCGCGCGATTGCCGTCCACAAGCCACGCGAGGCGTGCCAGGCACGCGGCTTCGAGCCGGCGTTCTGATTGCGCAACTGACCCCGCTCACCCGTCACCCGACGAGGGGCGGGATCAGCTATTGCCGCACAAACTGCGCTGCCTGGCGTCACATGATCTGCATCAAGGCTGCGTCGATAGCGGGATCATAAGCCGCGTAGCTGTTATTGGCTCCCGATCGGCAAAGAGCGATTTCAGCTTGAGCATTCTAAGGACATTCCTGCTTGGCTTGCTGCTCCTCGCTGTCTTGGCAGCGGTGGTCGCGCACGTCGTCTACCGCCTCGACATGCGCCAGGCCCGCAGCGCCTCGATGGTGTTGGCGGCGCCGGATGCAGCGGCCGGGACCTTCGATCCTGCGATGCTCGCCGATCTCCCCGAGCCGGCCCGGCGCTATCTCGCCTACTCCATCGCCCCCGGGACGGCCCTCAGCACGACGGTCGAGCTGCGCATGGAGGGCACCTTCGCGTTGGGCGATCGGGAGAGCCACCGGATCATGCCGATGATCGCAAGCCAGATGCTCGCCCCGCCGCATGGCTTTGTGTGGATACCCGACATCGGCTCCGGCCTGATGCGCATCTGGGGCTCGGATGGATACACCCACGGCGAGGCCTGGACCCGGTTCTGGGTCTGGGGGCTGATCCCGGTGGCAAGGCTCTCGGGCACCGACAATCTAGCGCTGTCGGCGGCAGCCCGCTCGATCATGGAGGCGATCTGGGCGCCGGCAAGCCTCCTGCCGCAGAATGGTGCCCGCTGGCAAGCAGCGGGAGACGATGCGGCTCAGGTGAATTTCGAGGTCGCCGGGCAAGAACTCGCCATGACGCTCACCCTTTCCGAGGAGGGACGGCCGCTCACCGTCAGCATGATGCGCTGGAGCGATGCCAACCCGGAAGGCAGATTCCGCTGGCAGCCCTTCGGCGGAACGATCGAGGAGATGGGCGCGTTCGGCGGCTACACCATCCCCACCCGGATCGCGGTCGGCAATCACTTCGGCACCGACGATTACTTCCCCTTCTTCCGCGCCGAGATCGTCGACGCGCGGTATCGATGAGCCGGGCCATAGGCTTCGCTTCGAAAGACCCCATCATGCCCAGGCTGTCGGCATACGCCCTGCTCGGCCTGAAGAACGAGACCACGCTCCTGATATTGCGCGTCGGCCATGGGCCGCGCCCCCTGCCCGCTGAAACCGTGTCGCGGTCCAGCCTGAGACGCACCGCAAGACAGTCCTGGTCGTGCAGGGCTGACGTTTGGTGTCGAGCGGGGACTTCTAAGGCAGGTGGGAAGCACCCTCTCCGACCGAGAAAACCAGCGGGCGGGGCGCTCAGGTGGACTGCTTCGAGGCAGCGAGGGAGCGGCTGCGTCCAGTCCTCGGCCCTCAAGCCATCTCAGCGGATAATGCTCACCGGGAAGCAGTTTGCTTCGCCGCATCGACGATCACGGACAGCTTGAGCATCCGGCTGAAGCTGTGGCGCAGCGCAGCATCGCCGTGAAGGACAATGCGTTCATTGTCCAGGGCAAAGGCCAGCGACTCCTTGCCGATCCAGACGCTTGCCATGACCGGAACCGTGGTGAGCACGTAAAGGTCAACCTCGAATCCGGGATCGGATTGGCAAAGATCAACCTCTCCATTCTCGATCACCAGCCACCACAGGCGAAGCTCGGCCGGGGCATCGCCGTATTCGAACTGCAGCACGATGCGTTCACCCTTCTGATGGGGATGGTCGATCCGCCGCCGCATGTCCCACATCAGCACGCCGGCATCCCAATCCGGGCCCTCCAGGGCGCTTTCCACCCAGCGCTGGCCCCAGATACCCATCGCGATGACGATCGGCCTCAACTCCTCACCGGCCGGTGTCAGCTGGTATTGCGCCGATTGCGAACGGTTCGCGGCCGTTCGCTCGATGATCCCCGCCGCCCGAAGCTCCTTCAGCCGCTTCGACAGCAGCGCCCGGGGAATCAGCGGCACGCCCCGGTGGATCTCGTTGAAGCGTGAGCTGCCGCTCACCAGTTCCCGCAGGATCAGCGGCGTCCAGCGCGTGGCGAGCACTTCCGCTGCCTTCGCCACGGGGCAGAACTGGCCGTATCCTTTCTCCTCCTTCATCGCACTTGCCTCCGCAATCGGCGTGCCCCTCGGCAATTAGGGCGCAATCGCCTGGCGGTCAGGTTCACTTAGTGAACTGGCATGCGTCGACCAGGATGGGAATCCTCCCGGGCATAGATGGCTCTTCCGCCATCACACCACATGATCAATGGAGGAAAGAATGTCTCTGGCAACCGATCCTCAAGACAGCGCGGTTCGGTCTCATAATGCGATGGCTTCAGCCACATGGTCGTCCGCTGGAAGCGCTTATGACGAGGTCAGCCGCGGCAATCTCGATGCGATCGAGCATGCCATCAATCGATTGGACCCGAAGCTCGACAAACAAATCCTCGATCTTGCCACAGGCACGGGATGGGCCGCCCGGCGGCTTGCCGAGCGCAGCTTCCGCGTGACGGGGGCGGATTTCGCCCCCGACATGCTGGCCGCCGCTCGGGAGTTCGCGGAAGCCCGCAATCTCGACATTGCGTTCGACCTCGGTGATGCCGAGGCACTGCACTATGCCGATGCCGCTTTTGACGCGGTCATCTCAACCTTCGGGGTGATGTTCACCCAGCGGCCCAAGGACGCCGCCGGTGAGATCGCGCGTGTGTGCAAGCCCGGCGGGCGCCTGGTGCTGGCCACATGGACGCCCGATGGCAATGTCTTTGAGATGTTCAAGATCATGAAGCGCTACATGCCGGCACCAGGCGAATCTCCGCCGCCTTCACCCTTCGAATGGGGCAGGCCGGACTATGTGTCCGATTTGCTGGGCGATGCGTTCGAGCTGAGCTTCGAACGCGGCACGTCGTTCTATCGCGAACCGAGCGGGCGTGCCGCGTGGCAGACCTTCTCGACAGGCTATGGCCCGCTGCGCACCCTGATCGGCAAGCTCGACGCGGAAAGCCGCGCCGCGCTCGAGCGTGACTTCATCGCCTTCCACGATGGCTTTGCCACCGAACTCGGCATCTGCGTGCCGCGCGAGTACCAGGTGGTCGCGGGAACCCGTCGCTGAGGCCTCAACCTCCGCAACGACGCGAACGACGAGTCATCAGTTGAAGCGGAGACCGTACTATGAGAGACGCGCTTATCCTTCCAAGCATCACGGCGCTGGCAGTTCTCCTGTCCGTGACCACCGTGTCGATCCAGGCCGAGGCCGGCAGCACTGCCAAGGCGGTCTGGGACCGGCATCTCAAGGCCGAGCTTGCCGGCGATATCGACGCGCTGAAAGCACATCCGGATCCTGACGACCGTGGACTATCCGGCTGACACCGGCCTCGGATTTTCCCTTGGACATCTTGGTTGTTGACGCGACCCCCGCCTTGCGTCGAGGCTGAGATGGGAACGGCAGGTCAAGGACGCCAGTCCATGCCTCGTGGCCACTTCCAGCACGCGATCGTCATTGGCGCCGGCATGGCGGGCCTGCTCGCTGCGCGGGTGCTGTCCGATCACTTCGAAACCGTGAGCCTGATCGAGCGGGACGAAATCCGGGATGAACCGGTGTCCCGGAAGGGGGTGCCGCAGGGCCGACATGTCCATGTCCTGCTGCCGCGCGGCCTGGGTATTATCGAAGGCCAGTTTCCAGGCATTGACGAAGCGTTGCGGGTGGCCGGCGCGTGCGAGTTCGATGCCGGGCGCGGGATCGCCTGGCATCACGACGGCGATTGGCGGGCAAACTTTGACAGCGACGTGCGGATGCTGGCGATGAGCCGGCCGCTGCTCGAAACGCAGGTGAGCAAGCGGGTCCGCGCCCTGCCGAATGTCACGAGCCGGCAAGGCGCGCGGGTGGAGCGGCTCGTGTCAGATGGCCGGGCGGTGACGGGCGTCATTCTAAACGGCGAGACGATCGAGGCCGATCTCGTCGTCGACGCAACGGGCCGGGGAAGTGCTCTCCCGACATGGCTTGAACACCTCGACCGACAGCCACCGGCCGCCGAGAAGATCCCGGTGCCACTGACCTATTCGACCTGTATGTTCGAGCGGCGGGCGGACGGCCCGGACTGGAACGCTCTGCTGATCACCAAGCCTGGCGCCAAGCGGGGAGCTTTTGCCTGGGCGATCGAGAATGGTCAGTGGCTGGTCACCATGGTGAGTCTGTTCGACGAGCCGGCGCCCCGCGATGTTGAGGCGTTTCTTGCTTTTGCCGAATCCTTGCCGAACACGGCATTGCACGAAACGATCCGCGACTGCCCACCGTGTTCAGAGCCGGTGCGATACCGCTTTCCGGCGAGCCAGCGCCGGCGCTATCATAAGATGCGGGATTTTCCCCAAGGGCTGATCGCCGTCGGCGACGCCATATCCAGCTTCAATCCGATCTACGGACAGGGGATGACCGTGGCCGCGCTGGAAGCAGAAATCCTTTCCGGCGCGCTGACCGCGGCCCAACAGGCTGGAGGGCTGCCGGGCGATTTCCCGCAACGCTTCTTCAAGGCGGCGGATCGCGTCGTCGATCCCGCCTGGCAGGCCGTGGCCCTGGAAGACTACCGCTTCCCCGAGCTTGCCGCCGACCGTCCGGCGACGGTGCGCCCGGTTCAGTGGTACATGGATCGGGTGCAACGCGCGACCCACCGCAGCCCCGCGGTTTCCGAGAAGTTCTATCGGGTCATGGGGTTCGACGAACCGCCGCAGGCCTTGTTGCAGCCGCGCATTCTCGCCGAGGTGCTGTTCGGGTCCGATCGCCGCCCGTCGTGACCCATAACGCGCGATGCGATGGCCGGCGCGCCGGCGTCACGTCGGTGCCAAACCTGGCGTCTCGATCTCCCCGACATCCCAGAACAGGCCGGTCATCAGCCCGAGCGACTCCCGCAGCATGGGCTTGAGCGCGTGCTCGTCGGGGGCGTGCTGGGAGCAGCCAGCATAGGAATGCGGAACCCAGACCGTCGGCAGGCCGAGGATTTCGGAGAAGGTATCATTCGGCAGGGAGCCGCCGAGATTGGGCAGGATGGCCGCCTTCGTCCCGCTGGTGGCCTGAAGCGATGCACTTGCGAGCTTGACCCAGGGATTGTCGAGGGCCAGGCGCGTGGCCCGCATTATCGGCTCGGCGGAGGGGCGCACGACAATGTTGCCAAAGCCTTCGCGCTGGAGATGACGCTCAAGCGCCGGCACCACATCCTCAACATCCGTGCCGACCACATAGCGCAATTGGCAATGGGCCTCCGCGCGGCCGGGAATTGCGTTGACGGGATGGTCCGGATCGCCGGTGCGATAGGCCAGTACCTCGAAGGAATTCCAGCCGAAGACGCGCTCCTGCGGGCTCAAGCCCTCCTCGCCCCAGTCGGGGTCGATGGCGGGTTGGCCGGGCAGATCAGCGAGCACACAGTCGGCGAGCGCTGCCCGGACCTCGTCGGTCAGGCTGGTCGGCCGCCACTCCGGGACGCGGATCTGGCCGCGCCGGTCGGCGATGGTGGCGAGCGCGTGGGCAAGGATCAGGCCCGGATTGGCGATCAGACCGCCCCAATTGCCGGAATGATGCGCCCCCTCGCGGAGGTTCAGGTCGAGCGAGAACTTGATCGAGCCCCGCGAGCCGAGAAACAGCGTCGGCCGGTCGGGCTTCAGTCGCGGCCCGTCCGAGGCGATCAGGACATCGGCGGCAAGGCGCGCCTTTTCCTGCTCGAACAGCTCGGCAAGGCCGGGCGAGCCAACCTCCTCGCCCATCTCGATGAGGAACTTCGAATTGAAGTTCAGCCGGCCGCGGGCCGCGATCACGTAACCCAAGGCGCGCAGGTTTATGAGATGCTGGCCCTTATTGTCGGCGGTGCCGCGACCGTAAACCCTTTCACCGTCGACGGTCATGGTCCAGGGGTCCCGCCCTTCGCGCCAATTCCCCTCCATGCCGCGGATCACATCGCCATGGCCGTAGGTGAGGACAGTCGGCAGGGCCGGGTCCTCGATGCGCTCAGCGAACAGGAAGGGCCCTGCCCCGTCGACCGGGTTCGCAAGGATGGTGCAGGTGTAGCCCAGGGCCTCGAGCCGGGGGCGCATCTGCGCGTCGAGATAGTGCCGAAGCTCCGCGCCGCGCGCCGGGTTCTGGCTTTCGGTCGGCACGGCGACCAGCTCGGCGAGATCGCCGAGGAAGGTCCCCGAATCGAATGCCTCATGGGCCAGGGCAATGGCGGAATCGCGGGACATCGTGGTCTCCTGAAAGGTCCTGTCGGGGCATCTAGCTACTCGGCGGCGGCGGCCGTGCCGTGAAGATGGCACTCGATGCGCCCGCGCCGGTCGAAGCGGGTCTCCGGTCGCACGCGGCTGCATTCGGGTAAGGCGCGCGGACAGCGCGGATGGAAGGTGCATCCGGACGGCGGATCGATCGGGTTGGGATAGGCGGCGCCGAGATGGGTATCGGGCACGCCAAGGCCGGGCTCCGGCGTCAGGACCGATGCCAGCAGCGCCTCGGTATAGGGATGGCGCGAGCGGGTGAACAGATCGCCGGTCTCCGCTTCCTCGACGATGCGGCCGAGATACATCACCGCGACGCGGCTCGCCAGATGTTCGACGACGGCCAGGTTGTGGCTGATCAAAAGATAGGTGAGATTTAGCTCGCGGCGCAGATCCATCAGCAAGTTGAGGATCTGGGACTGGACGGAGACGTCGAGGGCCGAGGTCGGCTCGTCGCAGATCACCACATCGGGGCGCATGATCAGCGCCCGGGCGATCGCCACGCGCTGGCGCTGGCCGCCGGAAAGCTGGTTGGGATAGCTGCGCAACACCCGGCGGGGCAGGCCCACGAGATCGAGCATCTCCTCGGTCCGCTTGCGGCGCTCGGGGGCGTCCGCCAGGCGATGCACGCGCAGGGGAAGACTCACGATGTCGCCTACCGTCTTGCGTGGGTTGAGCGACGAATAGGGGTCCTGAAAGACCGGCTGGATGCGCCGCGCGATGGTGCTCCGGTCGGTCGCATCCAGGTGCTGGCCGCCGAATAGCACCTCGCCGCTGGTCGGCCTGAGCAAGCCCAGCAGCATGCGGGCGAGAGTCGACTTGCCGCAGCCGGATTCGCCGACAAGCCCGAGGACTTCGCCGGCTTCCAGCCGCAGGCTCACCTCGTCGACGGCGCGCAGCGGCTGGCGGCGCTTGAACAGGCCGCGTCCCACCATGAAGGTCTTGCTGACACGCTTGAGTTCGAGGACGGGGGTCTCGGTCATGGGCCCGGCACCAACTCCGCCGTGACCCGGCGTTCCTCGGGGCGGAAGTGACAGCGGCAGGCGCGATCGCGGGAGATGTCGCGCAGCCGGGGCGCGTCATCGCATTGCGAGGTGGCGAAGGGGCAACGCCCTCGGAACGCGCAGCCCGACAAGTCGCCGATGAGCGAGGGGACGACCCCGGGGATAGAGCCGAGTCGCGCGCCGCGCTCGGTCTTGCCAGGAACCGGAATGCAGTCCATGAGTCCCAGCGTGTAGGGGTGCTGGGGGGCGTTGAACACCTCCTCGGTGGTACCGGTCTCGACGACCTGGCCGGCATACATGACCGCGACCCTGTGGGCGATCCGCGCAACGATGCCGAGGTCGTGGGTGATCAGGATGAGCGCCATGCCGAGCTCGCGCTGGAGCTCGGCGAG
Organism: Rhodobiaceae bacterium; assembly: GCA_007118805.1. Lineage (GTDB taxonomy): Bacteria > Pseudomonadota > Alphaproteobacteria > Rhizobiales > Tepidamorphaceae > SKQW01. Next base: position 18,995 of record SKQW01000327.1, on the reverse strand, counting down.
AAGGTGGAGAATCTGGGCCTGGATGGTGACGTCGAGCGCCGTGGTCGGCTCGTCGGCGATGATCAGGTCGGGCCCGCACATCAGCGACATGGCGATCATGACACGTTGGCGCAGGCCGCCGGAGAGCTGGTGGGGATACTGGCTGAGCCGGTTGGCGGCCCCGGTGATGCCGACCCGTTCCAGCAGATAGATCGCCCGATCGCGAGCCTTGCGCCGGCTTCCCGGCTGATGGGTCAGCAGCGCCTCGGTAAGCTGGTCGCCGATGGTATAGGCCGGGTTGAGCGAGGTCATCGGCTCCTGAAAGATCATCGCCATGCGGCTGCCGCGCAGGCGCGAATATCCGTGCTCGGAATAGGTAAGCAGGTCGATGCCGTCGAACTGGAGGCGGTCGGCGGAACGCTTCGCCGTGCGCGGCAGCAGGTTCATCAGCGCCAGCGATGTCAGCGACTTGCCGCACCCTGATTCGCCCACGATGCATAGCGTCTCGCCCTTGTCGACGGCGAAATCGATGCCGCGAACCGCGTGCAGGGTGCCGGTTGCCAGCGGGATATCGACCTTGAGGCCCTGAACGTCGAGAAGGGACTCGGCCATGGCCTCAGTTCCGGTTCTCGGGGGCGGTGACGTCGCGGATTCCGTCGCCGACCAGATAGATTGACAGAACGAGGGCGAACAAGGCAGCCCCCGGCAGCATGATGATCCAGGCCATGAAGAACATGTGCGGCTTGGCTTCGGCCACCATCAGACCCCAGGAGGGCAGGGGGGGCTGCACGCCGAGGCCGAGAAAGGACAGGGCCGCCTCGAGCAGGATGGCGTTCGCCATCTCCAGCGTCATGACCACGATCAGCGGATTCATGACATTGGGCAGAATCTCCGAGCACAAGAGGCGCAGCCGCGAGCACCCGAGCGCCTCGGCCGCGGTCACGAATTCCTGGGCGCGGACCTGCATGGTGGCGCTTCGGGTGACCACGGCGAACTGGTCCCATAGCAGAAGCCCCAACACGAGGATGATGAGCTGCAAAGACGTGCCGACGATGGCGACGACGGCAAGCGCCACCAGCACCACCGGCATGGCCAGGCGCGTGGTGATGATGTAGCTGATCACCATGTCCACGCGTCCGCCGAAATAGCCCGCGCAGATCCCCAGCGTGGCGCCGATGAAGCCCGAGACCAGCGCGGTTGCCAGGCCGATGATCAAGGAGATCCGGGAGCCGTAGATGAGGCGGCTAAGATAGTCGCGCCCCAGTCCGTCGGTGCCCAGCGGATGGATCCAGGTACCGTCGGCGTGCCAGATCGGCGGCACGAGCCGGTTGGCCAGACTCTGGGCGTAGGGGTCGTGCGGCGCGATGAGCGGCGCCGCCAGCGCCATCAAGACGATGAGAGCGAAGATGGTGCCACCGACGACGAGCCCGGCATTGCCGAAGACGCGGCGCCGCAGCATCGTCCAGGGGCTGGGCGCGATATAATCCTCGACTGCCGCCGCCTTCATGCGCCGGAACGGGCTGTCATGGCGCTCGACAGTACTCATGCGACTCGGATCCTCGGGTCCAGCCAGGCATTGAGCAGGTCGGCGATGAAGGCGAGCGCGACATACATCATGGCGATCAGCAGCAGGACCGCCTGGACGACGGGGAAGTCCCGGCGCCCGATCGATTCCCACATCAGCAGGCCGAGTCCCTGAAGCGAGAAGATGGTCTCGATCACGATCGAGCCCGAGAGGATGAAGCCGAACTGGACGACGGCGAGCGCGACCACGGGAATGACGGCGTTGCGCAGGGCGTGCTTGAACAGAACCTTGCCCGGCCGCACCCCCTTGGCGCGGGCGGTGCGGATGTAGTCCGAGGCGAGGACGTCGAGCATGCCGGTGCGGGTCAGCCGCATGATGGCCGGCGTGGCGTAATAGCCCAGCGCCACGGCGGGCAGGATGAAATGGGCCCAGGTGCCGCTGCCGGAAACCGGCAGCCACCGCAGGTTCACCGCGAAGACGAGAATGAGGATCAGCGCGAACCAGAAGCTCGGCATGGCCTGCCCGGAGACGGCGATGGTCAGGGCGGAGCGGTCGATCCAGGTGTTCTGCTTGACCGCGGCGAGCACGCCGAGCGGGATCGAGACGATGAGCGCGAACATTATGGCGAGTGCGCCGAGCGTCAGCGTGACGGGTAGCCGGTCGGCGACGAGACTGACGACGGAGTCGCGGAAATAGAAGGAGTTGCCGAAATCGAAGCGGAGGGCTCCGAGCAGCCAGTCCACATATTGCATGACGAGCGGCTGGTCGAGGCCGAAATCCACGCGGATCGCCTCGATCTGGGCCTCGGTCGCTTCCGGGCCGGCGATGGCCGCGGCCAAGTCCCCCGACAGGCGCAGCAGACCAAAGCTTATGATCGACACGGTAAAGGCGACCAGAACTGCCAGAAGCAGCCGCCGCAGGGTATAGAGCAGCATCAACCTGCCTTGAAGCGCGACAGCCGGGGGCGGCCCATCGGGCCACCCCCGCGCGTCGGGACCTTACCGTCGGCCTATTTCCAGCTTGCCGCGTAGAAGCGCGGCACCTCATCGGGGTAGGGCTGGAAGTCCAGCTCCTCGATATGCGCGTAATTGGTCGAGTAGCTGTAGAGCGGCACCCAATATGCCTGTTCGGCGATCCGCTGAAGCGCCTTGGAATAGTATTCCTCGCGCTCGGCCGGGTCGGTCCGGGTGTCCCCCATCTGAAGCCACTCGGCGACCTGCTCGTCCTGGGCGAAGTCGTCGCCGCTCAGATTGAAGAAGGTCGTGGTGATGGCGGACACGTCATTGATCGAGAACGACCCCCAGGTCTGGTTGTCGATGGGAACCTCGCCGGCCCGGGCGAGATCGCGCAACGCGGCATACTGCATGAACTGGAGGTTGGCGGTGATCCCCACTTCGCGCAGATAGCCGATGACGGCTTCGGTGTATTCGCGCTCGCGATAGGCGTAGATGTTCGTCTCGATGCCGTCAGCATAGCCCGCCTCCTCGAGAAGCGCGCGCGCCTTGTCCGGATCATAGTCATAGACCATCACGTCCTGCTCGCAGCCGAACTGCTCGGGGAAGCAGGCGGAGTTGATGACCCGGGCGCCGCCGCGGATCAGCGAATCGACGATTGCCTGGCGGTCGATGGCATGGTTGACCGCGCGGCGCACCTCGAGCTTGGTGAACGGGTTGTCGTCCCCGGTGCGGCCGGCCGCATCCATACGCAGATAGGCCACGCGCATGGTTTCGCCGGACGTCACCGCGACGTCCGGGACGGCCTCCAGCTGGTCGGCCTGGTCGGCGGGAACCCGCCAGAGCCACTCGACCGAGCCGGTCATCAGCTCGGCGAGCCGGGTTTCGCCATCCGGGATATAGCGGAAGATAAGGGTGCCGATGGTCGCCTCGGCGCGCGGGCTGTCCTCGAAGTAATCCTCGAAGAGTTCCATCCGGACATGCTGGCCGGGCCGCACTTCCGTAATCTTGTAGGGACCGGAGCCAATCGGCTCGCGGCTGAAGCCGTCAAGGCCGACTTCCTCGAAATAGGCCTTCGGGTAGATCGGCGTCGGGCCGGCGAGATATTCGATCGCCGCCGGGAACGGCTCGTCGAGATGGATCCGCACCGTGTAGTCGTCGACCGCCTCGGCGCTGCCGATCCAGTCGGTGTTCTGGCGGGTCACCACGCCCGAATCGGGATCGACCACATAATTGAACGTGAATTCGATATCCTCGGCGGTGAGCGGATCGCCGTTGTGGAAGGTAAGCCCCTCGCGGATATTGACCTCCAGCGTGGTGTCGTCGACCCATTCCCAGTCGGTGGCGATCAGGCCGCGATACTCGCCGGTGTCGGGATCGCGATAGATCAGCGTGTCCCAGACATGGCGCGCCAGCACCACGCGTTCGCGCAGATTGTTGTGGTAGGGGCTGACATTCTCCGGCTCGCTGTCCGACGCCCAGACCAGGGTGTCGTTATCCGGGCCGGCCAGCGCCGACGGCGCGGTGTTGACACTTGCAAACGCAAATGCGCCTGCAGATAGCAGCGTTAAGTGCAGTAGCTTGTTCATGCCCTTCTCCCTGGAACAAATGGCTTTTGTGTTCTTCTGTCGCAGCATGCAGAATTATGCGCGGATTGGGTAACGCGAATTGAGCATGAAAGAAAAGGGGGGGTCAACGACCGGGCGCGGTTTTTCGCATTGCTAGGTGCGGGGAAACGAAGCGGGCTGGACGGCGGATTTCCGGGCCGCACCGCCTGCGGGTGCCGCGCCCGCCGGCCACCGCTGGCGCTCGTCGCAGCATCCTGCAAGTTCTAATTGCGGAAAAGCCCGGAGCGTAACCTTTCGGAAGGTGATGTGGGCTAGAGTATCGGTTGACTCGGTCCGATAGCGAGAGTGCCGTGATGAAATATTGTCTTCTGGTGGACGACTCGAGCGTCATTCGCAAGGTAGCGCGCCGCATCCTCGAGGAGTTGGGCTTTGAGGTGGCGGAAGCGGAGAATGGCGAGAAGGCCATGGCGGCGTGCCGCGAGCGGATGCCCGAGATGATCCTGCTCGACTGGAACATGCCGGTGATGGACGGCTACACCTTCCTGCGGGAGCTGCGCACAATGGCGGGCGGCGACGTGCCCAAGGTGGTGTTCTGCACGACGGAGAACGATGTCGCGCAGATCGCGCGCGCCCTCAATGCCGGCGCCGACGAATACATCATGAAGCCGTTCGATCGCGAGATCGTCGAAGCAAAGCTGCAGGAATCGGGAGTTCTGTGAACCGGGCAGGAAGTCCCCGCCGCATCGCGCCGGTGTGAGGCGCGCCCACCACGCGCTGACCGGAGCGCTGGCTGGGACGACGGTCTGCCCCCGCGCCTTGGCCGGGGCTCTTGCTGTGGCAGAGTGTCCTTTTATGGAAGGCCGCGCGGCCAGGTCAGGCCGACAACGCCTGCTCGGGCTCCGGGTCGCGCAGGACGTATCCGCGCCCCCACACCGTCTCGATGTAGTTCTTGCCGCCGGTCGCCGCCGACAGCTTCTTGCGCAGTTTGCAGATGAACACGTCGATGATCTTGAGCTCCGGCTCGTCCATGCCGCCATAGAGGTGGTTGAGGAACATTTCCTTGGTCAGGGTGGAGCCCTTGCGCAGGCTGAGCAGCTCGAGCATCTGATATTCCTTGCCGGTCAGATGCACCCGCTGTCCGCCGACATCGACGGTCTTGGTATCGAGATTCACCTTGAGATCGCCGGTCTCGATGATCGATTCGGCGTGGCCCTTGGAGCGGCGGACGATGGCCTGGATGCGCGCGACCAATTCGTCCTTGTGGAACGGCTTGGTCATGTAGTCGTCGGCGCCGAAGCCGAGGCCGCGCACCTTATCCTCGGTGCCGGCCAGGCCCGACAGGATGAGCACCGGCGTCTTGACCTTGGCAACGCGCAGGGTCTTGAGGACCTCGTATCCGCTGACGTCGGGAAGGTTTAGATCCAGAAGGATGATATCGTAGTCATAGAGTTTGCCGAGATCGATGCCTTCTTCACCGAGATCGGTCGTGTAGACGTTGAAGTTTTCCGACTTGAGCATCAGCTGGATGCTTTGTGCGGTCGCGCCATCGTCCTCGATCAGCAAAACTCGCATGCCAAACCCCTTCCATATGCCTCTTCTGGGCATGGCGCCGCTGGTTTAAATCCAGCGGCGCTCGACAGGTCACCGACTGGTCCTCGCGAATCGGAATTGTAAACCTCAATGGTTAACAAATGCTCATTCCGGTCAACCGCACCCGATGAATTTGCGTGGGACGGCAACCGCGAAGCGCTTGCAGAACCGACAGGACTCGCTACCCCCAGCCTCTCGCGCCGGATCAAGAACCTCGGCTAACCGACTCGGCGAACTCCCATTCCTTTACCCTTCCCGAGGAAGCCGCTTGGTTTACGGCCCCTTAATAGGTTCTGACCGAGTATTGACGGGAGCCGTAAACGAATCGTTACGCGCACCACCAAGGAGGATCGGCTTGCGGGCACTGACGGAGGAGATCCTGGCGCTGCCAGCCGTGGAATGCTTCGGCCGCGTGGTTGCCGTCCAAGGCCTGCTGGTAGAGGTCGCCGGGCCGGTTCATGCCATGCGCATCGGCTCCCGTATTCGCATCGAGTCGGGCGCGGACGTCACCATCCCATGTGAGGTGGTCGGGTTCCGGGACGAACGCGCGATCTGCATGCCATTCTCCCATCTCGAGGGTGTGCGGATGGGCGCGCGCGCGGTCATCGAGGCAGCGGAGGCGGTCATCCATCCCAGTCGCGCCTGGCTTGGCCGGGTGGTCAATGCGCGCGGGGAGCCGATCGACGGAAAGGGACCGCTTGCCTCCGGGCCGCTCGCGCGTCCGCTGCGAGCCGCGCCGCCGCCGGCCCATGAGCGCGTCCGCCTGGGGCCGCCGATCGACCTCGGGGTGCGGGCCATCAACACCTTTCTGACCTGCTGCCAGGGCCAGCGCATGGGCATCTTCGCCGGGTCCGGCGTGGGCAAGTCGGTGCTGTTCTCCATGCTGGCGCGCAATGCAAAGGCCGACGTTTCGGTGATCGGCCTGATCGGCGAGCGCGGCCGCGAGGTGCAGGAGTTCCTGGAGGACGACCTCGGGCCGGAGGGGCTGAAGCGCTCCGTCGTCGTGGTCGCCACGTCGGACGAAACCGCCCTGATGCGCCGCCAGGCGGCCTGGTTGACCATGTCGCTGGCCGAGCATTTCCGGTACGGCGGCGGCAATGTGCTGTGTCTCATCGATTCCTTGACGCGCTTTGCCATGGCGCAGCGCGAAATCGGGCTTGCCGGCGGTGAGCCGCCCACCGCGAAGGGCTACACACCCACCGTGTTCACCGAGCTGCCGCGCCTGCTCGAACGGGCCGGGCCCGGCGCCTGCGGCGGCGCGATCACCGGGCTGTTCACCGTTCTGGTCGAGGGCGACGATCACAACGAGCCGATCTCCGACGCCGTCCGGGCGATCGTCGATGGCCATATCGTGATGGAGCGCGCGGTCGCCGAACGGGGCCGCTTTCCCGCGATAAGCATTTCGAAATCGGTCTCGCGTACCATGCCCAGATCGGCCGACCCGGCATTTCTTCCGGCCATCCACAAGGCGCGCAAGCTGATGGCGACCTATGCGGACATGGAAGAACTGATTCGGCTCGGTGCCTATCGGCGGGGCAGCGACCCGGCGGTCGATGAAGCGATTGAACGCAATGAGGCGCTCGAGGCGTTTCTCGCCCAGGGCAAGGACGAGGTGACCACGATCGATGATGCCTATCAGCAGCTGGCACGGATCGTGCTTCACGAGGGCAAAGATGCGGCGTGATGAATTGGGAGCACCGGATCGATGAAGTCGCGTGACAGTCTCATCCGCCTAAGGCGGTTCCAGGTCGACGAGAAGCGCCGACAAGTGACCCAGATCGAGACAATGATGGCCGATTTCGAACAGATGGCGGCCGAGCTCGACCGGCAGATTTTGGAGGAAGAGGAGCGGGCCGGCATCACCGACGTGACGCATTTTGCCTATCCGACCTTCGCCAAGGCGGCGATGACGCGCCGGGACAATTTGCGCCAGTCGGCCGAGAACCTGAAGCAGCAGCTCGATGACGCCCAAGCCGAGCTGGCCGAAGCCTATGACGAGCTCAAGAAGATCGAGCTGCTTCAGGAACGCAGCCAGGAGGCAGAACGCAAGAGCGAGGACCGGCGCGGCCAGCAGGAAATGGACGAGATCGGCCTGCGCATGTATGTGCGCACCGGTTAGCGCGGATTCCGTTCAGATCGACGCGCCTCAGCTCGCCGCTGATCCCCGAGATGGCAGGGACGTTGGAACTGGACGCCCTGCGCGGGCATGAGCGAAGGTTGGGAAACGGCCGGCCCCGCTCGCTCATTCCCGCGAAAGCGGGCAATCCAGTGCTGCGGTGCCCCCACGACCTATGCGAGCGAAGCGAACAGCGCTGCCTCCTCCATCATGCCCGCGCGGGCGCGGTCAGACCTGGTCGTAGTCGAGGACGAGCTTCGCCGAGGTGGGCCGCGCCTGGCAGGACAGAACATACCCCTCCTCCAGCTCCCAGGGCTCCAGCGAGTAATTGCGCGCCATCTCGGCCTCACCTTCCAGCACCTTGGCCCGGCAGGTGCAGCACATACCGCCCTTGCAGGAATAAGGAAGGGTGATGCCGGCGGCGAGCGCCGCATCGATCACGCCGGGCGCGTCGGCGGGAAAGGCAAAGCTCTGCCGCGCCCCGTCCCGGATCACCTCGATCTCGGCAATGGCCGCCGACACGGCCTCGCCATTGGCTTTGGGCGGCGTCGGAGCGGGGCGCAGCGGCAGGCCGGTGGCCCCGTCGACGGGGACGAAATGCTCCGAACGGATGCGTTTGCGATCGATGCCGAGCTCCTTCAGCGCCTGGCGCGCATCGGCGATCATGCTACCGGGCCCGCACAGGAAGAACGCATCGACATCGGCGATGTCGACGAGACGCGTTGCCAGCGCCTTGACCTTGTCCCCGTCGAGCCGCCCCGCGAAGAGCGGCACATCGGCATCCGGCTCGCGGGTCAGGAAATGAAAGATCCGGAAGCGGCCGAGATACCTGTCCTTGAGGTCCTCCAGCTCGTCGCGGAACAGGATGCTGGAGGTCGCCCGATTACCGTAGAACAGGGTGAAGCGGCTGTCCGGCTCGCGTGCCAGCAGGGTGCGCACTATGGCCATGATCGGCGTGATGCCGCTGCCGGCGGCGAAGGCCACCACATGCCGCGGGCCCTCTTCCGGTGGAAGGGTGAAGCGCCCCGAGGGCGGCATGACGTCGAGCGCCATGCCCGGCTCCAGCCTATCGCTGGCGAAAGAGCTGAAGGCGCCGCCCTCCTGGCGGCGTATCGCGACCCGCATCTCGCCCTCGTCCGGCGCCCGGCAGATCGAATAGGTGCGGCGCACCTCGGCGCCGTCGATGTCGGCGCGCACGGTCAGATGCTGGCCTGGCTCGAAGCCGAACGCCGCGCGCAGGTCCTCGGGGACCGCAAAGGCGATGGAGACGGCATCCGGCGTCTCCCGGCGCACATCCGATACCGTCAGTCGATGGAAGTCGCGCATGGTCAGCTCGCCCGGTCTCGCCCGATCAGATGCACTTGAAATATTCGAACGGTTCGGCGCAGGCGCGGCAGCGATAGAGCGCCTTGCAGGCGGTGGCGCCGAACTCGCTAACCCGCTCGGTATCCTCGCTGTCGCAGCGCGGGCAGCGCACCACCACCTCGCCGAACAGGGCGCGCTTGTTGCCGGTCGATTGCGCCGGCGGCGCGATCCCCGCTTCGAGAAGCCGCTGCCGCCCCCGTTCGGTGATCCAGTCGGTGGTCCAGGCCGGCGAATAGACCGTCGAGATGCGGGCATCTTCAAGGCCGGTGGCATCGAGCGCGGCGCGGATCTCGAATTCGATCACGCCCATCGCCGGGCAGCCCGAATAGGTCGGCGTGATCACCACCTCGACGCGGCCCGCCGCATCGCGACGCACATCGCGCAGAATGCCGATATCGCCAATCGTCAACGCCGGAATCTCCGGATCGCACACCCCCTCCAGCGCCGCCCGCGCGTCCACGAGCTGCCGGTCGTGCTCGCCTTGGGCATTCTCGGCGGCATTCTCGGCCGCGCGCGCGATCATCGCCGTCACCACTGCGCCCCCGGATAGGCGCGCTGGAGGAATTGCATCTCGCTCAGCATATGGCCGAGATGCTCGGTATGGGTCCCGGTCCGGCCGCCGGAGATCATCCAGCCATCGGCGGGACGTGTCAGCGTCGCTTGTGCGAGTATTTCATCCAGTGTTTCGTCCCACCGCGGCTTGAGGGCGGCGGCATCGACCCCGATGCCGGCGGCGATCATCGCCGCGTCGAGACTGTCTCGCTCGAACATCTCGCCAGTGTACATCCACAATTCGTCCAACGCCGCCTGCGCCCGTTGGTGACTGTATTCGGTGCCGTCGCCGAGCCGGATCACCCACTCGGCACTGTGGCGCACATGATAGGTCACCTCCTTGACCGCCTTGGCGGCGATCCCGGCCAGCGTTTCGTCCCGGGAAGCGGCGAGCGCCTCGTAATAGGGCTCCATGAATGCCGAATAGAGCAATTGGCGCATCATGGTGTGGGCGAAATCGCCGTTGGGCTGCTCGACAATGAGATGGTTCCGGAAGTCCGGGGCGTCGCGCAGAAAGGCGAGATCGTCCTCGCTGCGGCCGCCCAGATGGGCCGCATGGCCATAGAGGGCCCGCGCCTGGCCGAAACAGTCGAGCGCGATGTTGGCCAGCGCGATATCCTCCTCGATGGCCGGCGCATTGGCGGTCCATTCGGTAAGCCGCTGGCCCAGAATGCACGGGCTGTCGGCCAGCCTGAGCACGTAATTGAAGTGGTGCGTGCCGTGTCGCGCCATTGCCCGCCTCACATATTGCCGACTTCGTCCGGCACCTCGTAGAAGGTCGGATGCCGATAGATCTTGGTGGCGGTCGGCTCGAACATCTCCTCCTTCCTGGCCGGATCGGAGGCGGTGATCGCCGCCGACGGCACCACCCAGATGCTGGCAGCATCGCCCAGCCGGGTATAGACGTCGCGCGCGTTCTGCAGCGCCATCTCGGCATCGACCGCATGGAGGCTGCCGACGTGACGATGGGCGAGCCCGTTGCGCGCCCGGATGAACACCTCGTAGAGCGGCCAGTCCTTCTCCGTCATCCCCAGGGCCTCCCTATGCCGCCTGCTTCTTCGCCGCCCGCGCGCGGCGCTTCTCGGCATGAGCCAGCGCGGCCGCGCGCACCCAGGCGCCTTCTTCGTGCGCCTTGCGGCGTCGCGCGAGCCGCTGCTGGTTGCACGGCCCCTCCCCTCTGAGGACGCGCTGGAATTCGTCCCAGTCGATCGGGCCGATCTCCCAATGGCCCGTCTCTTCGTTGAATTTCAGCTCCGGATCGGGAAACGCCAGCCCCAGGTAGTGGCCCTGGGGCACGGTGGCGTCGATGAACTTCTGACGCAGCCCGTCATTGGTGAAGCGCTTGATCTTCCAGGCCATCGATTGGGCGGTATGCTTGGAATCGCCATCCGGCGGGCCGAACATCATCAGCGAGGGCCACCACCACCGGTTCAGCGCATCCTGCGCCATCGCCTTCTGCTCGGGCGTTCCGCGGGCCAGAGTGAGCATGATCTCGTAGCCCTGGCGCTGGTGAAAGCTCTCCTCCTTGCAGATGCGGATCATCGCCCGCGCATAGGGCCCGTAGGAGCAGCGGCACAGCGGGATCTGATTCATGATAGCCGCCCCGTCCACCAGCCAGCCAATGGCGCCGATATCGGCCCAGCTCAGCGTCGGATAGTTGAAGATCGAGGAGTATTTGGCCTTGCCCGTATGGAGCTGATCGAGCATCTCGGCGCGCGCCATGCCCAGCGTCTCGGCGGCGGAGTAAAGATATAGCCCGTGGCCGGCTTCGTCCTGAATCTTGGCGATGAGCTGGCATTTGCGCTTGAGGGTGGGGGCCCGCGTCACCCAGTTGCCCTCGGGCTGCATGCCGATGATCTCGGAATGGGCGTGCTGGGAGATCTGCCGCGTCAGCGTGCGGCGATAAGCCTCCGGCATCCAGTCATTGGGCTCGATCTTGTCCTCGGCGTCGACGCGGCGCTGGAACGCCTCGAGCTCCGCCGCGGCCTCCTGGCCGGTTCCCGGCGAGACATCCTTGTTCAAGCCCTGCGAATACATGCGTGGTTTCTCCTCATGGCGGAGACGGTCCCATCGCAGGTATATGTCACCAAATTAGGATGAATTCAATAATTTCGTAACATATCAAGTCGTGCGCTTACACTGTGGGGCCGCCGATGCCACCGAAACGCTGGAACAGGCCGGGGTCCGGCGGGGGGAGCGAGCCGTTCTCGTTCTTGGCATGGTCGTCGAGCCAGCGCTCGGACGGCTCAAGGACACGGGTGTAGATCGACCGGGCAAGGGCTCGTGCGATGGTGCCCGGCCAGTCCTCCGGCAGGAGCTCGGCGGGCAAGGCAGGGTCGTGCAGGACAAGGCGGCGATATTCGTGGGTTAGCGCGATCCTTACGACAAAGGCGCCCAGGTCGCTTGGCGGCGCCGTGCCGATCTCCTGCAGCACTGGATCGAACCACGCCAGGAAGCGCCGGTAGCGCAAGGCCAGCTCATCCAATGGCCAAAGCGTTGCGGCGAGGCGGCGCCCCTCAGTGCGGTCATCGTCAAGGGCGTCGAGCAGGAAGGCGTCGCTTTGTGGCGCGGGCTCGCCGGTAATCGACGGGCGAAGCAGCACATTGGGCGCGAACGGGGCAAAGCCGATACGCTCCATCTCGGCGCGCTTGGCCTGTCGGGCGGCACCGGCCGGCTCGGGCAGGAGGGCGACCGTCCAGCGTCCGTCCCAGGCGGGTGGGCCGGCCGCATAGATCTGCCGAGCGGCGGCCGTGAACTCCCGTTCGCGCCCGGCGGACAGGCGATAGTAACTCTGGCGGCCGAGACGGCGACGTTCGATCCAGCCATCCTTGGCGAGCCGCGACATCGCAGTGCGGACGACCCCGCCGCCGATGGAGAACGCCGCCATCATGTCGAGCAGGCTGCCGAGCCAAAGCGAGCCGCCGCGCGGCACCACCGCATCGCCGTAGATGGTCACGATGAGCGACCACGCCCGCAACGGCCGGCGCGCCTGAATGCGGTCGACCAGATCGTGGATTACCCGGTTCTCTGTCCTATCCGCAACTGACTGGTCCATGGTCCGGCAAATTCCTTATGGAGGCGCCTAGCGACGGGGCCGTCCTGCGCACCGTCTCGTTCTCGTTGGTGGGGTGCGTGCCCCGATTTGTAACCCTTGCCAGCCCGCCGGGCCATGGGCAGACTCCGCATGTCTGCTTAGCGTCCGCGATTGGGAACGCGGGCGGCCCCTGTTGCGTTTGGCGCCATGACTGCCGGAGTGCGAGGCTTCCCATGTCAACAAGCGAATACGTCCCCTATTGCGGCGTGCCGCCGGTGCCGGGCGAGTTGTGGCAGAATTGGAACCTCGATCCGGTTCTGATCGCGGCACTGGGCGCGCTGGGGATTGCCTATGGCTGGGGCGCGCGACGGTTCGGGCGCGAGCTGGGGCTCGAGGTCTGGCGCATGCGATGTTTCGCCGGCGGATGGGTTGTCCTCGCAGCCATGCTGGTCTCGCCGATCTGCAATCTTACCGTCGCGCTGTTCTCGGCTCGGGTGGGTCAGCACATGGTGCTGACGCTGGCGGCGGCGCCGCTGCTGATCCTGGGCCGCCCGGAGATGCTGCTCGCCGCGGCATGGCCGCGCTTTGGCGCAATCGCCGCGCGGCTTTCGGCGGCCTTGCCAGCTGGTGGGCTGACCGGGGGCGCGATTTCTTTCGCCGCCCTCTTGTGGCTGTGGCACATGCCGGCGCCCTATGAAGCGACGCTGTCCAGCGACGGCATCTACTGGCTCATGCATCTGTCGCTTTTTGCCAGTGCTCTCGTTCTGTGGAAGGCGCTGCTGGACGTCGAGGCGGCGGCAAGGTTGCGCGGTTCGCTCGGCGCGCTGGCCACCTCCATGCAGATGGGGCTCCTCGGGGCCGTTCTGACATTCTCCGCACAGCCCTATTTCGACAGCCATGCTACCACCACCTGGTCATGGGGCCTGTCGCCGCTCCAGGACCAGCAGCTCGGCGGGCTCATCATGTGGGTGCCGGGCGGGCTCGCCCTTCTGATCACCGCAACGGTCCTCTTCGCGGGCATGCTTCGCAGCCTTGAAGCCGAGTCCGGCGCTGCCTGAGCTGAGCCGCTGCCTTGAGGTCGTGGATACCCCGAACCGGTATACGGTGCCGCGGCCTCTTTCGATACGGCCCGGCACGTCACATCGGCGGCCAGCCCCGCATCATCATGCCCATCCCGCCGAACAGGCCGGTGACCGCGGCCAGGACGAGCGACACCACGATCGACACGATGATTGCGGCCGGGATCGCAGCAAGGCCGAATTTGATGAAGATGACGACCAGCCGCCAGAACGGGATCTCGACATCGGTAACGGTGACAGGTGTCTGATTGGACATACGTGTTGCCTCCCGCGATTCTTGAGCCATCAAGAGCCTTATCCAGCCGCTACTGGAGTGCAAGGGGCGAAACCGGGCCGAGCTGAGCCGCATCAAGCGGCGATGGGTAGCGCCAAGGCGGCGTAGACGGCACAATGACACCATGAAGATCGACGGAGTTCACTATCGCACCATCTGGGTCGGCGAGGATGGCCGCAGCGTTCACGTCATCGATCAGACCAAGCTGCCTTTCGCCTTCGAGACCGTCGAGCTGACGTCGATGGACGATGCCGCCCGCGCGATCCGCAACATGATCGTTCGTGGGGCGCCGCTGATCGGAGCGACCGCCGCTTACGGCATCTGCCTGGCCATGCGCGAGGATGCGTCCGACGCCGCGCTGGAGCGCGCCGTGGAAACCCTTGCCGCCACCCGCCCAACGGCGGTGAATCTGCGCTGGGCGCTTGACGAGATGTCCACGGCGCTCGGCAAGCGTCAGCGCGACGAACGTGTCGCCGTCGCCTATTCGCGGGCGGCGGAGCTTTGTGACGAGGATGTCGCGACCTGCCGCGCCATCGGCGAGCAGGGGCTCAAGCTGATCCGCCGCCACGCCGAACGCAAGGGGGGCGACCGCGTCAATGTGTTGACCCATTGCAATGCGGGGTGGCTGGCCACCGTGGATTGGGGCACGGCACTGGCGCCGATCTACATGGCCCATGACGAAGGGCTCGACGTTCATGTCTGGGTCGACGAGACCAGGCCGCGCAACCAGGGCGCGGCGCTGACCGCCTTCGAACTCGGCGGGCACGACGTGCCCCACACAATTATCGCCGACAATGCCGGCGGACACCTGATGCAGCTCGGCGAAGTTGATCTGTGCATCGTCGGCACGGACCGGACAGCGGCCAATGGCGACGTGGCCAACAAGATCGGCACCTACCTCAAGGCGCTGGCCGCCCGCGACACCGGCGTTCCGTTCTACGTCGCCCTGCCGGGCTCGACGATCGATTGGTCGATCGAGAGCGGGTTCGAGATTCCGATCGAGGAGCGTCACTCGGAGGAGGTCACCCGCCTCAACGGCCGCACCGCATCCGGAGAGGTGGTTTCGGTCGACATTTCGGCGCCGGGCAGCGCCGCCGCCAATCCCGCCTTCGACGTCACGCCGGCGCGGCTGGTGAGCGGCCTGATCACCGAGCGCGGGATCTGCGAGGCCAGCCATCACGGCCTGATCTCGCTCTATCCGGAAGCGCTCGACCGCGAAGGCCGGAAGCGTTGATATCGGTTCAGCCGGCGGAAGTGGCGCCTTGGCGCCGTTCGACGAAGACCTGACCGGTAAAGGCGTAGGCCAGCTCGCCGCGCTGGTTGATGCCCTCATTGCGGCTGATCACCAGCCCCCACTCGGGTTGGGAGTTCAACAGGCGCTTGTCGACAACGCGGCTGGAGAAGGACAGCGTATCATCGACATAAACCGGGCGGCGCCACTCCAGATCGCGAAACCCCGGCGACGCGCCGAACCGCGGAACCGGCTGTCCGGCGTCTTCGCGTGCAGCTCGGCTGGCCAGGAGCCGGTCAACATAAAGACGCATCCACACACAGGCGGTGTGCCATCCGCTGGCCGTCAACGCGCCGAACGGGCCCCGCTCGGCAGCGTCGTCTTCGAGATGGAAGCCCTGCGGGTCCCATTGCGCGGCAAATGCGACGATCTCCTCCCGCGTGAAGCGATGGGCGCCGAGGTCGGTCTCCTCCCCGACCTGGATATCCTCGAAGAACCTCACGACGCGACCTCCGCACTCGTCCGGCATCCGTAGAAGGCCGGGAAGGTGGCCACCAACACGGTCTCGCCGTGCTGATTCTCCAGCACGTAACGGCACCGCACAATGCCCCGGTCGGACCGGCTCCTGGAGCGACGGGCCTCCAGAACGGTTCGCTTGCCGGTCAGGGTATCGCCCGGGTGCACCGGTTGGAGCCAGCGGACCTCCTCAATGCTCGCCGCGCCCATGCTCGCGGCGTCGCACAGAAACCCGTCGCACATCAGGCGCATCAGGACGCAGCACGTATGCCAGCCGCTCGCGGTGAACTCGCCGAGAAAGGTCTCGCCCGCCGCCGCGCGGCCCAGATGCATCGGCTGAGGATCCCAGGCGCTGGCGAAGGCGACGATGTCCGCCTCGCTGAGCGTCATCGAGCCAAGAACGTATTCCTCGCCGGGGATGAGATCTTCAAACCAGATGCGCGGCTCCGCCATCAGCCTTCTCCCCTTCTCCCCGGTCAGGCAGCGAAGCGGAAATGTATGACGTCGCCGTCGGTAACGACATAGTCCTTTCCTTCGAGGCGCATCCTGCCCGCCTCCTTGGCGCCGGCTTCCCCGCCCAGGGCCACGAACTCCTCGCAATCGATCACCTCGGCGCGGATGAAACCGCGCTCGAAGTCGGTATGAATGACGCCGGCAGCCTGCGGCGCGCGCGTGCCGCGCGGAACCGTCCAGGCACGGGCCTCCTTGGGGCCGGCGGTAAAGTAGGTGACAAGGTCGAGCAGTTCATAGCCGGCCCGTATGAGCCGGTGAAGGCCCGGCTCAGCCAGGCCCAGCGTCTCAAGATATTCGGCGCGCTCTGCCGGTTCGAGCAGGGCGAGCTCGGCCTCGATCTTCGCGGAGATCACGACGACGCCTGGCGGCTTGGGCTGTCCTGGCCCGGTCTCCTGTTCGGCCACCCGTTCCTCCACCCGCCGGGAGTAGGCATTACCCGTCGCCGCGGACCCCTCGTCAACATTGCAGACATACAGCACGCGCTTGGAGGTCAACAGGTTGAGGGCCCGGAAGGCGGCCTTGTCCTCCTCCGGCACATAGGCCAGCCGCGCCGGCTTGCCGTCACGCAAGAGGGCCAGAGCCCCCTCGACCAGCGCCAGCGTCTTCTTCGCCTCGCGGTCGCCGCCCCGGATGCGCTTTTCCAGCGGCAAGATGCGCTTTTCGAGGCTTTCCAGGTCGGCGAGCATCAGCTCGGTCTCGATGGTCTCGGCATCGGCGATGGGATCGACCCGGCCCTCGACATGGGCAATGTCGTCATCCTCGAAGCAGCGCAGGACGAAGGCGATGGCATCGACTTCGCGGATATGGGCGAGGAACTGGTTGCCGAGCCCTTCGCCCTCCGAGGCGCCGCGCACCAGCCCGGCAATGTCGACGAAGGTCAGCCGAGTCGGGACAATCTCCTTCGATCCTGCCATCCGTCCTATCTCCGTCAGCCGCGGGTCGGGCACGCCGACCTCGCCGACATTGGGATCTATGGTGCAGAAGGGATAGTTCTCGGCCTGCGCCGCCGCCGTCTCGGTGAGCGCGTTGAACAGGGTCGACTTGCCGACATTCGGCAGGCCGACGATACCGCATCGAAATCCCATTGCTTGGTCTCAACCCCTCGTGCCGGCGTCGCGCGCCGGCGCCGCCCGTTCCTTGTTGCCGGCTTGCAGCGCCACCGCCACCCGGTTCATGAAGCCGGGATCGTCGCCGGCAACCAGCATCTGCGCGTTGTCGGCGATGGCGGCCAGCAGCGGCCCCAGCCAGACGCTGTCGGCCTTGGCGAAATCCGAGAGCACATGGCGCTGCACCGCGTCGCGGTGGCCGGGATGCCCGACGCCGAGCCGTACCCGCCGGAAGTCCGGGCCGATATGCGCCGCGACCGAGCGAATGCCGTTGTGGCCGGCTGTGCCACCCCCGGCCTTGACCCTGACCTTGCCGGGGGCGAGGTCGATCTCGTCATAGAACACCACGACGTTGGCCGGCGCGATCCTGAGCCATCGCATGGCCGCACCTACCGCCCGGCCCGACTCGTTCATGTAGGTCATCGGCTTGAGCAGGAGCGCCCGGCCGGCACCGAGGCGTCCTTCGCTCACCTGCCCTTGGAAGCGCGAGCGCCAGACCGGCAGCCGATGCAGCTCGGCAATCGCATCGAGCGCCATGAAGCCGACATTATGGCGATTGCGGGCGTAGCGCGGCCCCGGATTTCCGAGGCCGACCAGCAGAACGGTCCGGTCGGAGTCGGCGGCGGCCAAGGAGGTCTACTCCTCCTCGGCTTCCCCGGATTCTCCAGCCTCCTCGGCCTCTGCCGCGGCTTCCTCCGCAGCTTCGGCAGCCTCGGCGGCCTCGGCTTCTTCCTCTTCCTCGCTCTGGAGGCCGGCTGGCGCCGCAATGGTGGCCACCGTGAAATCGCGATCGGAGATCGTGGGCACGGTCCCCGCGGGCAGCGTGATCGACGAGATGTGCAGCGAGTCGCCGAGATCGAGGCCGGTCAGATCGGCGACGATCTCGTCGGGAATGGCGTCCGCCGGGCAGGTCAGCTCGACCTCGTAGCGCACCACGTTGAGAACGCCGCCTCGCCTGATGCCCGGCGAGTCGTCCTCGTTGATGAAGGACACGGGAACCGACACGTCGATGGTTGAGCCGGCCGCCAGGCGCAGGAAGTCGATGTGGGTCGGCAGGTCCCTGACGGGATCGAACTGTACGTCGCGCGGCAGGACGCGGTTCTTGCCGCCGCCTACGGTGATCTCGTAGACCGTGGTCAGGAAGTGGCCGGTATTGAGCTGCTGGATCACGTCGCTGTGGTCGAGCGCGATCGGCTGTGCGGGCTTCTTGTCGCCGTAGATCACGGCGGGGACTCGTCCGGCGCGACGCTCGGCACGGGCGGCCCCCTTGCCAACCCGTTCGCGCGCCGTCGCCTTGAGCGGAACGGCTGTTGCCATGTCAGGTCTCCTTGAAAATCGCGCACCGGCGCGACGGCCGGCGCGACTTCGCCCGTCTCCTCCAGGGGTGCGGACGGGCACGCGCGCGGCGCTTATAGGACAGGCCGGGGAAGCTGGCAAGCGTGGCGCCGGACGCTGTCCAGAGAGCATAGTGCTGATGCCAGCAGGAACCGTGCGGGCTAGACGGCGGCAGAATGACGGTCGGCGGCCGGCGCAAGATAGCCGTCGAAGGCGGCGGCAACGACCCGCGCGAATGGCCGGGCCGCCTCGGGGATGC
>SKQW01000290.1 GCA_007118805.1 Rhodobiaceae bacterium | reverse complement strand
GGCGAGGCGATCTTCCTCACCGGCTCGGAGATGCAGCTCGGCCGCGGGGAGACCATCGCCGATACCGCGCGCGTTCTATCGCGCTATGTAGACGCGGTCATGATCCGCATCCTCGACCACAAGGCGCTAGCCGAGCTCGCCCGGCACGCCACGGTACCGGTCATCAACGGGCTGACGCGACTGTCGCATCCCTGCCAAGTGATGGCCGATGTGATGACCTTCGAGGAAAAGCGCGGGCCGATTGCCGGGCGCACTGTTGCGTGGAGCGGCGATTCCAACAACGTCACCGCCTCCTGGATTCACGCGGCGGCCCGCTTTGATTTCACCCTGCGCATTGCCTGCCCGGAAGATTTCCGCCCGCGCAAGGCACTGATGGAGTTCGTCAAGCGCGAGGGCGCCGACGTGACCGTGACCAAGGACCCCTTCGAGGCCGTGCAGGGCGCGGATTGCATCGTCACCGATACCTGGGTTTCGATGGGCGACGGACAGCGTCAGCACCGCCACAATCTCCTCAAGCCCTACCAGGTCAACGACGCGCTGATGGGCGCCGCCGCGCCCGATGCGCTGTTCATGCACTGCCTGCCCGCCCATCGCGGCGAGGAGGTCACCGATTCGGTCATGGACGGGCCGCATTCGGTGGTGTTCGACGAGGCGGAGAACCGGCTGCACGCCCAGAAGGGCATTCTGGCCTGGTGCCTCGCAACAGGCGGGCGCTGATGGCACGTGACGGCCCGTCTCCCGCCGTTCTCGACGTCCGGGCGGACGACCTCGTCCTGCCCTTTTCCGTCGAGGGCCTCGACGTGCGCGGGCGCGTGGCGCGGCTGGGGCCGGCCGTCGACGGCATCCTGGCGCGGCACGACTATCCCGCATCGGTCGCCGGGCTGCTGGCCGAAGCCATGACCCTGACCGTCCTGCTCGGCACGTCGCTGAAGGTGGCGGGGCGCTTCATCCTGCAGACCCATTCGGACGGGCCGGTCGGGTTCATGGTGGTCGACTTCGCCATGCCCGATCGTATCCGGGCTTACGCCAGCTTCGATGCCGAGCGGGTGGCGGGGCTCGGCGAGGATGCCGGTGCCGCGAGCGAGAGCCTCTTGGGTGACGGCCATCTCGCCATGACGGTGGATCAGGGCGGCCCTTCGAGCCGCTACCAGGGCGTCGTGCCGCTCGATGGCCGCTCGCTGGAGGACACCGCGCATCTTTATTTCCGGCAATCCGAGCAGATCCCCACCTGTGTCCGCCTCGCCGCCGCCCGCGCCTTCAAGGGCGGCGAACAGGGATTGCATTGGCGTGCCGGGGGAATCGTCATCCAGCATCTGCCGGAAGCGGGGCCGGCGCGGCGCCGCGACCTCGACCCCGGCGACGGGTCGCACGACGACAGCGCGCCGGACGAGGCCGACGAATGGACCGAGGCGCGAATGCTGCTTGAGACGGTCGAGAAGCACGAGCTGATCGACCCCTCCATTGCCCTCGGCGAGTTGCTGATCCGGCTCTATCACGAGCGCGGCGTACGGGTCTTCGAGCCCATCGACGTCAAGGAGGACTGCCGCTGCTCGCGCGAGCGGATCATCGCCATGCTCTCGCAGTTCTCGTTCGACGAGCAGAAGGACATGGAAGAGGATGGCAAGGTCGTGGTCACCTGCGAGTTCTGCTCGACGACCTACCGGATCGAGCCCGGCGAGCTTGCGGGCACCGATGGGACATCGGCAGGCTATCAATAGGCCGCTGTCCCGACCGCTGCGGCTCCACAGCTCGCGCGGTTGCCATGCCCGATCGGGGCGCCCGCACTTCCCGCCCCTCCCTGCGCAGGCGGGGATCCAGAAATGTCAGTCAAATCAATCTCCTACCTCAGCGACACAAGGCGCGGCGTATCCCATCTTCCGTCATGCCCGCGCGTGTCGCGGGCATCCACACCTGTCCGGCGATGACGCCCTGCCCGGCCTTTCGAGGTTGGCCGGGACGGCGCCCGGCAATGACGGCTGGGGCAACCGCCGAGCCCATCATCGCCCGCCATGCCTCGGGGTTCAGCCGCTACTGGACGTCCGCTGCCCCGCGCCGGAGACCATGAGATGAGCGACGACGTTCCCTTCGATCGATCCTTCGCGGCCGAACCCGGCCGAGTGGAGGAGGTCTCGCCCGGCATACGTCGCCTTGTCGCCCCCAATCCGGGCCCGTTCACCTTTACCGGAACCAACACATTCCTCGTCGGCACGCGCGACATTGCGCTGATCGATCCGGGCCCCCTCGACGACGAACACCGCGCGGCGATCGACGCGGCCCTTGAAGGCCAGAGGCTGTCAGCCATTATCGTCACCCACACCCATCGCGACCACTCGCCGCTCGCCAGACCGCTCGCCGAAGCGCACGACGCGCCGGTCTATGCCTATGGTCCGCACACGCCGGCGCGGCCGCCCCGCCCGGGCGAATCAAGCCCGCTCGATTCGGCAGGGGATGTCGATTTCGCGCCCGATATTGCCCTGTCCCACGGCGACGCCGTCGAGGGCGCCGAATGGCGGTTCGTCGCGGTTCATACGCCGGGCCATACCGCCAACCACATCTGCCTCGAACTGGCCGGCACGGGCACGCTGTTCTCGGGCGACCATGTGATGGCCTGGTCGACCACCGTGGTGGCGCCGCCCGATGGCAGCATGGCCGACTACATGGGCTCGCTGGACCGGCTCCTGGCGCGCGAGGACGAGCGCTATCTCCCAGCCCATGGCGGCGCCATCGAGCGCCCGCGGCGCTTCGTTCAGCTTCTCGCCCTGCACCGGCGCCAGCGCGAGGCCGCCATCTTGCGGCGTATCGAAGCGGGAGACACCGCCATTTCCGACATCGTGGAGCGGATCTACAAGGGCCTCGATCCGCGCCTTGTCAACGCCGCCGCGCTCTCGGTGCTCGCCCATATCGAGAGTCTCGTCGAGCGCGGCGCGGTCACCTGCGAGGGGCCGCCACGGCTCGATGCGCGGTTCGGGCCGGCTTGAACCGGCCTCAGTCCTCCTTGACCGCGACGGTATAGTTCAGGGGCAGCCGGCCGCCATCGGCATAGACGGTCTGGCCGGTCATGTAGCTGGCATCGTCGGAGGCGAGGAAGGCCGCGATCGAGGCGATCTCCGAGGGCTCGCCGATCCGCCCCATCGGCGTGCGCGAGAGAATGCGCTGCTTGGCGGCCGCATCCTTGTTCACCGCCTGCAGGATGTCGGTCATGATGGAGCCGGGGCCGATAGCATTGACCCTGATGCCGTGCGGCGCCAGCGACAGGGCCATCACCTTGGTAAGCTGCGCCATGCCGCCCTTGGACAGCGAATAGGGCACCTGGTTGGCGATCGCGAAGACGGCGTTGACCGAGCTCATATTGACGATGGTGCCGGGCGCCTCGCCCGCCTCGACTTGTTCGACCATGTGACGGGCCACCGCCTGGCCCACCAGAAACGCCCCCTTCAGATTGACGCGCAGCACCCGGTCGAAATCCGCCTCTTCCAGCTCCAGGAATTCCGCGCCGTGCACGATGCCGGCATTGTTGACGAGCACATCGACACGCTCGAAATGCTCCACGGTTTCCGCCAGCATGTTGCGCACGTCGAGACGCTCGCCGACATCGCAATAGATGAAGCGGGCCTTGTCGGGCGCGCCGAGCGCCTCAGCCGTCTTCTCGCCGGCAGCTTCCTCGACATCGGCGATGACCACCCGCGCCCCCTCTTCAGCAAAGCGCTCGGCGCAGGCGCGGCCGATCCCCTTGGCGCCGCCGGTCACGATGACGGTCTTGTTGTCGAACCTCATGTCCCCTCCTCACTGTGGGTGCAAAAACGCTGCACCAGCGCGCCGTCATGCTGCGCCGGCAAGCCCGCGCTCCTTGAGCGCCTCGGTGATCTCGTCGAGAATCGCCGGGTCGTCAATCGTCGCCGGCACACCATACTCCTCGCCGTCGGCAATCGCCCGCATCGTCTTGCGCAGAATCTTGCCCGAGCGCGTCTTGGGCAGGCGTGCCACCGTGATGGCCAGCTTGAAGGCGGCGACCGGCCCGATCCGCTCGCGCACCAGCGCCACGAGCTCGCGCTCGATTTCGTCGATATTGCGCGAAACGCCCGACTTGAGGACCACGAAACCGGCCGGGATCTGCCCCTTCATCGGATCGGCGATTCCGACCACGGCACATTCGGCAATATCGGGATGGCTGGCCAGCACCTCCTCCATGCCGCCGGTCGACAGGCGGTGGCCGGCGACATTGATGATGTCGTCGGTGCGCGCCATGATGCTGACATAGCCGTCGACATCCTTGAAGCCGGCATCGGCGGTCTGGTAGTAGCCCGGAAACGCCTCGAGATAGCTTTCCGTGAACCGATCGTCGGCGTTCCACAAGGTGGGCAGCGCGCCGGGCGGCAGCGGCAGCCTGATGCAGATCGCGCCGAGCTCGTCGGGGGCGACTTCCTTCTGCCGCTCGTCGAGAACCCGCACGTCCCAGCCCGGCATCGGCACTGAGGCCGAGCCGTGCTTGACCGGCAGCAGGCCGAGCCCGGCCGGATTGGCGGTGATCGGCCAGCCGGTCTCGGTCTGCCACCAATGATCGATGACCGGCACGCGCAGCATCTCCTCGGCCCATTCAAGCGTGTCGGGGTCGGAGCGCTCGCCGGCCAGAAACAGGGTATGGAACTTGGACAGATCGTATTGCCGCATGAGCTCGCCGCGCGGATCCTCCTTCTTGATCGCCCTGAAGGCGGTCGGCGCGGTGAACAGGACCCGGACCTGGTGGTCGGCGATGACGCGCCAGAAAGCGCCGGCATCCGGCGTGCCGACCGGCTTGCCCTCGTAGAGCACCGTGGTCGCGCCGTGCAGCAGCGGGGCAAAGCAGATATAGGAATGGCCGACGACCCAGCCGAGATCGGACGCGGTCCAGAACGGCTCGCCGGGATCGATGCCGAAGATGGCCTTCATCGACCATTTGAGCGCCACCATGTGGCCGCCATTGTCGCGCACCACGCCTTTGGGCAGACCGGTCGTGCCCGAGGTGTAGAGGATGTAGAGCGGATCGGTCGCGGCGACGGGCACGCAGTCGGCCTTGCGTCCGGCAGACTTCGCCGCCGATACGGTATCGGCCCAGTCAAGATCGCGCCCGGCGACGAGCGGCGCCTGTTCCATCTCGCGCTGGTAGATGAGGCATGCCTGCGGCTTGTGCGCCGCCATGTCGATCGCGCCGTCGAGAAGGGGCTTGTAGGCGACCACCCGGCCCGGCTCGAGGCCGCAGGAGGCCGACAGGATCGCCTTGGGCGTGGCATCGTCGATCCGGGTGGCGAGCTCGCGGGCCGCGAACCCGCCGAAGACCACGGAATGGATTGCCCCGATCCGGGCGCAGGCCAGCATGGCGAAGACCGTCTCCGGGATCATCGGCATGTAGATGATGACCCGATCGCCCTTGCCGATCCCCAGGCCCTCAAGCACCCCCGCCAGTGTGGCGACCTCGTCGGTGAGCTCGGCATAGGTGTAGCCGCGCGTCGAGCCGGTCATCGCGCTGTCGTAGATCAGCGCGGTCTGACCGGCCCGGCCAGCATGGACATGGCGGTCGAGGCAGTTATAGGCGGTGTTGCATTCCGCCCCGACGAACCAGCGCCCGTAGACGCCCTGATCGGGATCGAAGACCTTGTCCCACGGCTTGTGCCAGACGATCTCGCGCGCCGCCTCCGCCCAGAAGGCCTCCGGATCGCGCTGCCAGCCGTCATAGATCTCATGGTAGCGGCTCGTCATTTCCTCCTCCCAAGCTGCCGGCTCATGCGGCCCGAGGCGCAAGTTGTCCGCCGATTTTGAATGGCTTGGCCGGCAATGCAACCCTGTCATCGGTCAAGCGAGGTATCCACCGATCCAGGGTGGCAGCCTTGCCGCTGAGCAGATATAAGCCGTCGGCTCGCCATGATCACCGATCCCTTCTTCTATGCGGTGGCAATACCCGCCGTCGTCATCGTCGGCCTGTCCAAGGGCGGCCTTGGCGGGGGCGTGGCGCTACTCGGCGTGCCGCTGATGGCGCTGGCCGTGCCGCCATTGCAGGCCGCCGGCATCATGCTACCCATCCTGATGGTCATGGATGCGGTTGCCCTGGCCTCGTTCCGCGGCAGCTTCGACCGGCGCTCGCTGGGCATCCTGCTTCCGGCCGGCCTCGTCGGCATCGCCATCGGATGGCTCACCGCCGCCTGGGTCACCGAGGAGGCGGTACGGCTCATCGTCGGCATCGTGGCCCTGCTCTTTACCCTCGACCACTGGTTCCGCTCCGGCCGGCAGCCCGCCCCGGCCGACCACAATCCGCCCAAGGGCATGTTCTGGGGGGCGCTGTCGGGCTTTACCAGCTTCGTCAGCCATGCCGGCGGCCCACCCTTCCAGATGTATATGCTGCCGCGGCGCCTCGACCCGAAACTGTTCGCCGGCACCGCCGTCGCCTTCTTTGCCGCGGTCAACGCCGTCAAGGTGGTGCCCTATCTGGCGCTCGGGCATCTGGCGCCGACGAACCTAGCCACCTCGCTGGTCCTTGCCCCGCTGGCCGCCCTGGCCGCCTTTGCCGGCACGCGGCTGGTGCGCATCATCCCGCGCGAGGCCTTCTACCGGATCACCTATGCGGCGGTCTTCGTCGTTTCCCTCAAGCTCATCTGGGACGGCGCCACCGGCCTCATATAGCCGGCGCCGTTAACGACCCGGCACATGCGCGGTTGGCAGAATCTTTACTCGCCGCCGCGTTCATGTCATTGCCATTCACATGGTCGGAAACATCATCGGGGACGTCGGAATGACGCGCATCCTGCTGGCGGAAGACGATAACGACATGCGCCGGTTTCTCGTGCGGGCGCTCGAGAAGGCGGGGTATGAGGTGATCGACTACGATAACGGCCTGAGCGCCTATAACCGCCTGTGCGAGGAGCCCTTTACCCTCCTCTTGACCGACATCGTCATGCCGGAGATGGATGGAATCGAGCTCGCGCGGCGCGCGACCGAGCTCGACCCGGACCTCAAGGTGATGTTCATCACCGGCTTCGCCGCGGTCGCCCTGAACCCCGATTCGGAGGCCCCCAAGAACGCCAAGGTGCTGTCCAAGCCGTTCCATCTGCGCGAACTGGTAGGTGAGGTCGAGCGCCTGCTCGCCGCCTGAACTCCGGGCTCGGCTTCGCCTCAGCGCCAGCGCCGGTGCAGCCACAGCCACTGGCCCGGATGCTCCCGCACCCAGCCCTCGACGATCCCGTTGACCATTCGCATGGTCCCTTCGACGTCCACCGCCCCCTCGTGATCGCGCGGCAGCTCGAGCTCGTCGGTAAGCTCCAGGCGGAAGCGGTTGCCGGGCAGCCGGATCACCCGGACGCCATGCACCGGGCACTCGAAACGCCGCGCCAGACGGCCGAGCGAGGGATTGGTGCTGGCGGTGCGCCCGAAAAACGGGATCTTCAGGCCGCGCCGTAAATGCTGATCGACGAGAATGCCGAGATGGCCGCCGCGCTCCAGGACCGACGCCATCTTGAAGATCACCGCCTGGCCTGAGCCGGCCTGAAGCAGATTGCCCATGTTGCGCGAGCGGATCTTTTCGATCTGACGGGCGACATAAGGATTGCTGGGCGCCCGATAGACCGCCGTCACCGGAAGCCCGTGGCGCGAGGCGCAGATTGCCGGCAGCTCCCAGTTGCCGAGATGGGCGGTGAAGATGATCGCCGGCTTGCCGTCCTCGCGCAGCTTCACGAAATTGTCGATCCCCGACACGTCGATCCGCCCCGCGTCCCCCGCCTCGGGATCGAAATCCCACAGATCCTTGAGATGGGCGTAGTCGGCGGCCGTGCGGCCGAGATTGTCCCACGCCTCTCGCAGGATTGCTTCGCGCTCCGCCTCGCTCTTGTCCGGGTAGGCGTGACGCAGATTGTCCTGCCCCACGCGGTGAACCGGCAGAAGCGGGCCCAGTGTCCGCGTGAACCAGCCGCCGAGATTGCTCGCCCGGTCCGGTCCCAGCGCCCGCAATGACCTGAAGACGAGCCAGACCGCCGGCGCGACCAGCCACCACAGCATATTCTCGATGGCAACGCGGACCCGGTAGAGGAACAGGCGCATCCGGTACTCGAACGCCTTGCGCCGCTTGCTCTTCTTCTTCTTTTTCTTGCGGTTGGGTCGGGCCTTTCGTTGGGGTGCTACATCCGTCGCGGCGTCCTCACGCGTGAGTGTTTCGGTGCCGGCGTCGAGGTCACCGGAACGCGGAGGATGGTCGGGCACGAGCATCTCGTGCCCGTCGTCAAGGATGGCAGAACCGTCGCCCGATCCGCGATCATCGGCCCGTGGCCGCGCCGGCCGGGTCCGGCTCGAGCGATCATTGCGGAGTTCCGCCTGCGGCATGAGCGGCGCCTGTTTCAACCCGATTCCATCCTGCATCTAGAGGCGCACGACGATCTTGCCAAACACCTTGCGGCTTTCCAGCCGCTCAAGGCCGCGGTCGAATTCCGCCACGTCAAACTCCGTATCGATGACCGGGCGGGTGCCCGCGGCCATTTTCTTCAGCGCATCGGCAATGTTGGCCATGCGGCAGCCGAAGCTGCCGAATATCCTGAGCTGTTGCTGGAACAGCTGATAGAGATTCATTTGCGCGCTGACCCCGGTGGTCGAGCCGCAGGTGACCAGCCGCCCGCCGCGCTTCAGCGACAGCAGGCTGCCATTCCAGGTGTCGGGGCCGACATGCTCGAACACCACGTCCACGCCGGTCTTGCCGGTCAGCCGTCGCACCCGGTGCTCGAAGCGGTCGGTATTGTAGTTGATCACGTGGTCGGCGCCGAGTGCGGCTGCCTTCTCAGCCTTTTCGTCATCGCCCACCGTCGTGATCACGGTCGCGCCGATGGCTTTGGCGAGGCGGATCGCGGCCGTGCCGATGCCGCTGCCGCCGGCATGCACGAGGATCGTCTCGCCGGGCTCGAGCCGCGCATTGTCGAACAGCATGTGCTCGACCGTGCCGAAGGCGATCGGCGCACAGGCCGCCTCGCCCCAGCTCACCCCTTCGGGGACCGGAATGACAAGCCGCGCCGGCATGTTGACGAGATCGCGCGCAAAGCCGTCGACATGGAAGCCCATGATGCCGCCGACATTCTCGCACAGATTGTCGCGACCCTCGCGACAGGCGCGACAGACGCCACAGGTCAACGCGCCGTAGGCGACCACCGGATCGCCGACGGCAAGGCCGGTGACACCCTCGCCCAGCGCGACGATCTCGCCCGCCGCTTCCGCACCCACGACGAGCGGCAGCTTGCGTTTGGCGAATGCCATGCCGCGCCAGCCCCAGACATCGATGTGGTTCAGCGCCACGGCGCGCATGCGAAGCTGCACCTCGCCGGCTGCCGGCGCGGGCGGATCGGGCAGCTCGACCAACTCCAACTGGCGATCGGAGACGAGTTGCAGAGCGCGCATTGAAATCCTTCTCGGTCTTGTCAACGATGGATGGGCATGGCCGCCATCAAGCCGCCGTCGACGGGCAGCACGGCACCGGTGATGTAGCCGGCCGCCGGCGACAGCAGGAAGCCGACGCTGGCCGCGACCTCGTTCGGCGCCGCGAAGCGGCCCAGCGGGATCTGCCCTTCCATGGCCTCGCGATGGGCCTTATAGGGCTCCATCATGGCGGTGTCGATGAAGCCGGGCGCGACATAATTGACGGTCACCTCGCGCCGCGCCGCCTCCAGAGCCAGCGTGCGTACATAGCCGAGTAGCGCCGACTTGGAGGCTGCATAGGCGGCATTGCCGACGCTGCCGCGCAATGCGGTCACCGAGCCGATGACGACGATGCGGCCCTGGCGCGCCCGCGACATGGGCCGGAATAGGGCCCGCGCGAGCCTGGCCAGCGACCAGAAATTGACCTGCATGACCTCCTCGGCGCGCGCCTGGTCCAGCGTGGCGGCCAGGCTGTCATGGGCCAAGCCCGCATTGTGGACGAAGCCATAGCATGGCCCCTCCCCGGCGAATGCGTCGGCAAACGCGGCAACTTCATCGGTGTCGGCGAGATCGAGCCTGCGCGCCTCGAAGGTGCGTCCGGCATGGGTCGCCTTGAGGGCTTCCAGAAGCTCCCCGGCCCTTTCACCGGATCGGTTGTAGGTGAAGGTCACATCGTGGCCGAGCGAAGCCAGCGTCTCGACGATCGCGCGCCCCAGTCCCCCGGCCCCGCCGGTGACCAGCACGCGACCGGCCGCGCCCCCGGCGCCAGGTTCGGCCATCAGGCAGGCTCCGCGGCCAGGACAAGGCACACATTCTGCCCGCCGAACCCGAACGAATTCGACAGCGTCCGCCTCACCGCCGCGTCGCGCGCCGTATTGGGCACCACATCGAGCGGGATGGCGGGATCGGGCGTGTCGTAGTTGATCGTCGGCGGCAATCGACCCTCGGCCATCGTCATCAGCGAGAACACCGCTTCGATCGCGCCCGCGGCGGTGAGCGTATGGCCGATCATCGACTTGTTGGAGCTGATCGGCACCTGCGCGTGTCGTTCGCCGAACACTGTCTCCATCCCGAGATGCTCCATCTTGTCATTCTCGGGCGTTCCGGTGCCGTGGGCGTTGACGTAATCGACCTCGTCGGCGCTCACCCCGGCGTCGTCGATCGCCGCCTGCATAGCGCCGTAGATCGCATGGCCATCGGGGCTCGACCGGGTGCGGTGGAACGAATCCGCCTTCTCGCCGCAACCTTCGATCACCCCGAGGATCGTCGCGCCGCGGGCCATGGCATGGTCGAGGCTTTCCAGCACCAGGGCGGCCGCGCCTTCGGCCATCACGAAGCCGTCGCGATCCTTGGAGAACGGCTTGGCGGCCTTCTCCGGCGGATCGTTGCGTGTCGACAGGGCCGAAAGCAGCGAGAAGCGGATCAGCGCCTCGGCATGAACCGAGCCGTCGCTGGCCGCGCATAGCGCCGCGTCGCACTCGCCCCGCCGGATCGCCTCGACGCCGAGCTGGATCGCCGTTGCACCCGAGGCGCACGCCGTAGACAGCGAGACCGGCGCCCCCTTGGTGCCATAGCGGTCGGCCAGGATGTCGGCGACGCCGGCGAAGGCGAACAGACGATACAGCGACTCGTAGCCCCCACCCCGGGCTGCCTCGACCAAGGTGCTATAATCGGGCGGGCCGTCGCCGTTGACCGCCCGCGCCAACGTTTGGCGCTGGGGCCACTCCATCTCGACCGGCGGCACGGCCAGGAAGAGCGGCCCGGGAAAGTCTCCCACGCGGCCGGCCTGGCTCTGCTCGACGGCCTCGCCGATGGCAAGATCGGCAAGCCGCTCGGACAGGACGGGGGCGCAGAGGGGTTCGGCCGTCACGAAATCGACGGTGCCGCCGATGGTGGTTCTCAGCCCTTCCGTCGGGAACCGCTCGATGGCGTGAATCCCGGATCGCCCCGATGTCAGGGCGCTCCAGTTGTCGGCCCGGCCCTGGCCGAGGGACGTTACGATGCCCATCCCAGTGACGGCAACGACGGGACGGTTGGTGCTGTCGCGATAACCATTGCGCGCGGCGGACATGACGACGGTGCTCCTGTGCAAGCCGGTCGGTGGGAGACTACTGCAAGACTCCCCGCGAAGCGATCAGCCGGCGTCGAGGGCGGTGACCAGCGCCATACCCTCGCCGCGCCAATGCCCCCAGCATGTGGCCAGAATCTGGCCGATCGGCGACGCCGCCGGCAATTCGACTCCGCTTCCATCGCGCGGCGGGTAGAGCGAGCGCTGGCTCGCCACCAGGGTGGCAAGCCCCACGATAGCCGGGAACTGGGCCTCGAAGCCATGCCCGATCGCTGTGCCTGCTGCGCGGACGCTGGCATCGTGATCCTTCGCCAGTTGTGTCACGAATGTGCGCTCCTCGGAGGTTGCCGGCTCCACGCCGGATGCCCCGGACAGCACGGCCAGCGGCGCCCCGGTCAGGGCCGTGCGCAGGGCGTTCAGCTGACCGGCGGCGGCATTGCCCGCCGCGCCGGGCCCGCGGGTCGTCCGCTCGGAGGCGACGCCATCGAGCCGCGCCAGGCCCGGCTTGCCACGCCGGGCGGCGTGGTCCGCCGATTCGAGCACCAGAAAGGCGCCCATTGACCCCGGCACCAACCCGCCGCCCCGGTCTGTGCGTTCCCAGACCGGGCACCAGTCGCTTTCCCAGAGATAGCCGCCGAGTTCGAACAGCAGGATCAGGTCGTGCCGTGCCGCATTGAACGATCCCCCGACGAGGCAGATTTCACTCTGCCCCGAGGCGACCCGCGCATAGGCCGCGCGCACCGCATCGACCCCGGCCATCTCCTCGCCCATGAAGGTGCGCGATGACCCCGTCACCTTGTGGACGATCGAAATGTTGCCGGCAAGCAGGTTGGGAAGCTGGGCAAGAAACAGCGTCGGCCTGAGATCGTTGGACAGTCTCTCATTGAGGATCGTCCCGAATTCGTCGCGGTTGACGATCTCGCCGAGGACCGCACTGTCGACCGCAATGTCCCGCTCGCCGCCACCGGCCGCGACGATCATGTCGGTGCTGCTCAGGATCTCCGTCTGCCCCTTGATGCCGGCGCTGTCCAGCGCCATGCCCGCCGCATAGGTGCCGATGCGCTGCCACGGCTCCATCTGCCTCTGGTCGCCGCGTTTCGGGATCTGCTGGTCGAAATCGACCTCGACCAGCGGATGGATCGGATAGGGCGAATAGCTCTCGCGGTCGACCGGCGGCGCCGCGCCCCCGGCAACATCGAGGGCCGCCCAGTGGGCCTCCAGACCCTCGGCGAGCGCGGAAACCAGGCCAACCCCGGTAATCAGAACGGGCCGTCGTTCCTCGCTCATGTCAACAGTTCGTGTCCCAGGCCGAGGCGCGCGGCGTGCTCGGTCATGGCGGTGCGCATATCGTCGGTCGGGAACGGCGCCAGCCGGAAGGTGAGCGCGGCGTCGCATACCGCCCCGCCGGCCCGGCGGATCTTCGCCTTGGTCATCGCATAGCCGGACCCGTCATGCTCGAGCCTCGCCTCGATGTCGAGGCTTTGTCCGGGCTCCACGAAGGCGCGCAGCTTCGCCTCGCGCACGCCGGCAAGGAACGGCATGCGGTCGAAACGATACATCGCTAGCAGCAGGTAACCGGATGTCTGGGCCATGGCTTCGATGAGCAGAACGCCGGGCATCAAAGGATGGCCAGGAAAATGCCCCTCGAAGATGGTGCTCTCCTCGGGGACGCTTGCCACCGCCCGGATGACGCCGGCAGCGGGCTCGACCGCGTCGACCTTGTCGATGAGCTGAAAATATTCAAGGTGCATGACGGGGTCGCACGAGGCCACTCAAGCCGATTTCGCAGCGACCTGCTCGTCGATGCGCTCGCACAGATTCTTCAGGACAAAATACTGCTCGGCCGGCACCTTGCCCTCATTCACCTGCTGCGTCCACTGCTCGAACGGCATCTTGATCCCGAATGCCTTGTCGATGGCAAACGCGACATCGAGGAAATCGAGGCTATCGATCCCGAGGTCGTCGATGACATGGCTGTCCGGCGTGATATCCTCACGCGGGATGTCGCAGGTTTCCGAAATGATGTCGGCGACCGTGTCGAAGGTGGTCGACATGAAGTGTTCTCCACAGATACTGACGGCGCAGCCGGCGCCTCCCGGCATGCAAGAACTTGGTGAGATGCCGGCGGCTCCCCCGACGACTGGTACGATCTAAACGAGGCGGGCCTCCGGCGCAACGGTTTCGCCCGCTCCCGAGCCTGCCGACGTTCTCAATCGAACAGGCTCGACACCGACTCCTCGCCGGCCGTCCGGCCGATCGCTTCGCCGATCAGCGGCGCGATCGACAAGACGCGGATGTTGTGCGCCAGCCGCACCGCCTCGGTCGCCTGGATCGAGTCGGTAATCACCAGCTCCGACATCCGTGAGCCGGCGATGCGCGCCACCGCGCCGCCCGACAGGACGCCATGGGTAATATAGGCATGCACCGCCGTCGCCCCCTTGTCGAGCAGCGCATCGGCCGCATTGCACAGCGTGCCGCCGGAATCCACGATATCGTCAACCAGGATGCAGGACCGGCCCGACACATCGCCGATGATGTTCATCACTTCCGATTCGCCGGGCCGATCGCGGCGCTTGTCGACGATCGCCAGCGGCGCCCCGATGCGCTTGGCCAGCCCGCGCGCGCGCACCACGCCGCCGACATCCGGCGACACTACCACCAGGCTGTTGGAATCAAACCGTTCCTTGATGTCGCGCACCATCACCGGGGCGGCGAACAGATTGTCGGTCGGAATGTCGAAGAAGCCCTGGATCTGTCCGGCATGGAGATCAAGGGTAAGCACCCGGTCGGCGCCGGCCCGCGTGATCAGATTGGCCACCAGCTTGGCCGAGATCGGCGTGCGCGGCCCCGGTTTGCGATCCTGCCGCGCATAGCCGTAATAGGGCACCACCGCGGTGATGCGCCGCGCCGAGGCGCGCTTCAGCGCATCGACCAGGATCAGGAGCTCCATCAGATTGTCGTTGGCGGGAAACGACGTCGACTGGACGACGAACACATCCTGGCCGCGCACATTGTCCTGGACCTCGACAAACACCTCCATATCGGCGAATCGCCGGACCAGGCACTTGGTGAGCGGGGTGTTGAGATAGGCAGCGATCGCCTCGGCAAGCGGGCGATTGGAGTTGCCGGCGACAAGCTTCATTGCATTCTGTGCTCGTGGCCCTTTCCGGGCTGAAATGGCAGGCGTCGCAGCGTCACCGCCGCAGACGGCGAGGCTACATAACAAGGCCGGGCGCCATGCGCAAATCTCCGCACTCAGTTGCGCATGAGATTGATCAGGCCCGACACCGCGGCGCTGGCGGCCTGATCGGCCGAAGCCGGCCAGGCTGATTCGAGTGCGGCGGCGGACATGCGGCGCACCTGGCGGATGGTGCCCAGCCCCTCGCCGCCGGCACGCGCCACCGACCAGATGATCGCAACCTTGCGCCGCGACTGACTTTCGGGACCGACCGTCGCATCGGCGCTCACCACGAAATCGGCCTCGGCAGGGCCGCGGGCCGGGGCCGCGCCGGCGGCGGCGAGCTGGCCGGTCATGGC
>SKQW01000189.1 GCA_007118805.1 Rhodobiaceae bacterium | reverse complement strand
AGCCGGAGATGTCGGACGAGTTCGCGCAGCTCATGGAATGGGCCGACCGGCACCGCCGGCTCGGCGTGCGCGCCAACGCCGATACGCCGGCCGACGCCCGCACCGCGCGCGAATTCGGCGCGGAGGGGATCGGCCTGTGCCGGACCGAGCACATGTTTTTCGAGGAAGGACGCATCGTGGCGGTGCGCGAGATGATCCTGGCCGCCGACGAGGCCGGCCGCCGGGCCGCGCTCGCCAAGATCCTGCCGATGCAGCGCGCCGACTTCATTGAGCTGTTCGAGATCATGGCCGGCCTGCCCGTCACCATCCGCCTGCTCGACCCTCCGCTCAACGAGTTCCTGCCACGGGAGGACGAGGAGATCCGGGCCGTCGCCACCGCCATGGGGGCCGATTTCGAGCTGCTGCGCCACCGGGTGCGCGAGCTCGACGAGTTCAACCCCATGCTCGGTCATCGCGGCTGCCGCCTGGCCATCAGCTATCCGGAGATCTGCGAGATGCAGGCCCGGGCGATCCTCGAAGCGGCCGCCGAGGCGGGCAAGGACACCGGCAGCCCGGTGATACCCGAGATCATGATTCCGCTAATCGCCACGCGGGCCGAGCTCGATCTGCTTGCCGGGCATATCCAGGCAGTGGCCGAAGCGGTGCGGGAGGAAACCGGCGCTGCCATCGCCTATCAGATCGGCACCATGATCGAACTGCCGCGCGCCTGCCTTCAGGCCGCGGAGATCGCCGAATCGGCGGAATTCTTCTCCTTTGGTACCAATGACCTGACCCAGACCTGCTTCGGCATCAGCCGCGACGATTCCGGGCGCTTCCTGACAGAATATGTCGAGAAGGCGATTCTGCCGGTCGACCCCTTTGTGACCATCGATCGAGGCGGGGTGGGCGAACTGATGACGCTGGGGGTCGAGCGCGGCCGCTCGGCGCGCCCCGAGCTGAAATGCGGAATCTGCGGCGAGCACGGCGGCGACCCGGACTCGGTCGCCTTCTGCCACGAGGCCGGCCTAGACTATGTTTCCTGCTCGCCGTTCCGGGTGCCAATCGCGCGCCTGGCCGCGGCCCAGGCGGCCATCGGTGGGGCGGCGACCTCGACCGCCTGATTGCCAGCGGCACGCGATAGGCGGCATTCGACCAGCTGCGTTTACCGCCTGGTGAGGCTTTCGAGCCACAAGCAAGCGCAATCCAGCTTTGCCGGACTTCTGCCCAATTTCATAGTTAAGCGCCTTTTAAGGATTTTCGGGGACACTTCCTGTCCGAACGGGGGACAGCCCCAGCCTTCACGAAGGAGCTCTGCCGTGGCGGGCGATGCCACGGTCGCCAGGCGATGAGTACGGGGGATCCAGTTGAGCGTACGTAGGCTAGCCTTGCGCAGGTCTGGTCGGTGGACGAGACGGGATCGCGCCGTCGCCACACTCGGAGCCGGCCTGGCGATGTTCCTGCTGTCAACGGGGAGCGGCGCCTACCAGGACGCTGCCAGCCTTATCGAGAACGCCAACAACCCCGCCGAACGCTGGCGCGCAACGCTGGTTTCGGCGCCATTCGGGTCCGACCACGCCGCCCAGGTGGCCCTTGCCATGGAGGCCGAGCCGAGCGAGCAGCCAACGAGGTCCCTCGGAATCCAGCTCGGCGGCGCGGCGCTTGGGCCGCGGATGATCCTCGATCGCCAGCGCGCCGACCACACCACGGTCACCGGCTCAATCGACAAGTCGGACGATACGGACGAGCCGGCCCATCCGCGGGTCGTCGAACGGGGCAAGTCTGACCTCCTGATGAGCCGGACCACGGTTACCGGGCGCGTCAAACCCGACCAGGGAACAGGCAGGCTGATCCGCCGCACCCCGCGCCTGCTGCTCGAGCCGGAAACCGAAAGGCTGCCGCGCTCCTCCTTTGCCCGACCGCAGCCGATCGAGGACGATGACGGCCCGCGCATCAGGCTCGCCTCGGCCAGCTTCGACCACGATTTTGCCCTGCGGCCACGCCTGGAATCGCCCATTGAGGCGGTCCATCGCCGCAAGGCGGAACGCAAGCAGATCGCCCGCGATCTGAACTGCCTGGCCACCGCGATCTATCACGAGGCGCGCGGGGAATCGGAACTCGGCCAGCGCGCCGTGGCCCAGGTCATCCTCAACCGGGTCGAGGACCACCGCTACCCCAATTCTGTGTGCGGCGTGATCTATCAGAACCGGACGTGGCGCAACCGGTGCCAGTTTTCCTTCGCCTGCGACGGCCGCTCGGAGCGTATCCGCGATCAACGCTCCTGGACCCGGGCGATGGCCTTTGCCGAGGATGCCATCGTCAACGACTACTTCCTCGAGTCCATCGGCAGTTCCACCCACTATCACGCCACCTATGTCCGCCCGCGCTGGAGCCGGGCGCTGCGCCGGATCGAGCGCATCGGCACCCATATCTTCTACAAGCTGCGCCCCGGCCAGACCTGAGCCCTGCCCGCCGGGATTGGGCAAACCCGGCGGCAGGCCATTACCCTCGGCCGCGATAGGGTTGGACATCTTGGTCCGGCACCCACACATGGGGCGGAGCAGTGCCGGTCTGCCAGAACACGTCGATGGGCATTCCGCCACGCGGATACCAGTAGCCGCCGATCCTGAGCCACCTTGGCGCCAAACGCTCGACCAGCCGCTTGCCGATCCGCACCGTGCAGTCCTCGTGAAAGGCGCCATGACTGCGGAACGATACGAAGAACAGCTTGAGCGACTTCGATTCGACCAGCCACCGGTCCGGGATGTAGTCGATGACGAGATGAGCGAAATCCGGCTGCCCGGTGACGGGACACAGGGACGTGAACTCCGGACAGGTGAAGCGTACGACCAGGTCGACATCGGGGTGCGGGTTGGCAACCCGGTCGAGAACCGCCTCATCGGGAGAGGACGGCATGGCGCTCGCTCTGCCAAGAACCGCTTCGTCGTCACCCATCGCGTTGCCTTTCCCAACCTTGCGCACTATTGCCTGCGCAATATGAACGGCCGGGCCGCAATCTACACCAGGATACGGAGCGAAGCATGAGGCCACTGGACCGCCGCCGCGTGGAAGGCGCAATGTTCCTGGCAGTCTTCACCGCCTGCGTTCCCGCGGCCAATTTCCTCATCGAGAATGTCGGGACGACCTGCGTGCCGGACGGGCCCTGCCTGATCCCGGTAGCGCCCGGTATGACTGCGCCCAGCGGCGTCCTCATGGTGGGGCTTGCGCTCACCCTGCGCGATCTCGTCCAGCGCCGGCTCGGGGTCGGGTGGTCGGCGGGCGCCATCCTCGTCGGCGCCGCGCTCTCGGCGATCTTCGCCCAACCCGCGCTCGTGGTGGCTTCGGCACTTGCCTTCCTGCTGTCGGAGTTCATCGATCTCGGGGTCTATACGCCCTTGCAGCGGCGGGGTCTGGTTCTCGCTGCGACAGCCAGCAGCCTGGTCGGCATCGTCGTGGACAGCATCGTTTTCCTCTATGTCGCTTTCGGCAGCCTCGACTTTCTCGCCGGCCAGATCATCGGCAAGGGCTGGATGGTGGTGGCGTGCATTCCGTTTCTCTACTGGCTGCGCATCCGTGACGCCCACCTCGGTCTCCAGCCTGCCTGATGATGCAAACTCTGCGTTTGTGATCGGCCCCCAATCAGCCGCACACCATTCAGTGCAGGCGCGACGGGCGGCCGCGCGATCACGCAGGAACGTAAGTCAATCTCATCACCTCTTCGCCGATCCGCTCGCTCGCCACCAGGCGGAGCGGCGGCCGGGGGTCGGCGAAGAAGGGCGTGCCGCGGCCGAGCACGACGGGGTGGAAATAGAGGCGATACTCGTCGATAAGGCCAAGCTCGGTCAGGCTTCGGGCAAGATCCGGTCCGGCGACGGCAATCTCCCCGGCGCGCTCGCCCTTCAGACCCCGGATCACCGCCTCCATGTCATCCCCGACAAGCGAGGCATTGGGGCCGACAGACCTCAACGAGCGCGACACGACCCATTTCGGTTGGCGCCGCCACGCCGCCGCAAAGTCGCGTTGCGCCAAACTCCACTCGGGACGGTCTTCGTCCCAATAGCGCATGATCTCGTACATGCGGCGACCGTACACGCTGCCGGTCAGACCGCGCACATGCTCTATCCAGTGCCGAAAGAGCGTCGCATCTGGCGCAAAACCCTCGTGGTCGACATAGCCGTCCAGGGACTGGTTCATGCCGAAGACAAGAGTTGCCATGCTGCAAGATCTCCAGTCCGAAGTCCTCAAAACAGCTTGCGCCGAGGCTACGCAGAAGTGAGGCGAGACACAATCTGCGCCGCCTTGTCGGTTGGACCGAAAGCCGGGGCATCCACTCGAAGCCAAAATTCTAGCCGAGGTTGATCCGATGAGGCCGGGACCTGGACTCAACCATATGTTCCTGTTATGTTCTGTTTTCGTCAGCGCCCCCATAGGCAGGGAACAATCTCAATGAAGCTTT
>SKQW01000253.1 GCA_007118805.1 Rhodobiaceae bacterium | reverse complement strand
GCCGCGGCGGCATCGACCGCCTCGGCAACGAGACGGGCGCGCTCGGCAAGGCCCTGCGCCGTCCACCACCTCCGCTCCTGCACCAGATCGTCGAGCACCTTGTCAGAAAGGTACGGCAGCGCCACCGGCAGGACCACCTGCGTGGTGTCGTAGTCATCCTCGGGCGTGAAGCTGTCCAGGCAGGCGCGGATGGCGGCAGGATCGGCCTTGCCCCCCGGCGGATCGATGGGCAGGAACCGCGGCGGCCCCATCGGCGTGTCGACGGAGAAGCCGTCCCGGTCGCGCCCGGAGAACTCGATGAGCTTGAGCCAGGTGCGCACCGCCGCCTCGACCGAGATCGGGTCCGGCCGCACGGGCAGCAGCAGGGAGTGGGCCCGGCCGATCAGCCCCAGCGCGCGCCCCGGATGGACGTTGGGCCAATCGATGACGAGTTCCTCGATGCCGACAAGGTGACGGATCACCCGCATGTCGGGAAAGCTTGCGGCCCATGGCTCGGCCGCCCGTTCGAGGCTCCACGAGGTGCGGTCGAGCTCATAGCGCAGGATGAAAAAGGGGGGCTCCGGTCCCAGGCAGATGAGCTCGGCCTCGTCCTTCTGGCGCACCGCCGCGATGACGGCGACGGCGCGCCCGAGCGCGGCTAGGCCGAGCGCGAGCAGAAAGGCCGACAAGGTGCGGCCGGCGCCGCCCTTGAGCCCAGCGACGAGATGAATGCGCATGGATCCCTCCTTATGCTGCCAGGGTGAACGTCGGCAGGGGCGACTGCTCCTGCTCCGCGGCTTCGCCGTCCTGCGGCCGCGCCGGATCGGCAGCGCCCCGGTATGCGGCAACGCCGGACCCATGGTCCGCTGTCGCCGCCGCGCGGCACGGACCCGGTGCTGCAACGGCAACGGCGAGGTTCGCGGTCGCCGCGCCGCACTCGGCTGCGTGTGACCTGTCGGCAGCGTCCTGGGGTGCGGGACGGCGAGACTCAAAGGGTGCCTGGGTGGCGGAGCGATGAGCCCCGGCCTCGGGGCGAACGTCGTGGGCCGAGATCGAACGAGGCGCTGGGCAGGCGGCGTTAGCGTTGGTGTGACGGAGGCAGGTGGCACTGGAGGGCAGCCCCGCTTCAACAGCAGTAGCTGCGTTCGGGCCGTTCCTGTCACCGCCGTTGATGGCGTCCGAGCGCCGCTGACGCGCCGTCGCGCCGAACTTGCGTGACTCCCGTGCCGCGCGCCTGTCCGGCTGCCGCTGCGGTGAAAGGGCAGCGCATCCCCGGTCCAACGCATTCTCGGTCCGGTGCTCCTTGGCCACCGCCGAACCGCCCGGCAGCGGAGGTTCAGTCGCACCTCCCTCCACCGCAGCCCGCACCGCGCCGGACCCATGTTCTGGCGTTCCGATGTTCTGCGGCTGCCGGGTGGCGGTGCCGCCGCGCGGCATGGCCTTCGCGTCGGCCAGCGGCACGCGGGCGTCCCGCGACGTCCGCGCAGGGCTGCCGCTCCCGATCCCCGATGAGCGGGAGGAGGAGGCGCAGGAGGAGGAGGAGGAGGAGGAGGCGGGCGGTGCGGGGAGCGCCTCGGCATCGGTGACGTCCGCTAGCCGCGCCCGGACCTCGGTGAGCGCCCGCGACAGGCGGCTCTTCACCGTGCCCATGGACAGCCCCCGCGCCGCCGCATAGTCCGCATAGGAGAGCCCGCCGACGGTGATCGCCTGGACGATGTCCCGGGAGTCTTCCGGCAGGGCCTCGATCACGGCCAGCGCCTCGGCCGCCGCGACCGCACTCTCCTGGACGGCCGGTGCAATGGCCGCCTCCCGCCACACCGCGTGCCCGTCCGCCTCGTCCTGGAAGGAGACCAGGACGGTGCGGCGCTTCTCCGCCGAGCGGCTGCCGTTGAGGATCAGCCTGCGCATCACCGCGACCAGCCAGGCCCGGAGATTGCCCTGCTCCTCATAGCCCCCGGCAAGCTCGAGCGCCCGCACCATGGTTGCCGACACCACGTCGTCGACATCCTGCGCGGCGACACCGAGCCTGCAGGCAATCCCCGAGAGCGCCCGCCGCTCTGCTGCAATCCTGACACCGAGATCCATCTCCGCCCTCCTCTGCTGGGGGCCGGACTCCTGGCGTCTTCCGCATTCGGCGTCAAGGATATCGGTCCTAATTTGTTGACGCCCTGGGCAAGCCCATGAACCGGCAGGAGAAAGCGCTCGCCAGGTCATCTCCTGTCGACGCCAAGTGACGCCAGGGCGCCAAGAATTTCCCGCAACCTGGGTTGCCTCAAGTGGCCTTGCGCGCACCCTGGGACGAGGCAACTCAAGTTGCGCAAAAGCGATTCAGACCTCTGGACATGTGATGCTAATCCTAATTTTGCCGTTGCCAAACTCTGCAAAATCGAGTCACCCGGTAACGGCGTTACGGGACAGGCGGGACGCGATCGCGTCGGGCCGCCGGGGCAACGGCGGATGCCGCTGCGCACTGCCATGCCGACGCGCGACCAGGGTCTGGCGACAACGGCGTTATCGGCGACCGGGCCCAGCCCGTAACGGCGTTATCGTAACGGCGTTATCGGACGGAGGGCGGGATAGCCCCGGGGGATCACTGACCGACGGCCCCGGCCAGGGGCGCGCGCTCGCGGGCGGCAGCAGGTGCCCCCCTGGAACGGGCGGCAGCGCAGCGGGGCCCGGGGGGGCACCGGGGCCTGCATGGGGGACTGTTGATGGCGAGAGGGCAGACCTGGCCGGGGCCGGATATCCGGTTGTCCGGTCTGTCTGCCCCAGGGATGCTGTCCCAGCTGTGCGTCGCCTTCGCTCAGCCTCGGCACCTGCTTAGGCAGCGGGGGATCACCAACCCTCAGCGCGATGCCCTCACCGCAGGCCGCCGCGCAGCACCGCGCTCTCACCTCACCCGCCTAGTCCCCCCATTACTCCGACAAACGCCGTTACACCGCACAGGCATAACGGCGTGATCGCTATGTCGATGCGACGCTTTGCACGCCCCGGCGTGACGTGGGGCGGCTGGAGCACGTGAGCTTTCTGAGGGATTTCTTGATCCAGCGGATCGCGGGCTCGCAGTGAAGTCGTTCCCCTCGGCTCGCATCTCCCGGTGCTGGGCTCCACTTCAACCACGTCATTCCCGAGGGAAGCAGGCCAGACCGCCTCGCACCCCGATCCCGCGGCGATGTCACGTGGACAGACAGTCGTTGCCCTAGGGCTACAGCGCTACACGGAGCGCAATCATGCTGAATTGCACCGCGTCCGCCCTCGGGAGCTAACCCTGGCGGGGCTGTGTCTTAGCCAGGACAAATCGATCTGACCGGCAGCCCCCAGGGGGAAAGCTCGGTGAACGCGCACACGCCTCGCCCCGTCCGGGCATGTCGGTATTGCCCAACATCATCGTCCTGTCATGACCAACCGCGATCGTGCCCCCAGACGCACCCCACTACGTGGCCAGAAAACCAAGACCAGCTTCCGCTCATTAGCCGTGGCTCAAGGCCTCGTCTGAACAAATCCATTAGCATTGCCCCTCGCCGGACTTGGCCCCGCTTTTGCTTCTTGGAACAGGGCAGTGGTTTTTGTCCCGATTCGGCACAATTGAGAACCTCTCAGTGCCGGCCTTCGCACCGTCATTCCTAGATCGGGACACGCCCTGCAGCGAGATTCTTCAGAAGGGCACCGAGATGTCGGTTGAACGTTGTGCAGAAGCGGTCAGGAGGGTGCTCCGCGCTGAATGTGGCAAGGAGCTGTCCCGAGAGGAGGCCGCCAAAGCGGCTAGGGTGGTCCTCGACGTCGTCAGAGACCCGCCTCAGACTGTCCTCCACACGATATGTGAGGTTAACTGCAATCGATCGGCCTGCAGCATTGCGCGGCAATGTCAGGGAAAGGACCTGCAATGCTATCGCCAGCGGTTGGAGATGGTCGTCAGCGCGTTCCTGGTGGCGGATGAAGCGGAGGAAGACCTGCTAGAGGAATTCCGCCAGTGGGATGCGTAACTGGACACTTCTACCAATGTCCTGATTGCGGGGGGATCGGCCCGCTTTGGCGCGCGGGAGGCCTGGTTCGGCGGCGGCTGATTGCCTTGTTGGCCCATGATCGCCCGGACGGGGACCTTCCGGTGCTTGGCTTCATGTGACGGCGGCAACGCGGTCCAGGTGGATCAGGCGCTTCATGTTGAAGACGATGTTGGCCAGCCCGATCTTGGTCGTGGCTCGCGCGATGCCGATCGTTCGGATGAACAGCCCCACGCGGCTCTTCTGCTCCCCAAAAAGACGTGCTCGACGCGCGCGCGCACCTTGGACTTGCGATTGTTGGCGCGTCGTGTCGTCTCCGGCATGGGCCGGTTCTTCGGCTTCTTGCGATGGACCAGGCTGACGAAGC
This sequence comes from Rhodobiaceae bacterium, assembly GCA_007118805.1. Lineage (GTDB taxonomy): Bacteria > Pseudomonadota > Alphaproteobacteria > Rhizobiales > Tepidamorphaceae > SKQW01. Next base: position 95 of record SKQW01000253.1, on the reverse strand, counting down.
CGCGCCGTTCCATGAACGCCTCGTTGGCCGCCGACCTGTAGGCGCTGTCGGCCCAAACCCTCTTTGACGTATTGGTCTTGTCGAGCAGCCCTTCG
>SKQW01000348.1 GCA_007118805.1 Rhodobiaceae bacterium | reverse complement strand
TGGAGATCGGCGACGCCGAACGGCCGGTGATGCGGCGTATGGAGGCGGCGCTCCTCGATGGCGGAGCAGCGATTCCCGTAGCGGAAACTTCTTAGCGTTTGATCTGAATCAGAGCGCTGCGCGGCGTGGCCGGCGACAAAGGCCCTGCAAAGGCAGACCCGTCATGCGCATCCTCATCATCGACGGCCATCCCGATCCCGCACCCGAGCGCTATGCCCGGGCGCTCGTTTCCGCCTATGCCGAAGGCGCGCGCGAAGCCGGTCACGAGATCGAGCGCATCGGCATCGCCGAGCTCGCCATTCCGCCGCTGGCGGCGGCGGCCGACTGGGAGAACGGCACGCCCTCGAAGGCGGCGCAGCGCGTGCAGGCGGCGATCGCGGCGGCCGATCACCTGGTCATCATCTACCCGCTGTGGCTGGGCAACATGCCCGCCCTGCTCAAGGCGTTCTTCGAGCAGGTTTTTCGCCCCGGCTTTGCCATAACCACGGGGGAGCGCACCCTGCGGCCGGGCCTTCTCAAGAACAAGTCGGCGCGCGTCATCGTCACCATGGGCATGCCCGCCCTCGTCTATCGCGTCTATTTCCGCGCCCATACGCTGCGCAGCCTCAAGCGCAATATCCTCAACTTCGCCGGCATCTCGCCGGTGCGCGACACGGTGATCGGAAGCGTGGAAGGCATGGGCGACAAGGGCCGGAAGAAATGGCTCGACCGCCTGCGCAGGATGGGGCACCGGGGACGGTAGTAGACGGGAGTCGAACCGCGCCCTGGCGCGCCCCCGTGACCGGGAACCTTTCCGCCGAATGGCCGCTGTAGCGTCGAGCCGCCCCCCGAAGATGAACGCCCGACGGCGTCTTCAGGATCGGTTGCCGGCGACAGTATCAGTCTGCCGCTGCACGCACCGGAACGGTGCGCCGGTCAGGCGAGCCTCAAGAGGGACCGACTCTTTGACAGGGAACCGGCATGCCGCCGGTTCCAGAATGTGTAGGAGTACTGTCATGACGTTCCGTGTTCTCGGCATTTCCGCGGCGGCAGCAATGCTCATGCTGGGTGTCCTGCATTCCGGCCCGGCCTCGGCCGTGACGGCGACGCCGGCCATCGCCGGACAGTCGGCGGCGGATATCGGCGCGACGCAGGTCAATTTCGGGTACTACGGCGGTCCCCGCGGCTACTGGTACGGGGGCGCGCGCTGGCATGCCGGCCCCCGCGTCTACGGCAACGGCCGCTGGTATGGCGCCCCCCGCTGGTACGGCGGCGTCCGGATCGGACGGCCCTACTATTACGGACCGCGCTACTACTACGGGCCGCGCTACTACAGTCCGCGATATGTGTTGCCAAGACGCCATTACCGCAGGGGGTATTATCGTTGGTAAGCCTTGCATCCTCCTGAACGCCCGGCCCGGCCCGCAAGGCCGGGCTTCTTTGGTGCCGGCGTTACTCCGCCGCCTCCACCGTCTCCTCGGCACCGATGAAGCCGCCGGACTGATGGTGCCACAGCCGCGCGTAATGGCCGTTCAGGGCGAGCAGGTCGGAATGCGTTCCTTCTTCGACGATGCGGCCGCGGTCGAGCACCACCAGCCGGTCCATCCGGGCGATGGTCGACAGGCGATGGGCGATGGCGATGACCGTGCGGTCCTGCATCAGCGCGCCAAGGCTTGACTGGACCGCCGCCTCGATCTCGGAGTCGAGCGCCGAGGTCGCCTCGTCCAGTATGAGGATCGGGGCATCCTTGAGAATGACGCGGGCGATGGCGATGCGCTGACGCTGCCCGCCGGAGAGCTTGACGCCACGCTCGCCGACATAGGCGTCGAGCCCCTTGCGACCGCGCCAGTCGACAAGCTCGTCGATGAATGCGTCGGCCTGGGCGAGCCGGGCCGCGCGCGCGATCTCCGCCTCCGTGGCATCGGGCCGGCCGTAACGGATATTGTCGCGCAGCGAGCGATGCAAAAGCGAAGTATCCTGGGTGACCACCGAGACCGCCCGGCGCAGGCTCTCCTGGGTGACTTCGGCAACGTCCTGCCCGTCGATCAGAACGCGGCCCGCCTCGGTATCGAAAAAGCGCAGCAACAGATTGACGAGGGTGGACTTGCCGGCGCCGGAGCGGCCGACCAGGCCGATCTTCTCGCCGGAATGCACGGTCAGGTTCAGATCGCGAATGACATGGGCATCGCGGCCATAACCGAAGCTGACATTCTCGAAGCGCACCTCGCCATCCGAGACGATGAGCGGCGCGGCGTTGGGCGCGTCGGTCAGCTCGAGCGGCCGGGCGATCGTCATCATGCCCTCCTGGACGACGCCGACGGACTCGAAGATCGAGGTGATCTGGAAGGCGATCCAGCGGCTCATATTGGTGAGCTGCCAGGTCAGCGGCAGCACCATGGCGATGACCCCGACCTGCACCTGGCCGAAGCGCCACAGCACGATGGCCAGCGCCGCCGTGCCGGCGATCAGCGAGGCATTGAGAACGGCGAGCAGGGTCGCGAACAGCGTGGTCAGCCGCTGCTGCGCCAGGAAGCGCTCGGTATGGTGGTCGACGGCTTCGCGAACATATTCGTCCTCGTCGCGCGGACGGGCGAACAGCTTGACGGTCAGGATGTTGGAGTAGCTGTCGACGACACGGCCGGACAGGGCCGAGCGCGCCTCCGAGGACCGGCGCGAACGGTCGCGCATGCGCGGCACGAAGAGCCTGAGCAGGAGCGCGTAAAAGGCGAACCATGCCAGGATCGGCAAAGCGAGCCACGCCGCCGCCGAAGCCGTCAGGACGATGGCGGTGGCGCCGTAGACGATGATGTACCAGACCGCCGTGACGGCGGCGACCATGCTCTCGCGCAGCGCCGGTCCGGTCTGCATGACACGGCTGGCGATACGGCCGGCGAAATCGTTCTGGAAGAACCCCCAGCTCTGGCGCACGACGTGCCAGTGGGCCTGCCAGCGGACAAGGTTGGTGAAGGGGGCGGTGATCGCCTGGTTGGTCACCAGCGCCTGGGCGAAAACCGCGAGCGGCCGCGCCACGAGGACGGCAACCGCCATGCCGGCGAGCCAGGGCCACGCCTCGGCGAAGAACCGGGCTTCGGGGATCTCGGTTACCAGCGTGACGATGCGCCCGATGAACCAGGGGATGGCGGCGTCGAGCAGCGCCAGCGCCATGCCGGTGACGAACAGGCCGACGAACAACCCCTTCGCCTGGCGGGCAAAGTGCCAGTAAAAGGCGAGGAGGCCGACCGGCGGCTCGGGCTCGGCGGGCGGTGCCGTCGGTTTCAGACGGGATTCGAAGAAGCGGAACATCGGGAACCTCAACCGCCGGCAGGGACCAGGCCCTCCGGCAGGCCGGCGGAAGCATGTCGGCAATTCGCGGACATATAGGGACCGGTTGCGGCGGCGCCATGGCCCAATGGGGGAAGAATTACGGCAGCGCCGCCGCAAGCGTAAGCCAGGCGTCTAACTCGAGCTGGTTAAGAAGACGTGAATGGCGGCAGGCGGCACTGTGCCTTCAGCCGACCAGCCGGCTCGGCTTGAGATCGCCGGATTCCTCGAGCAGCGGATAGGCGGTGGCGGCGATATGCGATTCCACGCGCTTGAGGTCGCGCACGAGATCAAGATGCAGCCCGCTGGTCTCGATGCTCTCGGCACGGCCGCCGCGCACCCGGCCGAAATGGCTCTGGGTGGTGGCGCGCTCCAGGTCGCGGAACCTGTCCTTGCCGGCGACCAGCCGGCGCGCCGCGCCGGTGTCGCCGAACATGAACACCGCGACGGCGAGCTTGAGATGCTCGATGAGGCGGCGCATCAGATCATCGATCTCGGCCAGCCCCTCCTCGGACAGGCTGAGATTGGCGCGGATGCGCTTGGCGATCAGCTCCATCAGGTTCTTGTCGACGATGTCGCCGGCATGCTCGAGATTGATCGCAAAGGAGAGGATCTCCGAGGCGCGCCGGGCCTCGTCCTCGGTCATCGCATCGTCGTCCAGCCGGTTGAGATAGCGCTGGATGGCGCCGTGCAGGGAATCCAGCACATCGTCCATGCGGCTGATCTCGGCGACCTTGTCGCGGTCGTCCCTGTGCAGCAGTTCGCGGCAGCCGCGCAGCATCTCGTCGAGCACATCGACCATGCGCAGCGTTTCGCGGGCGGCGTTGGACAGCGCCACCGTCGGCGTGTCGAGCGCGGTCTCGTCCAGATATTGCGGCGCCGCCGGATCGGCCGATCGCGGCGATTCCGGCAGCAGCCATTCCATCAGCCGCGCCACCCATGGCAGCGGCAGGATGAAGACCAGCGCCATCACCAGGTTGAAGCCGGTGTGAAAGTCGACGGCCAGACGCACCTCGGATGGCGCGAGACCGGCGAGCAACGATGACAGCGGACCGAGAAAGACGAGCACGGCCACGCAGCCCACGGCCCGGTTCAGCAGATTGCCGAGCGGAACGCGCAGGGCCGCGCGGTCGTGCCCCATCGCGGCGATGA
>SKQW01000049.1 GCA_007118805.1 Rhodobiaceae bacterium | reverse complement strand
TGGCCCGCATTCGACTCGACAGTCACCAACGAGGCCAGCGACCTGCGCGACACGTCAGCCCCCGTTTGAGAATTCGGATGGGCTGCGCTTCCGCCGATCTTCGTCGCGCCAGCAGGAGCCGGTCGCCGGTCGTAGTGGGGCTACGGCCACGGCAGGCGACGCCCTGAGCGGCAATAAGCGGCGCAGCCCGAAGGGTTTGGCGGGAGGACCGCCTGAGGCGTCGAAAGCCTCGCCGATAGCCCCACTATCGGTATCGCCTTTCTCCTGTCATCCGCCACCTCGCCACCCAACGCAGCCCCATCCCAATTCTCAAAAGGGGCTCTCAGTCGCGCGGGTCCAGCAAGTCGCGCAAAGCGTCACCGAGGAGGTTGATGCCCAACACGGTGACGAAGATCGCAAACCCGGGCCAGATCGATACCCACGGCGCCGTGTCCAGGTACCCCACGCCGAGACGCAGCATGGAACCCCAGCTTGGAGTGGGAGGCTGCACCCCGAGGCCGAGGAAGCTGAGCGCGGTTTCGACGAGAATGGCAGTCGCCATGCTCACCGACATTTGAATCACGATTGGGCTGAATATGTTGGGGAGAATGTGCCGGACCATGATCGACAGATGGTTGTTGCCGAGTGCGCGGGCGGCCTCGACATACTCTGTCTCTCGCACACTGAGTGTCTGGGCTCGGGCAAGCCGGATGAAAATCGGCGCGTAGACGATGCCGATGGCGACCATTGCAGTTGTCAGGCTCGCGCCGACAATCGCCGTCAGTGCCAAGGCCAGCACGATCACCGGAAATGCCATCATGGCGTCGGTGATGCGCATTATTATGAAGTCGTCGAGGATACCACGAAAATACCCGCTCACGAGCCCGATCGGAACGCCTATGCCTGCCGCGAGCAGAACGGCGATGAGACCGGCCTGAAGCGATGCACGCGCCCCGTAGATCAGCCGGCTGAAAACGTCTCGTCCGATCTCGTCGGTCCACCCCCCGTTTCGACCGGACAGCCGGCGTAAGAAGGAAGGCTCAAGGATGTCTTGAGGATCTGCTTATGTCGGAGGACTGTGAGCGGATCGAGGTGATGGCCGGGACGGTGCAGCGTCGGCGCTGGTCAACAGAGCAGAAGCTCCGCATCATCGAAGGGAGTTTTGAGCCGGGCGAGACGGTTCATCGGTTGCCAGGCGCAACGGGGTGGCCTCGAACCTGCTGTTTCGCTGGCGGCGGCTGATGAACGAAGGGGGTGTTGCGGCCGTGGGATCGGGCCGACTTCGTATTCTCGCCCGGCTCCCGGCTCATTACCCCTGGGCCGCGCTGGAGGCAGCGGCACTGGGCAGGACAGACTCCAGGCTGGTACGCACCTCCACCAAGGTCAGTCTGGACCCGGCGAAAGCTTCCTCGAGGATTGGCACGACTTGGTCCTCGGTGTCGATCGCCAAGGTCCGGCAGCCGAAGGCGCGGCCGATCATCCGAAAATCCGGGTTCCAGAGGTCGGTCGCGAGCCGCTGTCTAGGAAACGCGCGGTCCAGATTGACGCGGATGGCCGCATAGCTGGCATTGTTGGCCAGAATAATCACGATCGGAAGATCCCGCTCCGCCGCGACCGCCAGCTCCATTCCGTTCATCAACATCCCACCATCACCGACCATGGCGATGACCTGGCGATCAGGATGGCGCAGTGCAGCCGCGACTGCCCCGGGGATCCCCCAACCCATGGTGCCCGCAATCGGCGTCAGAAGGATCTGCGGCGGAGTCCATTTGTAGTAACGATACATCAGCCCCGCCGATATGCCGGCGTCCATCGAGACGACCGCGCTGGGCTGGATGTGCTCGCTCAAGGCGGCCACGACGTTCCCGAATACGACCCCATCGGGGGCGCGGGCTGGCGTCCAGGTGGATACCTCCTCAAAACACAATTTAAGATTCTCGGCCCAGTCCGAGCGAGACCTGCGGGCACCGACGGCGCGACCAGCAAGCGCCAGCAGAAACGGTTTGGCATGGCATGCCAGCGCAACGTCCGGGACATAGTTAAGGCCGATCGCTGTGGGATCGGCGTAGACGTGGACAAGCGCCTGGGAGGGCTGTGGCGAAGCCGGAAACGTATAGCCATGGGTAGTCAGATCTTCGAGCCGCGTCCCCACCGCCAGCACCAGATCGCTCGTGCGCAGCAGGTCCATCTGCTTGTCACTGTTGAAAAAACCGAGCTCTCCGACGAATAGAGGATGGGCGTTGGGAAAGAGATCGTGCCGGCGAAAGCTGCACATCACCGGAACCGACCAAGATTCGGCAGTCTTGAGCAAGGCGTCCCGCGCGTCGGGCGCCGCAACGCCCTCGCCAACGATCATAACAGGACGGGCGGCCGAGCGGATCAGTTCGACCGTTCGATCGACGCCGCGCTCGTCGGGCGCCATCAAGGCCGGCCGGTAAGTGCGCGGAATTTGGCTCCCCGCATCCTCATTGAGAACGTCCTCGGGCAGGGCCACTACGACTGGCCCGGGATTCCCCGATTGCGCAACGTGGATTGCCCGAGAGACTATGTCGGCCGTTCGGCTCGGATCGATAACCTCGGCGGTCCATTTAGCCGTGCCGTTGAAGAACTTTGCGTAGTCTACCTCCTGGAAGGCGTCGCGCCGCAAATGTGCCCGGGGAACCTGTCCAACCAACACAAGGAGCGGAATATTATCGTGCAGCGCCGCATGAATCCCGATGGCGGCGTTCGAGGCCCCCGGGCCGCGACTGACCAGGCAGACGCCAATCCGGCCCGTCAGCTTCGCATCGGCGACCGCCATCATCGCCGCGCCGCCCTCATGTCGACAGGTCACGACGTCGATGCTGCCGCGCTGTTCAAGTTCGTCGAGCAGGCCGAGATAGCTTTCTCCCGACACACTGAAAGTCCGATCAACATCGGCCCTTTCCAGCATCGACACTATCATTGAGGCGACAGTCGCCATGTGCTTCTCTCGTTATCGGTGTTCGTGTCGTCGGGTTCAGCCCCGCAGTGCTTGCGATTGTGCCGGGTAGCCGGTGGGATCAACGGCGACGTCGATCAATCCCGGCTCACCGGAACTCAAGACGTCGCGTAGCGCGTCGCGATATGAATCCAGATCATTGACCCTGAATCCGCGAACGCCGAAACCCTTCGCAACCATCGCGAAATCCGGTGCGGGCCATTCGACGCCCGCTTTCGGCAGCTGCCGTGCCTGCTGCTTGATGCCAATAAGCGAGAGACAGGCATCGTTGAATACGACGATGCAGATCGGGCATCGATACTGCGCCGCCGTCGACAGTTCGCCGGCGCACATCATGAGCCCACCATCTCCCGTGAACGCCAGAACCGGTCGACCCTGATCCGCAGATCGACGACCGTGATGCCAGTCATGCTCTGCATCCCTTCGCGCTCCTATCTCGCGCCATCGGCAGCCAAGGCTTTCAGCTCTTCTTGGGGGATTCCCAGCTCGGCATAGATTGTCTCATTGCACGGCACAAGCTGTTTCCCAGCCCAGTGGACGCGGCCGGCGTCCGGGAGAACTTGGCGAGCACGTTCTGCATCCGAATCATTTCAAAATCCCGGTCGTCGACCTTAACGATGCTCTAGCGGGTCGACGGAGGGGTGCACTGACGGCGCCACATTGCCGAAGATGCAGAAACGGCGCGCGAGATCGGGCTCGGCATGATGACCGCAGGGCCGCACATGCACGCCAAGAGCGTCAGCCCCGGCGTCAAGTCAGGAGCCTCAGAGAACGCGGGCCAAACAGAGAACACGAAGCGGCTTCAATGGCTCGCCGCGGTCAGGAGTCATCATGCCGGAATCCCGCTGTTCCGCGCGTTTCTTGAGGTCGGCAACGGCCGCAGAGACTGTTGTGCTGAATGCTGTTGGCGGAGGGGGGAACCAGGATTGAACCTGCTCCAGTGGCTGGAAGTCATTCCGTTCTCGATTCCTCGACAAGTGGCGGCGCTCGCTCCTGTGCACCTGGATGTGCAATGCGCCCGTGTGTCGACTGCCGCCCGCCCGGCACATGGCTTTGAGGTGCGGAGGCCTTTTCGCCGCCGGCCGCGCCGCGTAGAAAGTTGGGCGACGGCCGGTGCCGCGTCGAGGGCGCAGGTGGCCAGCGGCCTAGCGGGAGTTGGCGATGCAGGACAAGCGCCTAGCTCAAGATGTGTGCGGCACCGCAACTGCGGCGGAGCTGCACGAGCCCGCCGCCGGCGGCGGTCTGGCGCTCTTCACGGACCTCTACGAGCTGACCATGGCGCAGGCCTATTTCGCCGCCGGCATGGAGCAGCAGGCGGTGTTCACGCTTTTCGTGCGACGGCTTCCAGCGCGGCGCAATTACTTGCTCGCTTGCGGCCTCGACAGCGTGCTCGCCGCTCTCGAGCGGCTGCGCTTCGGCCGCGACGACATCGCCTACCTCAGGACGCTGGGGAAGTTCACGGAGCCGTTCCTCGAGCGGCTGCAGTCGTTCCGCTTCACAGGCGACGTCTATGCCGTGCCGGAAGGCACGGTGGTGTTCGCCAATGAGCCCATCCTGGAGGTGTTGGCGCCAATCTCCGAGGCGCAGCTCATCGAGACGCTGGTCATGAACCAGGTGCACCTACAGTCGCTGCTCGCATCCAAGGCGGCGCGAGTGGTGGAGGCGGCCCGGGGACGGCCGGTGATCGACTTCGGCCTGCGCCGCATGCATGGGCATCGACGCCGGGCTGAAGGCCGCCCGCGCCTTCCATGTCGCCGGCGTGGCGGCAACCTCGAACGTGCTGGCCGGCAAGACCTACGGTATCCGTGTCGCCGGCACCATGGCCCACAGCTACGTCCAGGCGCATGACTCCGAGGCAGCTGCCCTGCGCGAGTTCGCGCAGATCTATCCCGGCACTGTGCTGCTGGTGGACACCTACGACACGCTGGGGGCGGTGCGGAGGGTTGTCGAATTGAGCCGGGAACTCGGCCCAAAGTTCAGCGTGGGTGCCGTGCGCCTCGACTCCGGCGATTTACTGCAGCTGGCGATGGAGACGCGGCGCCTGCTCGATGCGGGCGGGCTGAAGGCAGTCCAGATCTTCGCTAGCGGCGGCCTGGATGAGGATCAGATCGCCGGGCTGCTCGAGGCAGGGGCGCCGATCGATGCTTTCGGGGTCGGCACGGCCATGGGCGTGTCGGACGATGTACCGGCTCTCGATATCGCTTACAAACTGGCCGAATATGCCGGCCGCGGGCGGCTGAAGCTGTCGGCCGGCAAGCCGGTGCTGCCCGGCCGCAAGCAGGTGTTCCGCCTCGAGGAGGGCGGGAGGGCCGTGCGAGACGTGATCGCGCGCAGCGAAGAGATGCAGCCCGGCCGGCCGCTCCTGCGCCCGGTGATGATCGCCGGCCGTCGTCTGCCGGAGGCGGTGGAATGCCTCGACGCGCTGCGAGCCAGGGCGCAGGCGGAGATCGCGGCCCTGCCGGCACGCGTGCGGACTCTGGCTTCGGCCGAACCGCCCTATCCGGTCGAGGTCAGCGCCGAGCTTGCCGGGTACCAGGAGGCGGTAATCAGATCCCTGCGCTGGTGAAGCGCCTTGTCGAGTCCTTAGGAGGAACGCCATGACCGTGCCGCACGAGACCCTGCGCCAAGGCGATGCGCTTCTCATCGTTGACGTGCAGAATGACTTCTGCCCTGGCGGGGCCTTGCCGATCGCCAAGGGCGACGAGGTGGTGCCGGTTCTCAACCGCTGGATCGCTGCCGCGCGCGCGCAAGGCGTGCCGGTCTACGCCTCGCGCGACTGGCATCCGGTCGGACATCCCAGCTTCAAGGAGCAAGGCGGCCAGTGGCCCCCGCATTGCCAGCAGGACAGCGAGGGGGCACGTTTCCATCCCGATCTTGAGTTGCCCGCGGATGCCGTCACGGTGACCAAGGGCGTGCGCTTCGACCAGGACCAGTATTCTGCATTCGATCAGACCGGTCTGGCGCGGCAGCTTTAGCAGGCGGGCGTGCGGCGGCTGTGGGTCGGCGGCCTGGCGCAGGACGTCTGCGTACGCGCTACTGTGCTCGACGGCCTCAGGGAAGGCTTCGAGGTCATGCTGATCGAGGACGCCACGCGCGGGGTGACACCGGAGGGCTGCGCCAGTGCGGCGCGCGAGATGCGTGCGGCCGGGGCCGGCTTAGTCACGACCGATTAGATGCCTCTGCGCAACCGTCCGGCAGTTTGTTCTTCTGGATGGGATGAACCGGCGGGAGGTGGCGCGGCGTCTGGGACACCCAGCGGAAATCATTTCTAAGGGCCATACCCTGCCAGATCACGAAGGATGTCGGACAAAGAGATATCACCTCTCGTGAGCAACAATATGTAGAAATTAGGCGGACGGCCCATTAGAGATGTTGGCGTCGGCCTATTCGGAACGTATTATGTTTCATCTGCAGTTAAGAAAAGACGGCGCATTCTTTCTGCTAAGCATCAAGAACTTACGGATACTGGAGGTTCATCCCTCTTCGCGGTAGAGACGGTAGATCCGGTTGATCCCGGATCGCTCGCCCTCGCGTCTGAGCAGGATGAGCAGGCGACGGTAGCCGAAGCGACGCCGCGCATTGGCAAGCTCGCGCAGCCTAGTGCGCAGCTCGGTCTCGGCCGGACGTCGCGAGCGATAGCGGACCCTACCACTTTCTTCAAACGAGCTCCCATGACCTGCCGTCGAACTTTCATCCAGCGGCGATTAGGAATTCGCCAAGGAATGGAGTGCCGTGTGGCGGGGGCTGAGCAACCGTGGCCGGCGACGTCGCCCGCGCTGGCCCAGCCACCGTCAATGCATTAGCATGCCATCCGGGCCCGTCGATGGGGCCGGTCAGCGGGCCCTATACTTCGCGGGGAACATTTTGATCACCGCCATGACCCATACGACTGGTTTTCCGAACGTTCCGTCCATCGCATACGCCGTGAGCGGCGGTCGGGACTAACCCATCTGGGCAAGTCAGATTGACACGCAAAGGAAGGCCGCTTTGAGAATGTCGGATGAGACAGTGGCGAGGACTGGAACAACAGTCCTATCGCCGCGAGCGGTTACTCAGGCTGGATGAGCGCCGTCTTCGGCGCGGCCCGCAAACCTGCAAGCGCTTTCGCCCTGGCGCTTGCCATTAGCGGCTGCGCGACCACCGACACTGGACCTATCAACGCCTTCACCCCGGTTGTGACGCAAGAATCGAAGCATTTCATCAATGATTTCGGCGATGACGGCTCTCTTATCGTTGGCGTTTCCTTCTCCGGCGGCGGCGTGCGCGCCGCGGCCTTCGCCTATGGCGTCTTGAGCGAACTCGACGATGCGGTGATCGACGAGAAACCCCGTCGGCGCGCCGTTACCGACAGCATCCGAATGATCTCCGGTACGTCGGGCGGCGCAGTGGCGGCAGCGTATTTCGGCTACCGCGGACCGAACAAGTTCCAGGACTTTCGCGAACGATTCTTGCTGGAGGATGCAGAGGCGCGCGTGCGCACCGCGATCTCGCCCCCCAACCTGATACGAGCCTGGAATGGTGGAGTTAATGATCGTAACGGCTTCTCACGCTGGCTCGACGACAATCTCTTCGACGGAGCGACCTTCGCGCATTTCAATCACGACCGGGCGCCGAGAATATGGCTGACAGCCTCAGATATCTATAACGGCGTGCCTTTCTTGTTCACTCACGACACCTTCGCCGCCTTGTGCAGCGATCTCGACCAGATCCGCATCGCCGACGCCGTGGCCGCTTCAGCGGCCTTCCCGGTGGTCTTCGCGCCGCTCGACGTCGCCGCCGATGGGCCTGATTGCGGCTATACCAAACCTGACTGGTTGAAGCGGGCCCTCGACGATCCTCGCGCCTCGCTGCGCTTAAAGGCACATGCCAAAGCACTGGCCTCATATCGTGACAATGATCGGCTTGCGACGGTGCGGCTGCTCGATGGCGGCCTGACCGACAATATCGGGGTCACCGGCTTCGCTCTGGAGCGCGCGAGCGCGGATACGTTCGGACCATTGACTCCGGAACAGGCGGTAAAGTTGAAGAAGTTGCTCTTCATCGTGACCGACGCCGGACAGGAGCCTGCGCCGGAGTGGGGCATGCGCTCCCGCGGCCCAAATCTTCCGGAATTGATTCCGGCACTGTCGCATACCGCCATCACTTCTTCCGTGCGCAAGGGCTTCGATGCCCTCGCCATGGCTGTCCGTGAATGGCAGCAGGAAATCATCCGGTTCCGTTGCACGCTTTCGACGGAGCAGGTCCGACGGCTCCGTGGGACGGCGGCTCGATGGGACTGCCGAGACGTGAATATCACTGTCGAATTGCTCTCCTTTCGCGATCTCGATCCGCAGCTGAAACGGGCGCTCAACCGCGTTCCGACTCGCCTGGTTCTGCCAGAGAAGCAGGTCAATCTGGTGATCGCGGCCGGGCGCAGGACCGTGCGCGAGAACCCCGCCATCCGCAGTGCCGTCGCCAATATCCGTCGCAGCGCCGACGTGCGCGGCTCGCCCTGGCCGGCTCCATGACGGAAGAACCGCGACCATGCCCGCTCCAGTCTCAATGTCCGCTCTGGGAGCTCCACCGCCCGCGAACACGTCATGCGGCGATCGGGTTGGCGACGACCGCTTCTCTGCAGGCTTCCGGACACCGGCCCCAGAACCTTGCCGCACATCCTATGAGGGCCGGCATCCGAAACCCTGCAGAGCAACCGCCTCGAGCGCGATCGCCAGCAAGACTTCCCTGCCGAGCACTGGGATCATCTGCGCACCGCCAACCCGATCGAGAGCGTGTTCGCCACGGTGCGGCACCGGACCGAACGAACCAAGGGCGCGTTGTCGCAGAAGACAGCACGCCTGTTGGTCTTCAAGCTCATCATCGCCGCCTCCCGGACATGGCGGCGCCTGAAGGGTGAAAATCGGTTGCCGATGGTTGTCGAAGGCGTCAGATTCGCCGACGGCGTCGCGGTCGCCGCAACGCCCAACCAAAGCGCGGCCTGATCAGGTCGCGTCACCCAAAATCCGCCATAGCTCGCCGCCCTGCGCCCACTGGACGTCCTGAAATGCGTCCTTGCGGGATTGCTCGCAGCGTCTGTAAGCTTGTGCGCAGATGCTGCAGGGCTCGTGCTGGCTTGCGTGCTTCTCGCACTCGTCCGCGCACTGGCTGTGTGCCGTGGCGCAGGACTCGATCACCTGCCGTAGCACCACCTCGTTGGACCCAGTGCGGTGCGAGCCCATTCTGCCCATGCAAGCACGGCGGGCGGCGCAGTCGAGGTTGAGCCGGATGCATTGCTTCAGCCGATCGACCATCTATTCGGTCTATTCGCCAAGACAGGTATCCGCGTCGACCGTGCATGTCTGAGCGAGGCTGAGCTCGTCCGGCATATCTTCGAGCGCTTCATCCAGCTGGTCTCGGTCACCATGCTGGTGTGCGAGCTGCAGGCTAGGAACCGATGAAGCAGTTTCACCATAGGATCGAAAAGCAGTTTGAGACAGCACAAGGCCAAGGCAGGCTGAAATCCTGTATCATTCCCGCAAATGCTGCCTTCTTGGTGATCGGTCTGGTTTTTGGGCTAGTGTTTCGATGGTCCCGCAGTGGGGGCGATTGGGACCTGGCCGCAGAAGGAGAGCGGTTGCCGGATGCCCAGTCGGACCGCCCTGGCGCTGCCGGGACGGTGGTGGAACCAAAGACCGCGCAACAAGGTGAGCCGAAGAATGTCGCAGTGGCTGCTGAAGCTTCTCCTAATTCCACCGCTGGTCCTGGGTGCAGTTGCGCTTGGCTGGCTGGTCGTGTCCCGTGACGCGCCGGAGCGACATCCACCCGAGGAGCGGGCGGTCGCGGTCCGGGTTGTCGAGGTACCGGAGATAGCCGTCGTTCCCCGTGCCACGGGTCACGGCGTGGTTGAGCCGTCCCGAGTCTGGCAGGGCGTCGCCGAGATCGGTGCGCGCGTCGTTGAGGAACATCCCCAGCTTTCACGCGGTGCTCTCCTTCCCGCAGATTCGCTCCTACTGCGGCTCGATACCACCGATGTCGAGCTGCGCATCGCCGAGGCCGAGGCCGCCAAGTCGGTGCTCGAGGCACAGATTTCCGAACTGGAACGCCGCGAGGCAAACACGCGCGATTCGCTTGCCATCGAAGAGCAGGCGCTGGAACTGGCTGAGGCCGAGCTCGGGCGCCAGCGCGAATTGCTCGAGCGCGGAACCGTGCCGCAGAGTATCGTCGAACGGGAAGAACGCCAGACGGTAGCGCAGCGCCAATCGGTGCAGAACCTTCAGAATCAGCTTACTTTGATTCCCGCCGAGCGGGCCGTGCTGCAAGCTCAAATGCAGCAGCGCGAAGCTGATCTGGCGACGGCACGGCGCGACCTCGATCGCTCGGAATTGCGCCTTCCATTCGATGCACGCATCGCCCAGGTCAATATTCGGCGCGACCAGGCCGCGTCCCAGGGGCAGGTTCTCGTGGAAGCCGATGCCATGGAGCGGGTCGAGGTCAACGCTCAGATCGCGATGGACCACATGCGCCGCCTGATTCCCCGCGACCTGGAGCTGAGCCCCTTCTCTCCCGACGCCCCCGCGGCCATGGCAGAACGGTTCGAAGCCGTAGGCCTTGAAGCCGTCGTGCGCCTGCGGGCGGGAGACCTGTCGGTAGAGTGGCCGGGGCGGGTGGCCCGTATAAGCGAGATCGTCGATCCCAATACACGCACCGTTGGCATCATCGTCGAGGTTGATCGCCCCTATGATCTGGTGGTGCCCGGAGAGGTGCCGCCGTTGGTCAAGTCGATGTTTGTCGAGGTCAAGCTTAGCGGCCCGGCCAAGGCGCCACTGCCCGTGGTTCCGCGCTCGGCGGTTAGGGCTGGTCGCGTCCATGTCGTCGGCGACGACGGACGCCTCAAGATTCGTCCCGTAGAAGTGGCTTTTGTGCAGGGCGAGATCACCGTGCTGGCATCGGGGCTGACAAGCGGAGAGCGGGTGGTTGTTTCCGACCTGGTTCCCGCGATTGAGGGCATGCGCCTGATACCCACCCATGACGACAATCTTCTCGCCCGGATCAAGCGGGATGCAGCCGCGGCGGATGGCGAGTCGTGATCCGCTATTTCGCCGGACATCCGACAGCAGCCAACCTTCTGATGCTCGGCATTCTGGCCGTTGGTGTGATGGCCGCGCCCAACCTTCTGCGCGAAACTTTCCCCAAATTCGCGCCGACCGAGGCGGAAGTGCGGGTTGCATATCCGGGCGCTTCGGCGGAGGAGGTCGAACAGGCGGTCTGCGAACGCCTCGAAGACGCCGTCGAGGCGGTGGATGACGTTGCCGAGATGCGATGCGAGTCCCGAGAGTCGTCGGCGACGATGGTGGCCGAAATGCGCGATGGGGGCGACATCGGCCGCTTCCTGAACGAGATCCGTACCGAGGTCGACGCGATAGACGATTTTCCTGACGAGGTCGAGGCGCCGGTCGTGCGCGAGCTGGGCCGCACCGACCACGTCGTGGCGGTAGCGGTTAACGGTCCGATGTCGGAACTCGATCTTAAGACCTATGCCGAAGACCTCAAGGCACGGATGTTGCGCAATGGCATCGGCTCGCAGATACGCGTCGGCGGCTTTGCCGAGCGGCAGATCAGGGTTGAACTTTCGGCGGAGCGTCTGCGACAGCACGGACTTTCGGTCGGCGACATCGCTACCGTCATCGAGCGACAGAGCCTCGACCTTCCCGCGGGAACCATACGCGCCGAGGCAGGGGAACTTCTGGTGCGCTTTGCCGATGAGCGCCGCCGTCCCGCGGAAGTGGCGGATCTCGTAGTGATTACGGCTCCCTCCGGCGCGGAACTGCGCCTTGGTGACATCGCCCGTATCGAGGAACGCTTCGAGGACGAGGAGAGCCAGATCCTCGTGGACGGGGAACGCGCCGCCGTGCTTGAGGTGCAGAAGAGTCGTGCCCAGGACTCACTACGCGTGCTGGCGGATGTTCGTGACTTCGTGGATGAAGAGACGGCGCGGGCGCCGCCGGGGGTCACTTTCGCACTGACCCAGGATGTCGCGTCCATCGTGCAGGATCGACTTGTCATGGTCGTGATCAACGGGCTGCAGGGGCTCGTTCTCGTCCTTCTGACGACCTGGCTTTTCTTCCGCCTGCGCTATGCGTTCTGGATCGCAATGGCGCTGCCCGTATCGTTCCTCGGCACGCTCTTCGTGATGTGGGGAATCGGCTATTCCCTGAACATGATCACCCTGGTGGCGCTGCTCGTCGCCATCGGCCTTCTCGTCGATAATGCCGTCGTCATTTCCGAGAACATCATCAGCAAGCTGCAGAGCGGGCTGGTGCCACTCGACGCGGCCATCGAAGGCACTCGGGAGGTCGCGCCCGGGGTCACCGCGTCCTTCCTCACCACCGTGGCGGTTTTCGCCCCCATCGCCTTTCTTCGCGGCGAGATCGGCACCGTTCTGGCTGTGATTCCCGTGGTACTGATCATCACGCTCACCGTCAGCTTTATCGCCGCCTTCCTCATCCTTCCCCATCACATGATCAGGGCCGCACAGCGTCCCGAAGGCGCGCCCTGGCGGCTGCGTCAGCGCTTCGAAGGCGGATTTGCGTGGATGCGCGAAGCCTGGCTGGGACGAATCGTCGATGCAAGCGTGCGGATGCGCTACCTAACCCTGGGCATCGTGGTGGGTCTGATGCTGGTCAGCATCGGCATGATCGCCGGTGGCAAGCTGAGCTTCATGGCGTTCCCCGACATCGATGGCGACGTCATTGAGGCGCGGCTGCTGATGCCGCAGGGAACGCCACTTGCGCGCACCGAGGCCGTGACCGAGCGCATCGTCACGGCGCTGGAAGACGTCGATTCCGAACTGACACCGCTCCAGCCGGACGAACAGGACCTCGTTCGCCATGTCAGCGTGCGCTACGGCGTCAATGTCGATGCGTTCGAAGCTGGGCCGCACCTTGCCACCGTCACGGTTGACCTGCTTGGGGCCGAGCGGCGGGCGGGGACCCTCGACGAGATCGTCGAGCGCTGGCGCGAGATTGTCGGTCAGCCTCACGATGTCCTCAGTTTGGCCTTCAAGGAGCCAGGCATTGGGCCAGGGGGCCACGCTCTGGATTTCCGCCTGAAGGGGGAAGATCTCGACCGGCTCAAGCAAGCGGCGGCGGAGCTGACGGATTGGCTGAAGGGCTATGTCGGCACGCGCGATCTGCTCGACGATCTGCGTCCCGGCAAACCGGAGCTCACGCTTCGCCTGCGCGCCGGCGCAACGAGCCTGGGAGTCGACGCGGCACAGATCGCCTCACAGCTACGCGCCGCCTTCTTCGGAGTTACAGCCCGCGAGGTTCAGCGCGGCGGCGAAGCGGTTGAGATCGACGTGCGCCTCGATGCGGGGGACCGCGATCGGCTTGATGCTCTGGATGGCTTTCTGATCGCGGGACCCGACGGCGCACAGATTCCTCTTCAGGTGGTGGCCGAGGTCACCGAGGATCGCGGCTGGGCCCGGATCCAACGCATCGACCGGACGCGCACTGTCACGGTGCGAGGCGACGTCGACACGCGCCATGCCAATGCAAACGACATCACCCAGGAAACCATGGCCCGCTTCGCGCCCGGCCTTGCCGAGCGCTTCCCCGGGGTCACGCTTGAGCTTGGCGGCCAGGCGGACGACGCGGCGGAGACCGGGACGTCGCTGCTTGCCGGCTTTGTCGTCGGGCTGATCGGAATATTTCTGCTGCTCAGCTTCGTCTTCCGCAGCTATCTCGAGCCGATCGTCGTCATGCTGACGATCCCGCTCGCCCTGATCGGCGTCGTCTGGGGCCATCTCCTGATGGGGCTCGAACTGTCGATGCCCAGCATGGTGGGCCTAGCCTCGCTGGCGGGGATCGTGGTCAACAACGCGATCCTGCTCGTTGCTTTCATCAAGCTGAATCATGGCCAGGGCATGGGAATTGCGGAAGCCGCGATGCAGGCCAGTCGCAACCGCTTCCGACCCGTCGTGCTGACCACCATGACGACGGTCGCGGGGCTCGTTCCGCTCCTGCTCGAAACGAGCGTTCAGGCTCAAGTTCTTATCCCGCTTGTCGCCAGTCTCGCCTTCGGCATCCTCGCTGCTGCCGCCCTGGTACTCGTCTTCGTCCCGGCCCTCTACACAATCATTGACGACCTCGGGCTCGCGACGGTCTCAGGCCGGGAACCTGTGTCGACGGGAACGGCGGAAGCCGCCTCCCGGGGACGATGATGGGCCACGAGGCGGAGCACGGTAGAAGCGTCTCGAACGGCTTCGTTGGGTCGACCCCGACCATAGCGCGAACGACTGCTCTGGAGTGAGACCGCGTACGTCGTGAAGTGGCGGATTCCGTTGAGAAAGTCGACGGGTTCACCATCGGGTGGGGGCGAGGGAGGGAGTTGAGCGAGACCCGTCCCCCGCATCAGGCGGGTCGTGGCTCCGGCATGGGGATCAGCTTGGCGAGTTTCCGGAGGTTCTGGGCGGTGGCTGCGAGGTGAAACTCATCGCGGGCGTCGTTTGGTCCTCGTAATCGCAGGCGGTCGAGCTTCAGGATGCGTTTGAGGTGTGCGAACAGCATCTCGACCTTCTTCCGCTGGCGGCGCGAGGTGACATAGGCATTGGTGGCGGCGATATCGCGCGCCATATCGCGAGCGCCTTCATGGATCGAGCGCATCACCTTGCGAGCGGGCGAGCGCTGCTTGTTGGCGTCCGCCTTAATCAGGCTGGCGTCGGCTGCAAAACCATCGCCGCCGACCAGACCTTCCGCCATGCAGCGCCGCACCGCCGTCTCGAACAGCTCGCGCAGAACGTCGCTGTCGCGGAAACGGCCGTGGCGGTTCTTCGAGAAGGTCGAGTGATCCGGCACCGCCCCGTCAAGGCCGAGCCGGCAGAACCAGCGATAGGCGAGGTTCAGATGCACCTCCTCGCACAGCCGGCGCTCCGAGCAGATGCCCAAGCAGTAGCCGATGATCGGCATACGGATAATCAGCTCAGGATCGACCGAGGGACGCCCAATGTCGCTGTAGAAGGGCCGCAGGTGGACCCGGATGCCGGACAGATCGACGAACCGGTCGATCGAGTGCAGCAGATGGCCGGATGGCACGTGCCGTTCGAGGCTGAACTCGTAGAACAGCGCCTCCTGCACCGCGCCCCGCTCGCCCAGAAGAACTGATACCGATTTGCGCTGAGGGCGACTCTTCGGGGATTCCCAAGGCTGGCGAATTCTGACTCCCTGGGTATGGGAGCAGAGGAG
>SKQW01000008.1 GCA_007118805.1 Rhodobiaceae bacterium | reverse complement strand
TATCCTCATTCAACCCGGCGTATCTAACGCCTCCGCCGCCGCTCCGGAAGCCTTACCTGACCTCTCAGGCCCTGTTTCACGTGAAACAGCCCCGCTACTTGCCGATGCAGAACTCCCGGAAGATCACGTCGAGCAGGTCCTCCACATCGATGCGCCCGACGATCCGACCGAGCGCCCCCGCCGCGTCCCGAAGGTCCTCCGCAACAATCTCGGGCGCTGCCATCGGGTCCCCGGCCAGCGCCCGGCGCAGCGCGGCCTCCGCCCTGACAAGCTCATGCCGGTGCCGGTGCCGTGTGATCACCGGCGTTTCACCAGCCTCGTAGCGCTCCCGGAAATGGCTGGTCAGGGCATCGATCAGCGTATCGAGACCATCCCCCGTGCGCACCGAAATGCGGAAGGTTCGCCGTCCGCCCGCTTTGCCCACTTCGCCCGCCACGGCGCCAGGAACAAGGTCCACCTTGTTCCGCACCTCCCAGATTTCGGCCGGCCCTTGCCCTTCCGGCACCGCGGCAGCCGACGCAGTGACATCGACCACCCAGAGCACCAGATCGGCTTCGGCAATCCGCGCCTCGGCCCGCCGCACCCCTTCCGCCTCGATCACGTCGCGCGCCTCGCGCAGGCCCGCCGTATCGACCGCCGTCACCGCGAGCCCGGCGAGATCGAGCCGCACCTCGATACTGTCCCGCGTGGTTCCTGGTATGTCCGAGACGATGGCTACATCGCGTTTCGCCAAGATATTGAGCAGGCTGGACTTTCCCGCATTGGGCGGGCCCGCAACGACAATCGTCGCTCCCTCCCGGATGCGCTCGCCGCGATAGCCATCGGCCAGTTGCCCGGCCATCTCGTCGGCAATCGCGGCGATCCGCGGCGCGGCATCGCGCCAAACGGCGTCAGGCACATCGGCCTCGTCGGAAAAGTCGATCCCCGCCTCGACAAGGGCCAGCGCCTCGGTGAGCCGCCCCCGCCAATCCTCGCAGCGCTTGCCCAGCGTCCCGGCAAGCTGACGGAGCGCCTGCCGCCGCTGGGCCGAGGTCTCAGCTTCGACGAGATCGGCGAGCCCCTCGACGGCCGTCAGATCGAGCTTGCCATTCTCGAAGGCCCGTCTGGCGAACTCGCCCGGCTCGGCGGGACGGAACCCCTCCAGCTCTCCAAGCGCTTCCAGGAGCCCGGCGACAACCGCCCGGCTGCCGTGAAGATGGAACTCCGCCATATCCTCGCCGGTCTCGGTCGCTGGCCCGGCGAAGCATAGTACAAGGGCGCGATCAATGACCTCCCCGTCGGGCGATTTGATGGTCCGCAAACCGGCATAGCGCGGTTCCGGCAAGGGCGGCGCCAGCCTTTCAACGGCCCGGCGTGCCAGCGGGCCGGCCAAGCGCACGACCGCAACGCCCGACTTTCCCGGCGGCGTCGACAGCGCGTAGATCGTCGCTTCGCCTGGCATCCACACCTCCTCGACCCTAGTATTCCCAACCCCACACCAGCCGGGAGGCCGCATGTCGGAGAATCTGCTCAAGCACGAGACCAGCCCCTACCTCCTCCAGCACGCGGACAATCCGGTGCATTGGCGCGCCTGGGGCCCGGATGCCCTCGACGAGGCGCGCCAAACCAACAAGCCGGTCCTCCTGTCCAGCGGATATGCAGCCTGTCACTGGTGCCACGTCATGGCGCATGAAAGCTTCGAGGATCCCGAAGTCGCCCGGGTGATGAACGAGCTTTACGTGAATATCAAGCTCGACCGCGAGGAGCGCCCCGACGTCGACCAGCTCTATATGAACGCCCTTCAGCTTCTCGGCGAGCCCGGCGGCTGGCCGCTGACCATGTTCCTCACCCCCGAGGGCGACCCCGTCTGGGGTGGCACCTACTTTCCCAAGGAACCGCGTTATGGGCGCCCCGGGTTCGTTCAGGTGCTCACCGAGTTCGCCCGGCTCTATCGCGAAGCGCCGGAGCGCATCGCCCAGAACCAGGAAGCGATCAAGACCCATCTCGGGGCGCGGCCAGAGGGCGGGCAGGACCAACCCGCCCCTGATCTGCCGCAACAGATCGCCGGCCGTCTCCTGGGGGTCATGGATCCGATCAATGGCGGCACCAAGGGCGCGCCGAAATTCCCCCAGACCGGGCTTCTGCGACTGCTGTGGCAGGCCGGGCTCCAGAGCGGCCACGACTCCTATTTCCGCATCGTGGAGTTCAGCCTGGAGCGCATGTCGCGCGGGGGCATCTACGATCATCTCGGCGGCGGCTATGCGCGCTATGCCGTCGATGAGCGCTGGCTGGTGCCGCATTTCGAGAAGATGCTGTACGACAACGCGCTCATTCTCGAGCTGTTGGTCCTTGCCTGGCTGAAAAGCGGCAATCCGCTGTTCCGCGCGCGGATCGAGGAAACCGTGGGCTGGCTGAACCGCGAGATGCTCGCCGAAGGCGGCGCCTTCGCCGCCAGCCTCGATGCCGACAGCGAGGGCGAGGAGGGCCTGTTCTACACCTGGACCCAGGACGAGGTGGAGGCCGTGCTCGGCGACGACGCGGCGCTATTCTGCCAAGCCTATGACGTCACCCCTGACGGCAATTTCGAGGGCCGCAGCATTCTCCATCGCCTGGGCGAGCCGTTCCCACGAACCGAGGATGAGGAAGCAACACTGGCGCGATGCCGGCAACGCCTCTTCGTCGCCCGCGAACCGAGGGTTCGGCCCGAGCGCGACGACAAGGTGCTGGCCGACTGGAACGGCTTCATGATCGCCGCACTTGCCCGCGCCGGGCGCATCCTTGACGAGCCCGACTGGATCACCGCCGCCGAGCGGTCCTTCCGCTTCATCGCCGACACCATGACGCGCGAGGGCCGCCTGGCCCATTCCTGGCGCAACGGCAAGATGATCTTCCCCGGCCTGTCGAGCGATTATGCCGCGATGATCGGTGCGGCCCTGGCCCTCCACGAAGCCACCGGTCAGGACACCTACCTGAAGCAGGCCGAGCGCTGGATGGAGACGGCGATCCTCTGGCACTGGGACGAGGCGGGCGGCGGGTTCTACCTCGCAGCGAGTGATGCCGACGATATCGCGGTGCGCCTAAAGCAAGCCTCCGACGACGCCATCCCCAATCCCAATCCCTTGCTGGCGGAGAGCCTGATCCGGCTGTGGCAAATCACCGGCAGGGCTGACTACCGCGATCGGGCCGATGCCGTGATCTCAGCCTATACCGCCGACATCAAGGCAAATCCCGTGGCCCATGCGGGACTCCTCTCGGCCCTTAGTTTCCGGCTCGCGCCGGTGCAGATCGTCATTGCCGGGGACAAGGACGATCCCGGCCAGAGCGAACTTGCCCGTGCAGCCCACGCAGTGCCCGACCCGACGCGGGTTGTCATGGAGATCACCGCCGAGGACTCACTACCCGAAGGCCATCCCGCCGCCGGCAAAGGCAAGCTGGACGGGCAGGCCGCAGCCTATGTCTGTGTCGGGGAAACCTGCTCGCTGCCGATCACTGACCCGGCGAAGTTCCCCGAGAATTTCCGTCAGCCACTGGAGCGGTAGCCAAGCCGAACACTCACTTCCGTACCACACACTATTCCTGGGGCGGTTCGAGGGTGAACCGCTCCAGGAATTCCTCGATCACGTCCTACCGCTTATTGCACCCCGTAGGCTCATAGGCCGCCGGGTTCGCGCTCAGGATATCGCTTTCCTCTGTCTTCCGCGTCCCAGCGCGGCTGTTGAGGTGAGCATGGATATGCGTGGCCCCCTTTCTGGTAACACACCCAGTCTTCACGTGGGACAGGATGCGATTACGCAACTCTCCCTCGCCCACGTAAACGGCCTGCCAGCGGTTGCCAACAACCTTGGCGAATATGTAGTTGCCGTCCTGGCCATCGTCTGGAAGCCAGCCAATCGAATAGACAAAGTAGGTGTAGGAGGTGCCGGAAGCACCTTTCCAGCCGACCGTCGTTGGATTGCTCGTCATAGATCAAGCCTTTCATCAAGTTTGATGCTCGACCGGGCTTGACCTCGATTCGAAAAGAGATTCTAATCCCTTATGCAAATCGCACCTTTCCCGCGCCCGGCCGACGGACTGCGGGGTGGATACTTCAGGAAGCCACCGGGGTCCCATCCCGGTGGCTTTCGTCATTTCCACGGTCGATTCGGATTCAGAGTGAGTCGTGCCGTCAAGTCAAGTGACAGCATCAATATGTTGGGTATCTAGTGCATCCGGAGCCCAAGATGGCGCGGCCACTCCGTGAGCGGGCTATACCACGATTCTTCCGGAGGCGCCGGCCTCAGGTATTCATCGAGAGGCGCCAGCCTCAGGTATTCATCGATTCGAAAAACTCACCGTTGGTCTTGGTGTGCTTGAGCTTGTCGAGCAGGAACTCGATGGCGTCCACCGTGCCCATCGGATTGAGAATCCGGCGCAGCACGAACACCTTCTTGAGCTCGGCCGGGGGAACCAGCAGTTCTTCCTTGCGGGTGCCGGACCGCGTGATGTCCATCGACGGGAAGAC
>SKQW01000287.1 GCA_007118805.1 Rhodobiaceae bacterium | reverse complement strand
TGACGCTCGGCGAGCTGGAGACCGCCCGGCGCATGGGGCTGAAGCTGGCCATGGTGGTCGTCAACAACGCCGCCTCCGGCTATGTGAAGGCCCTTCAGCACCTGATGTTCGGCCCGCAGAGCTACCAGTCGAGCGACCTCGCCGAGATGAACTATGCCGAGGTGGCCCGAAGCATGGGCTGCCACCGCATTCGCGTCGAGGATCCCGACGCGGTCGGGCCGGCGCTGCGCGAGGCACTGAATGTGAGTGACGGCCCAGTGGTGATCGACGTCGTCGTCACCCGCGACCCGGCCCAGATGCTGCCCGCGGTCGACAGCCGCGTCGCCCGGGTGAAGAAGGGAGACAGAATCGCCTGAGGCGATGTTCGTCCCCTCGCCAGCCCCCAACTGAAGAGTTTTGCACCCAACCCACCATATGGGAGGAACAACGTGACTACGAAGCTGAAATCATTACTGTTTGTGTCCGCCTGCGCGGTCGTCATGGCCGGCCCGTCCACCGCGATCGCCGACGAAATCCAGGAGAAGACCCTCCAGGTCGCGCACATCTACGATCCCGGCAACATCTGGTACGAGACCACGCAGCGGTTCCTCGACGCGGTCACCGAACGGACCGACGGCAAGGTGACCTTCAACGTCTCGCCGAGCGGCATCACGGGCACCTGGGAAGAGTCGATCGAGGCGCTTCAGATCGGCACCAATGACATGGTCATCCAGTCGATCGGCACCCTCGACCGCTACGCGCCGCTGCCCGGCATCGAGGCCTTTCCCTATCTGATCCGCGACCTCGACCATTTCGAGGCGGTCTATTACGGGCCGATGGGCGGGGAGCTGTTCGACGAGATCAAGGCGGAGACCGGCTTTCACATCATCGGGGCGGGCTACCGGGGCGCGCGCAAGCTGACCGCCAACCGCGCCGTCGAGACCCTCGAGGACCTGCAGGGGCTGCAGCTTCGCGTGCCGCCGCTCAGGATGTATCGTCGCACCTGGGAGTTGCTGGGCGCGGATCCCACCCCGATGCCCTTCGCCGAGGTCTTCACCTCGCTCCAGCAGGGCATCATCGATGGCCAGGAAAACCCGCTCGAAGTCGCCGCCGATCAGCGCCTCGACGAGGTGCAGGACTACGTGATGCACACCGATCACGTGATCGGCGCCATGACGTTCATCTTCGACGCCGACCGCTTCGACTCCTTCTCCGAGGAGCTGCGCCAGATCATGCAGGAGGAAGGCGAGGCGGCGATGCTCTGGGGCACCGAGCAGATGGTCGCCCAGGAGGCCGACTATCAGGCGGCGCTCGAGGAGCGCGGCATGACTTTCGTCACGCCCGACCTCGAAGCCTTCCGTGAGGCGGTCGCGCCGATCCGCGAAGAGTTCCCGGAGCTCGAGGACTGGGTCGTTCGGATCATCGACGTCGAGTGACTCCACCTTCGATGAACAAGCCGGCAGCAGCCTCGCGCTGCTGCCGGCTATAGAAGGGCGTGGGCGCATGTGGGCGAAGCAACTGGCACGCAGGATCGAGGCGGTGCTCGACGCCATCCTGATCGCGGCGCTGCTCGCCATGGTGGTGAGCATCTCCATCCAGGTGTTCGGCCGTTACGTGCTGAGGTCCTCGCCGGGATGGACGGCCGAGACGGCCCGCTTCCTGATGATCTGGATCACCATGCTGGCGAGTGCGGCGGTGATCCGCCGAAACGGGCATATTTCGGTCACCGTGATCGTCGAGATGCTGCCGCGCCGGATCGCGCTGGCGATCTATTGGGTGCGCGACACGCTGATCCTCATCCTGTCGGGGAGCCTGGCCTGGTACGGCTTCGGCTTCGCCATGGTCGGCGCCCGCCGGGATTCGCCGGCGCTCGAAATCCCCATGTCCTACCCCCAGCTCGCCATACCGGTCGGCGGCGCCCTGATCGGCGTATTGCTGCTACTCCACCGGCTGTCGGGCGCTTCCGGCGATGACTGGGAGAAGACGTAATGGCGCTTCTCGCCGGCTCCATCGTCGGGCTCATCCTACTGGGCATGCCGCTCGGCTTCGCCATCATCCTGGCCTGCCTGTTCGTGATCTGGATCGACGGCGGCATCAACCCCGTCATCGTCGCGCAGCGGCTCTACGCCGGCATGGACAGCTTCACCTTGCTGGCCATCCCGTTCTTCCTACTCGCCGGCTCGCTCATGTCGGCGTCGGGGATGACCACCCGCCTGGTCGCCTTCGCCAACGCCATTGTCGGCCGGATCTCCGGCGGGCTGGCCATGAGCAACATCGTCGCCTCGACCTTCTTCAGCGGCATTTCCGGGTCCGCCGTGGCCGATACCAGCGTGTTCGGCCGCATCTTCATTCCCGAAATGGTCCGCGAGGGCTATGGCCGGGCCTTCAGCGTCGCGGTGACCGCCGCCGCCTCCGTCGCCGCACCCATCATTCCGCCGTCGATCGGCTTCATCGTCTATGGCGTGATCACCGATCAGTCGATCATCCGGCTGTTCCTTGCCGGGGTGGTGCCGGGTGTGATCTACAGCATCGCCTGCCTGGTCATCGCAGTCATCATTTCGCGCCGGCGCGCCTATCCGGTGCATCCCCCGATCGGCTGGCGCGACTTTGCCAGGGTGACTGTCGCCGCGCTGCCGGCCCTGTTCATGCCCGTGCTGATCCTCGGCGGCATCTTCGGCGGGGTGTTTACCATCACCGAATGCTCGGCCATCGCCGTGGTCTACGCGCTGTTCGTCGGGCGGCTGGTCTATCGCGAGCTTACCGTCGCCAAATTCCTCCAGTGCCTGCGCGAAACGGCCTATCTGACCGGGGTGATCATGATCATCGTGGGGGCGGCCAATTTGTTCGCCTGGCAGCTTGCCTATGCTCAGGTTCCCCAGACGGTGGTCGCCTGGATGCAGGCGGTCATACATGACCCCGTCTTCTTCCTGCTGGCCATCGGCATCCTTTTGCTGCTGGTCGGCACCTTCATGGAGGCCAATGCGGCCATGGTCATGCTGGTGCCGATCCTGCACCCGGCCGGGGTGATGCTCGGCGTCGACCCGATCCAACTCGGCGTCCTCGTCGTCGTCACGCTGTGCATTGGGCTGATCACCCCGCCCATCGGGCTGTGCCTCAACGTGGCGTGCAAGATCGGCGATATTCCGCTGGAGCGCAGCCTGCGCGACATCGCGCCCTTCATCATCACCGGGCTGGTCGTCATGGCGATCGTCATCCTCTTCCCGCAGGTCGCCCTGTGGCTGCCCAATCTCGTCATGGGCTGAGCTGGTGTCCCGATTCCGACCCTTGATCGGGCGCGTGCCGCGGGCCGGGTATCAAATGGCGAATTCATCCCACTAGCCCCCTATACTGGAGACCCCTTCATGACCGGACGATTGCAGGACAAGGTGGCCGTTATCTTCGGCGCGGGCTCGGTGGGCGAGGGCTGGGGCAATGGCAAGGCCGCCGCCGTGCTCTATGCCCGCGAGGGCGCGCGCATCGTCGCCGTCGACATCAACCCCGAGGCGGCCGAGGAGACCGCCGCCATCATCCGCGAGGAGGGCGGCGGTGCGACGGCAATGACGGCCGACGTGGTCGATGCCGTTCAGATTGGCGAGGTTGTCGAGGCGACGCTGAGCCGGCACGGGCGCATCGATGTGCTGCACAACAATGTCGGGATCAATGTCCCCGGCGGCATCGCCGATGCCAGCGAGGAGAGCTGGGACCGGGTCATGGACATCAACGCCAAGGGCGTCTTCCTGACCTGCCAGGCCGTCGTCCCGGCGATGGCCGAAAAGGGGCGGGGCGCCATCGTCAACGTCTCCTCGCTCGCCAGCATCCGGTGGACCGGCTACCCCTACATCTCGTACTACGCCTCGAAGGCGGCGGTGAACAACATGACGCTCGCCATCGCCCTAGAATATGCCGACAGGGGCATCCGCGCCAACTGCATCCTGCCCGGCGTGATGGACACCCCGCACATCTATCAGCAGATCTCCGGCTACTATGACGACATCGACGAGATGGTCCGCCAGCGCAACGAGATTCCGCCCATGAAGCGGATGGGCGATGCCTGGGACGTCGCCCATGCCGCCCTGTTCCTGGCCTCGGACGAGGCGAAATACATCACCGGCATCGCGCTGTGCGTCGATGGCGGTCTGCACGCCAAGACGCATTAGGGCGGTCGGCGTTCAGCTCGAAGCGCCCGGCGCGCCACGCCCGGCCACGATCCAGGCGACCGCCTGATAGGCCGGGGCGGTGGGGCGGCACGCGGCCATCTGGCCAGGCCAGGTGGCCAGGCAGAATCCGCCGCCAGGATCGCCTAAGTATCCTGTGCCGATGGGGCGTCAGCATCAAGGCACCGTGCGACAACTGGCCCCGGCGCCGCGCCGGCGCGGGCGTGGCCTTGCGCGCCCCCGGTATTGGATTGGCCGGGAGCCGTTGTGATGGGTTATACGAAGCGCACGTTTGGGACGGATCTTGGCGGGGTTTGGGTGTGGCAGTCGAAGGGCCCAGGCTATCCGCTGGTTCTG
>SKQW01000209.1 GCA_007118805.1 Rhodobiaceae bacterium | reverse complement strand
TACCAGAACCACATCTCGATCGACCGTAAGCACGGCCTGATCCGCAAATGGCTGGCGAGCGACGCCGCGGCCCATGAAGGCGCCAGGTTGCGCGAAGGGCTGCGGGTTTCAGTAAGTCGCGGACAGGCATTTCAGTAAGTCGCGGACACCGATTTCAATAATGTATGGCCCGTCCCCGGTCCGCAAGCATGATGTGATGTGCTGAAGCGGTCTGCTTCAATGTATCCGGCCTGAAGTTCGGAGCTTTCGGCTCCCGGCCACGATGGGTATCCGCGCGTGCCGGTCCTCATAAGTCCCTCGGCTTCGAGGAGCCATTATTGAAACCAGGTCTTCCAGGACGCCGGTGCGACCGTCAGTCCATCACGAGGTCACGCTCGCAGACGGTGGTAAGCCCGTGCTTCTCCCTATTTTGTTGTCGCTCCTCTCCTATGCCGCGATCGGCTCGGCGCGCCGATAGCTGTCGCCGGCGAGCACCGCCCACGCCATGCGCGCCAGCTTGTTGGCGAGCGCCACGACGACGATATTGCGGTGCGCCCTGGCGAGAAGAGACCGCAGCCAGCGTCCCAGGGCATCCGAGCGTTCCGCCAGATGAGGCAGCGCCGCCCGAGCCCCGTGGATCAACAAGTTGCGCAGATACTGGTTGCCGCGCTTGGAGATGCCGAGCAGCCGCTGCTTGCCGCCGGTCGAGTATTCGCGCGGCGTCAGTCCCAGCCAGGCCGCCAGATCCCGGCCGCGGGTGAATGCCGAAGCATCGCCAACCGCCGCCACCAGCGCCGTGGCGTTCAGCACCCCAATGCCGGGGATCTCGCACAGCCGGCGGCAGTCCGCCTCCCGCTTGGCAATGGCGGCAAACTCGTCGTCGAACTCAAAGATCCGCTTATCGAGCTCACGCCACTCTGCCCGCAGCTCCTCGATCAGCCGGCGCATGCGCGGCGACGGCCCGTTGCGCTCGTCGGCCAGGATCTCCGGCAGCCGCTTCTCGAGCGCCCGGCGAGACTGAGGCACGATGATCCCGCGCTCCAGCAGAATTGCGCGCAGTTGGTTGATCAGCGCGGTGCGGCGCCCGACCAGCCGCTGCCGCACCCGATGAAGACTCTGCAGATCAAGCTGCTCGATCGTCTTCAGCGGCACGAACCGCATGGTCGGCCGCTGAACCGCTTCAGCGTTGGCCTCGGCATCGCGATAGTCGTTCTTGTTCGCCTTGACGAACGGCTTGACATATTGCGGCGGCATCAGCCGAGCCTCGTGCCCCTGCGCCTCAAGCGCCCGTCCGAGATGATGGGCGCCGGTGCAGGCCTCCATGCCGATCAGGCAGGGCGGCATGTTGGCGGTCAGCGCCAGCACCTGGCTCCGCCGCACCCGCCGGCGAAAGACAATGCGGCCATTGCCGTCGAAGCCCACAATGTGCACCCAGTTCTTGCCCAGATCCAAGCCAAGCGTCACGATTCCCATGGTCCCGTCTCCTCCATAGCCGAATCAGTAGCGGTCATGGTGACCGCCGGTGGAGGGGACGGGCCATCCCATAAGTCCCGGACAGTGATTTCGGAAAGTCCCGGACAGTTGGCCGGGGCGATGTGGTGGTCGATTTCGGGAGCGCCGAGTCGGTCATGGTCCCTCCAGCATAGGGCTGGGAGGGGACATGCCGATACGGAAGCGAACGGAACGAACGACCGTGCGGGACGTGCGATCGATACTGCGCCTGACCTTCGCGCAAGGCCTTTCGGTGCGCGAGGTGTCGGAGCGACTGAAGCTCAGCAAGACCACGGTGGCGACCTATCTGCTGCGCGCCCGCGAGGCGGGGCTGGCGGGCTGGCCGCTGCCGCCAGATTACGAGGAGGACGTCGCGCTCGAGCGGGCCCTGTTCCGCCGCATGGGCCGCCCGCCGCGCGACGAGCGCGAACCGGATTGGCCGACGATCGCCTGCGAGCTCAAGCGCAAGGGGGTGACGCTGAGCCTGTTGTGGCAGGAATATCGGGCGGCCCATCCTGACGGCTACGGCTACACTTGGTTCTGCGAGACCTTCCGGGCGTTCGAGCGGCGGGCGCGGCCGAGCTGGCGCAATCGTCATGAGGCCGGCGCTGTCATGCAGACCGACTATGCCGGCCACACCGTGCCGCTCGTCGACCCGCAGACCGGCGAGCTGCGCGAGGCGCAGATCTTCGTCGCGGTGCTCGGCGCCTCGTCCTACACCTTCGCCATGGCAAGCCTCAGCCAGGCCCTGCCCGACTGGATCGAGGGCCAGGTGCGGGCGCTCACCTTCTTCGGCGGCGTGCCGCGGACGATCGTGTGCGACAATCTCAAGGCCGCCGTCGCCAAGCCGCTGTGGTTCGAGCCCACTCTCAACGACACCTTCGCCGCGCTCGCCGAGCACTACGACACCACGATCCTGCCGACCCGGGTGCGCAAACCGCGCGACAAGGCCAAGGTCGAGGTCGGCGTGCAGGTGGTCGAGCGGTGGATCCTGGCGCGGCTCAGGAACCGCCGCTTCTTCTCGCTCGACGCGCTCAATGCCGCCATCGCTGAGCTGCTCGAGGAACTCAATGCCCGGCCAATGCGCCATTCCGCTGGCCTGCCCCGCTCGTTGCGCCGCCGCCGACGCTCGGCAAACCGGACCTGCACCTGGCTTGGGAGGCGTCGT
Source organism: Rhodobiaceae bacterium (assembly GCA_007118805.1). Classification (GTDB taxonomy): domain Bacteria; phylum Pseudomonadota; class Alphaproteobacteria; order Rhizobiales; family Tepidamorphaceae; genus SKQW01. The sequence continues at coordinate 1,858 of SKQW01000209.1, read as the reverse complement.
CTGAGTTGCTGGACGGTGTTTACCAAGAGGGGTTAAAGCGCCGGCTGGAGACGTGGATGGCGTAAGTATCCTTGCAAATCTGGCACGGGATGATGCATTTGCAAGGATAAGGAGAATCCTTGCATTTCTGGCGCATTGTGCCACAATTACAAGGATGATACCGCGTCAGAAATCGCAGCTCGTACGCGCCCGCCTGGATCAATTTCCGGCCGTGGCGCTTCTCGGCCCGCGCCAGGTAGGCAAGACCACACTCGCCGAGATTGTCGCCGAAGAACGGCCGAGTATCTATCTCGACCTTGAGGATGCGGCGGACCGCGAGAAGCTGGCCGACGCCGCGCTCTATCTGTCCGGTCATGAGGACAAGCTGGTGATCCTGGACGAAGTCCAGCGGATGCCGGAGTTGTTCCAAACGCTGCGCGGCCTCATCGACAAGGGCCGCCGCCGAAACATCCGGGCTGGCCGCTTCCTGCTGCTGGGCTCAGCCTCGATCGACCTGCTCAAACAGTCGGGTGAGTCGCTGGCGGGCCGCATCGCCTATGTCGAGTTGGAACCCCTTAACGTGCTCGAAGTCGATGGCGATGACCGTGAGACACTTTGGATCAGGGGCGGATTTCCCGACAGCTTTCTCGCCGAGAGCGACGACGCCAGCGTGGTCTGGCGGGAGAATTTCATCCGCACCTATCTGGAGCGCGATATCCCGCAGCTTGGCCCGCGCGTGCCCGCGGAAACGCTGCGCCGCTTCTGGACGATGCTTGCCCACGTCCAGGGCGGAACGCTGAACGCAGCGCAACTTGCCCGCGGCCTGGGCGTCGATGGCAAGACGGTCGCCCGCTATCTCGACTTGCTGGTCGATCTGCTGCTGGTGCGCCGTTTGCCCCCCTTCCATGCCAATGTCGGTAAGCGCCTGGTGAAATCACCGAAGGTCTACGTGCGCGACAGCGGCATTGTCCACGCGCTGCTCGGCCTCGATGGCCGGGATGCGGTGCTGGGCCATCCGGTCGCTGGCGGAAGCTGGGAAGGGTTTGTGCTGGAAAACCTGCTCGGCGCGGCGCCGGAACGGGTGAAGGCATGGTTTTATCGAACCGCCGCAGGCGCTGAGATCGACCTGGTGCTGGAACTGCCGGGCGGCAAGCTGTGGGCGATCGAAATCAAGCGCGGCCTCGCGCCGAAGCTCGACAAGGGCTTCCACCACGCGCGCGAAGACCTGAAGCCGGAGCGCTGCTTCCTGGTGTATTCCGGGGTGGATCGATACCCTAAAGGCGACGGAATCGAGGCGATCAGCGTCAACGCACTCGCTTCGCTTATGGCAAAAGCATGACGTCTAGTGGAACAACAAACAGCTTATCCCTTTCGCTCAGGCGGTAACCATATCTCGGGTTTCCGCGTGACCTCTCCCCCGCTGGCGCCTATGTGCTGGGCACATGAGGCCGCATGTGGCGCGACATATGTGGATGAGAGGAGCGCGACGATCAGGATGAGAATCTGGGGTCGCAGCTTTGGGCATGATTGCGATGTTGTGTGCCGCGCGCAAGGGCAATTCTCAGCTTGATTGATTGTCGCTCCGCGTCACTTGGCGCGGTGTTGGCCGCTGTGGCGTGGACTGCAGGACGTCCCGGTCCTTTCCGTTTGACGGCCTCGCGTCGTCGGTAGCTCTCGACATTCAGCTCGCAGATGGTCGCGTGGTGGACCAGGCGATCGACTGCGGCGAGCGTCATGCCCATCTTCGACACTAAAACGAGTATGGGTGGTGGTAAGACATTGTTTTCATTGGCACGGAGTCCAGCTTTTCAAAATAATGTAGTGCCACGTTTTGGCTGATTGTCATTTTGTTTCCTGTCGATTTGTGGGATCATGTGCG
>SKQW01000188.1 GCA_007118805.1 Rhodobiaceae bacterium | reverse complement strand
GGATGGAGGATGCCGAGGCTCAGGCGGAAATCCGCACGTGGACGCATGAACAGGGCGTGGATCCCTGGGCCCCGCCAGCCGATGTCACCATAGGCGTGGGCGAACAGCTTCCGCCGCAGGCCGAGACCCATGCATTCCTGGGCTTCGAGGCCTACCCCCAGGCTGAACAGTTCGAATACGTGCTGGTTAATGACAGCACGGTGGTCGTCGATGCCCAGACCCGCGAGATCGTCTCGGTGATCGACTGATGTCATCGAGCAACTGACATTGGGCCTCAATGGTCCAACAGGCGGCAGCGTGGAACGACGCTGCCGCCAGTCCGAAGCGCTTCAGTCCGATCGTGAGCCGGCCGTACAGCGGTTTTGGGATGATCAAGCCGTTCCGGTGAGCAAGGCCCTTTTCTAACCCGCCTGTCAGTGACGGGTTTGCGACCGGTTCAGTCTCAGGTCGTTGCCCTCGGCAACCTCGGTCCCAGAACCAGATGTCGCCGCATCGGATAGAATCAGACGAGCGACCTCCGTGAAGCTTCGCTCCACTTCGTCCAGCGCGAAGACAAGTGCGTGCACCGAGCGAGAGCGGTCATCGTCAACCCTTCCGTGTTCGGTTAGGAATTCCAGCGCAGTCTGGCGTGCCCGCCTTATGACCGCGGCAAGCGACGGCCGGGGCCATTCCGGATGGCCATGGTCAAGCAGCGAGGTCAGGGCATCCGCCTGGGCGCACGCCGCTTGTCTGACTTCCTCGATGGTCGGGCGGATCACCGAAAGCACCGGCTCGTCGAGGAACCTCTTCTCATCGGAAACCACCCGGTCCAGTATGACGATACCGTGCCAGAGTCCTTCCACGGCCCTGAGCGCGTCCCGCAGGGTCGCGCCGCTGGCTAGGCGCGGCTTGAACCATGACTCGGCAGCGGTCTGCCTCGCCGTTTCGAGCGTGGACAGGAACTGCGCGTGCACTGCATCGCGCTCGCGCCGCTCCTCCGCGTCGACGCTTCGCACGACGAGGTCGAGCAGGTCGCGCACATGCTCAAGCGCAGTCTCTACGAATTTCACCGTGCGGCGGGCGCCGAATTCCGGCCATAGGACCAGCGAGGCCATCGTGCCGGCCACCGCGCCGATCATGATGGCCAGTGCGCGCAAGAGGGAATTGTCCAACTCGGGATCGGGATGCAACGCCATGACGACGGCCACCACGCCGACATAGTTGAGGTTGGGCCAGATCGCAGCGATCCCACCGGCGGCCGCGGCGGCGATCAGGAGCCGGACAAGGAGATATTCCTCTCCCCCCACGGCCATGATCGAGACAAGCCCGATGGCGATGCCAATCACGGTGGACAGCAACCGGCCCAAGCCTGTCCAGAGTGTGCTGTCAGCATTGGGATGTATCGTGAACAAAGCGGCAATCACCGCCCAGGTTACATGGGGCAGCCCAAAGGCGATCATCACGAGATAGGCCGCGGCGCTCGCCGCCGCCGTCTGGGTAGCCAGCCGCAACGCGTCGCGTCGGGTTCCGCGCACGGATGCCGTTAGTTGAGAGATTCGACGATTCAGCTCAAGCATGACTGCTGAAAATGGAGGCCACTGGTTCGATCCGAAACGAAGCAGTGACGTCGAGGTTCCTTCCCGTAGCGGAACTCTGCGGATCGCCGCGCCAACGTCCGCTACCTCCCCTGCCGCGGCCAGCGCTGTCGGGCGCCCGCTCCGCGGATGCGTGCAAGGCGCCGCGCGATAGGTGCGGGCGCCCAAGCCGACCATGTCAGGCCGGCCGAGGTTCGGGGCCGGGCGCTGGGAAGCAGCGCTGCGGGCATCAGCTTTGAGGAACCATCGCTGCCACTCCCTGTTCCGACCGAGCGAAGCACACCTTGGAGCAAGCCATGACAGACAGACTTCAGCCAGCTCAGGAACAAGCGCGCCAACCGGGCCTAGAACGGGAGATGGCACCAAGGCCCGATTTCATGCCACGCTTTCCGGGGGCGGGCCGGCTCGAAGGCCGCTCGGCGTTGATCACGGGAGGCGACAGTGGCATCGGCCGGGCGGTAGCGGTTGCAATGGCGCGGGAAGGGGCCGACGTTGCGATCGTCTATCTGGACGAACACCGCGATGCACAGGAGACGGTGCGCTACATCGAGGCAGAGGGCCGGCGGGGGCTTGCTCTGGCGGGTGACATAGCCGACCGCTCGTTCTGCGAGGCGGCCGTCGCACAAGCCTTGGAGGCCTTCGGCAAGCTCCACATCCTCGTCAACAACGCTGCTGAGCAGCACGAGGTCAGCGAACTCGAGAAGCTCTCAGCCGAGCAGCTGGAACGAACTTTCAAATCGAATGTCTTTGGCTACTTCTACATGACGCAGGCTGCCCTGCCGCACCTTGGCGCCGGATCGAGCATCGTGAACACGACCTCGATTACCGCCTATCAGGGCTATCCCACGATGATGGACTATAGCGCGACACGAGGCGCGATCGTGGCCTTTACCCGTTCACTGTCTGAAGCGCTTGTTGAGCGCGGAATCCGCGTTAACGCCGTTGCGCCAGGTCCGATCTGGACCCCCCTGATCCCGGCGTCCTTTGACGCGGAGAAGGTTGCCCGGCATGGGGGCAGCTCCGAGATGGGCCGGGTGGGCCAGCCCAACGAGGTTGCATCATGCCATGTTTTTCTGGCGAGCGAGGAGGCCTCGTACATGTCGGGCCAGGTTCTTCATCCCAATGGCGGCACATTGGTGGGCTCGTGAGGTTATCTGCGCTCACCAGGATCGCCGTATAAACTTCGGACTGTGGCGCGGCACTGACGTCGAGCCTGTTGCGCTTTTGCCGCCTACCTCAAGAGCATGAGCTGCCTCAATCGCGAAACATCCTGCGAGTTTCGGCTTCGCGGTGGGCCTTCTCGGCCGGCGTCTGCTCGCGACGGGCCTGCCGCCACTGGAAAATGCCGTAGGCGATCACCCCGCCCATGACCGCAACGCTGAGATAGGTCAGCCCGAGCAGGATCCAGGACCAGAAATCCATCAACGGATAACCTTCGAACATCGGTCTTCCTCCGTTCGCTAGCTGCCTGCGAACAGTCGACGAATGGGTTGAGTTCCCCGACGACAGACAACGCCCACCGCTGCGCGGCGGTTGCGCGGCGTTGGACCCGCGACGGGATATAAGCTGGCGAGCTGCCCGCCCCCACAAATCGGCAGTGCGGCGCATTGAAAAATCATGGAACACAAGGCGGCATCTTGTGTTCGCACCCAAACGGCGCGCAGTGCATCAAGCACTACTTCGCGCCGCAAACGTTTTGAGACCAGGAAGACTGAATTGAACAAAGGAGAGCCAGGGATGAAGCATCTTGTAGCATCCACCGCACTTTCGTTGATCCTCAGTGCGCCGGCCATGGCCCAGACCACGCAGGACCAGACCGGCCAGGGCGAGACCGCCCAGGGCCAGGTCGCGGAAGAGGGTCAGTTGCAGGACCAGGCCGCGGCTGAAAACGGCTTCCTGCAGCGGCTGGACACCCAGGACGTCCTCGTTGGCGAACTGCTCGGACAGGACGTCTACGCGCTGGCCGCCGAACCGGAGGACGACCGTGTCGCCATCGAGGAAGATGAAGATGACGTCGCCGCCGCGCCAGACGAAGAGATCGACCCAGCCGATCCGGCGCAAGCCGAGGACCGCCTTGAAGCGGAAAGGCAGGCAGAGGCAGAGGGCGTGGACGTCGATGTTGAGATTGACGACGACCAGGTGCGCCTAGAGGTCGAGATTGATGTCGACCAGACCGGCACGGTCCCGGAAGATGAAGAGGCCGCATTCGAGCGCAGCCCTGATGATCGCGAGGCGGCCGCTGAGGACCCGCAGGCCCAGCAGCCTGAGCAGCAGGACCAGCAGCTTGCCCAGGACCCGCAGGACCAGCAGCTTGCCGAGGAGCGGGACGCGCAGCGCGACCGCGATATGCAGGCCATCGACGAGGCCCGCCTCGAGGAAATGGACAATATCGGTCAGGTCAACGAGGTCATTGTTGACCGGCAGGGCGACATCCAAGGCATCGTCGTGGGCGGCTTTCTCGGGGATGCCGAGCAGGAGGTCGCGATCGATTTCGAGCGGGTAGACATCACCCGCGATGAGCAGGATCCCCAGCAGTATTACGTCGTTGCCGACATGAGCGTGCAGCAGATGCAGGACGCCCCATCCTTCGAATACGCCATGGCTGAGGACCAGGCGCGCCTCGATGAGGAGGCTCGCGTCGATGACCAGGCGCGCGCCGACGAGGAACGGCAGGACGAGCAGCTTGCCCGCGCCGACGAGCAGCAGATGGCCGAAGACCGTCCGGACGACGCCGGATGGCGCCAGGATCGAGAAGCCTTTGCTGCACCGGATCAGGAACGCGAAGGCTTCCAGCGTGCCGATGTGGCGGAGATCTCGGCGGATGAGCTGATCGGCACCGACATCTACGACGTCAATGACGACAACATCGGAAGCGTCGACGACGTGGTTCTCGATGAGGAAGGCGAAGCCAGCCACCTCGTCGTTGACATCGGCGGCTTTCTG
>SKQW01000235.1 GCA_007118805.1 Rhodobiaceae bacterium | reverse complement strand
TCGGCGTCGCCGCCGCCGCCGGGCTCTCGCTTGCCGTGACCGAGGGTATGCTGGACTGGCGCGGGGCCTGGGCGGCCTTCGCGCTGAGCGGTGCGGCGCTCGCCGGCTTCGCGCTGGTCGGCCTGCCGGCAGGTCGAGCCCCGAAGCCGGCCCCCGACGCGGCCGCGCCCCGGCCCAGCCTTGCCCAGCGTGCCGCCCTTCCCCTCTACGGCACGACGTTCTGCTTCGGCATAACGAACGCGGTGTTCCTGTCCTTCGCCGCCGACCGGGTGGTGGCGGCGGGCGGCCTGCCCGGCCTGCCGGACGACGCCGCCTCGGCGGTGATTTTCCTCAGCTACGGGGTTTGCGGCATGCTCGGCCTTGCGACCGGGCGGATCGAGGCAAGGACCGGCCTTGCGCCGCTGTTCTGCGCGATCTTTGCCGCGGCGTCGCTGTCGCTCGTGCTGATCGCTCTCGCGCCGACGTCCTGGAGCGCGGTGCTGGCTGCCTCGGGGCTGCACGGCGCGGCGCTGATGATGGTGAGCGCGGTGTTCTCGTTCTGGAGCCTGCGGCTGTTTCCCGGGCGCGGCACGGTCGGCTTCACGGCGGCCTTGCTGAGCCTTGCGGCGGGCAGCGTGCTGGGGCCGGCGCTGGCCGGCCTGCTGGCCGAGGCGAGGGGACCGGAGGTCATGTTCCTCGCCGCGGCGGCCCCCGCGCTCGCCACCGCGCTGTGGTTCGGGGCACGGCTCGGGCGGCGGCGGCCGCGCCTGCCGGCAGGGAATGGCGACTGACAAGGCGGCGGCGCTTCCAAGGCGCTGGGTGGCGGCTCTTTGCCTACTCGCCCGGCGCCTTGGCCTGGATCGCCAGGGCATGGACCCGCTCGCGCAGCTCCTCGGCCAGCGCAGCGTTGACGCGTCGGTGACGCTCGACGCGCGACAGCCCGGCAAAGGCCGGCGCCACCAGCTTGACCCGGAAATGGGTCTCGCCGCCTTCGCGCCATCCCGAATGGCCGTGATGGAGGCTCGATTCGTCGATGACCTCAAGGCTGTCCGGCTGAAAGGCCTGGCGCAGCTTCTCGGTGATCCGCTCGTGCATGGTCATGAGTGTCGATTCCGTTTCCGCGTTGGCGGTCAGCGCGGCGCCATGCGGATGGCGCCGTCGAGCCGGATGGTGCCGCCATTGAGCATCGCGTTCTCGACGATGTGGCGCACCAGGGCGGCGTATTCGCCGGGCGTGCCCAGCCGCGAGGGGAAGGGGATGCTGGCGGCGAGCGAATCCTGCACCTCCTGGGGCATGGCGGCCATCATCGGGGTGCGGAAGATGCCGGGCAGGATCGACATGACGCGGATGCCCTCGCGCGCGAGATCGCGCGCCATGGGCAGCGTCATCGCCGCAACGCCGCCCTTGGAGGCGGAATAGGCGAGCTGGCCGATCTGCCCGTCCTCGGCGGCGACGGAGGCCGTGGTGACGATGACGCCGCGTTCGCCATCGGCGTTGAGCGGGTCGGCGGCGATCATGCCGGCGGCCGACTGCGAGGCCAGATTGAAGGTGCCGACGAGATTGACCGCCAGCACCTTGGAAAAGGTGGCTGCGTCATGGGCCCTGACGTCGCCGGTCTTGCGGTCGCGGCCGGCCGTCTTTTGGCCCACCGCGATCCCCGCGCAGGCTACCGCGATACGCTCCTGGCCGTGGGCCTGGCGGGCGGCGGAAAGGGCCTCGCCGACGCTGTCGCTCTCGCTGACGTCGCAGCGCACGGCGAGCCCGCCGATCTCCGCGGCCACCGCCTCGGCGTGCGCCTCGTCGAGGTCGAGTACCGCGACCCGGCAGCCGGCCCCGGCCAGCATCCGCGCCGTCGCCTCGCCGAGGCCCGAAGCGCCGCCGGTGACGACGGCGGCAATGTCCGATCCAAGCTGCATGTTTGCCGCCTCCTAATGCGGGATGGGTTTGCGTTGAGTCGCCGCAATCAGCCGCTCATTCCCGCGCAGGCGGGACTTCAGGGCTGGGTCCCCGGCTGCGCGGGGACGAGCGGAAAGTCGGGCGTTGAGGCCTGAATGCATTATGCGCGGTGCCTTTGGTCAGCCCCGATCCCCGCGCGCGGCCAGCGTGCGAAGCCGCAGCGCGTTGAGCTTGATGAAGCCTTCGGCGTCCTTCTGGTCATAGGCGCCGGCATCGTCCTCGAAGGTGACGAGGTCCTCGGCATAGAGCGACTTCTCGCTGGCCCGGCCGGTGACGATGACATTGCCCTTGTAGAGGGTGAGCCGGACCGTGCCCTCGACATGCTCCTGGCTCTTGTCGATAGCGGCCTGGAGCATCTCGCGCTCGGGCGAGAACCAGAAGCCGTTATAGACGAGGCTGGCATAGCGCGGCATCAATTCGTCCTTGAGGTGGGCCGCGGCGCGGTCGAGGGTGAGGGATTCGATCGCCCGGTGGGCGGCCAGCAGGATGGTGCCGCCCGGCGTCTCGTAAATGCCGCGCGACTTCATGCCGACAAAGCGATTCTCCACCATATCGACCCGGCCGATGCCGTTGTCGCGGCCGAGATCGTTGAGCCGGGCGAGCAGGGTCGCCGGCGACAGTTGCTTGCCGTCCAGGCTCACCGGATCGCCCTTCTCAAAGCCGATCTCGATCTCGCTCGGCGTATCGGGCGCGTCCATCGGCGAGACGGTGCGCTGGAAGACGTAATCCGGCGCACCCTCGGCCGGGTCCTCCAGCACCTTGCCCTCGGAGGAGGAGTGCAAGAGATTGGCATCGACCGAGAACGGTGCCTCGCCGCGCTTGTCCTTGGGTACCGGGATCTGGTGCTTCTCGGCGAATTCGATGAGGTCGGAGCGGCTCTTCAAATCCCATTCGCGCCACGGCGAGATCACCTTGATGCCGGGCTCCAGCGCGTAATAGCCGAGCTCGAAGCGGACCTGGTCATTGCCCTTGCCGGTGGCGCCATGGGCCACGGCGTCGGCGCCGGTCTGGCGCGCGATCTCGATCTGGCGCTTGGCGATCAGCGGCCGGGCGATCGAGGTGCCGAGCAGGTAGACGCCCTCATAGAGCGCGTTGGCGCGGAACATCGGGAAGACGTAGTCGCGCACGAATTCCTCGCGCAGATCCTCGACATAGATCTCGCGGATGCCCAGCATCTCGGCCTTCTTGCGGGCCGGCTCCAGCTCCTCGCCCTGGCCGAGATCGGCGGTGAAGGTGACGACCTCGCAAGCATAGGTCTCCTGCAGCCATCTGAGGATGATCGAGGTGTCGAGGCCGCCCGAATAGGCGAGCACGACCTTGTTGATGTCCGGCATGGATTGCCCCGCGCTGGTTGGCTGGATCGCTCGCCGGCGCTTATAGGACGGGGCGGCGCTGCGCGGCAAGCAAGGGGCGGCGATGGCGCGGGATTTGGTTACGGACGGGCGCCACCCCTTGCCGAGGCGGCAAGGATCGGCTGAGTTGGCAGGGGCCAGGCGATACGGAGGGTGGCATGACGTCGATCGAGTTCTGGTACGAGTTCGCCTCGCCCTATTCCGCGCTTTCGGCGTTGCGTATCGCGCGCGAGGCGGAGGCGGCCGGCGTCGCGGTGCAATGGTGCCCGTTCCTGCTAGGCCCCATCTTCAGGAGCCAGGGCTGGCAGGGCTCCCCGATCATGGCCGTTCCGGAGAAGGGCGCGCATATGTGGCGCGACCTGGAGCGCCATGGCAACGCGCTCGGCGTGCCCATGAACTGCCCCAATCCGTTCCCCCAGAACGGGCTCGTCGCGTCGCGCGTCGCGCTGGTCGCCATTGACGAGGGTTGGTGCGCCGAGTTCACGCGCGCGGTTTATCGCGCCGAGTTCACCGAGTTGAAGACGATCGCCGAGCGGCCGGTGATCGCTCATATCATTGCCGGGCTGGGGCGCGATCCGGCGGCAGTCCTTTCCCGGGCCGAGAGCGAGGACAACAAGCAGCGCCTGCGGGCACAGACCGAACAGGCGAAGCAGCGCGGCATCTTCGGTGCGCCGAGCTTCGTCGCTCCCGATGGTGAGCTGTTCTGGGGCAATGACCGGCTTGCCGAGGCACTGCACTGGGCGTGCCACGGCAGCCTGGAGGGACTGCTCCGGCCGGTGTGAGACGCACTCTCCCCGGCGTGGTTGGCAAGGGACTTTGCGCGGTATAGGGGAGAGGGGCATCCGAGGCGCAGGCCAAGGAAACAACCGATGCCCGACTGGCTGCCGAGCCTTGCCATTCTCGCCGCGTTCACCCCCGCGGTGGTGCTCATCACCCTGACGCCCGGCCCCGACATGACGCTGTTCCTGGCCAAGACGCTCGGCCAGAACCGGGCGGCGGGCCTGGCCGCCATGCTGGGGGCGTCATCGGGGCTGGTGGTACATGCCCTGTTCGCCGCCTTCGGCCTGTCGGCCCTGCTGGCGGCTTCGCCAGCCGCCTTCATGGCCGTGAAGGTCGCCGGAGCGGTCTATCTGCTGTGGCTGGCCTGGGGCGCGCTGCGGCGCGGCTCGGCCTTCTCGATGCGCGGGGACGGGGGCGCGCCGCGCCCGCTGGTGGAGGTCTATGCCACGGGCCTGGGGATCAATCT
>SKQW01000211.1 GCA_007118805.1 Rhodobiaceae bacterium | reverse complement strand
GGCATGGCCTGCTGGCGGTAGCCATTTTTGCCGCGCTTCTCGTGCCGTTCCACTTCAACTGGATGGGGGGCGGCGACGTGAAGATTCTAGGCGCTGCCTTTCTGTGGACAGGGCTCGGCTGCGCCTTCTCCTTCGCCGTGCTCCTGTGCCTTGCCGCGATGGTTCATGTCGGACTCGCCCGGCTCGGTGTCGGCCTCCGGCTGGGCAAGCCGGCTTTCGATCGCTTTGGCGGCGCCGGAACCCCAAGCGCTACCAGCGCGCCACCGAGGCCGCAGGCGGGGACGTCCTGCCGTGACGCCCGAGATGCCCCCAACGGTATTCCGCCGATCCCGCACTGTCGCGTTGCTACCAGGGCGGGGAAAGGTTGGAAGCGCCGCGTTGGCTCTGAAGCGCAAACCAAGCCAGTGGATTCTCATCTCGTTTCTTGTCATTGTTGCCTAGGCATTTCATTTCCGGGGAGTTTCATGATCACGCTCGACGTCATCACGGGGTATCTTCTGTGGGTTCGTGCGAATTGTCGGCAACGCCGCGTGCCCCGCCACACTGTCCGCGGCCGCGCCGGATGATTCCGGGAGGGGCGCGTTTCGCGTGATGGAATGGGGTGACGGTCTTGCTTTGCGTTCCCGACATCGAGGCACCGGTGCCGATCCTTGACCTTGCGGCGACGAACCTTCCCGAAGGCGACGCCCCACCCGTGGCGGCACCCCATTTCGTCACGCTCTGGGCCGATGAAAGGGTGGTGGGGCTCTGGCGCAGCTTCCGGCGAAGCGACCCGCCCCTCGACTGGAAGCAGGTCCGCGCCGCGCGCGATGCGGCGCGGCCGCCGGTTCCGGCGGCGCGGCCCGGCGAGCCGGTCTCGGTGGTCATCTGCACGCGCGACCGGGAGGCGATGCTCGATGCCTGCCTGCAGACCTTTGCACGGCAGACCCGCCGGCCTGACCAACTCATCGTGGTCGACAACGCCTCCCGGTCCGATGGGACGCGCGCCGTCGCCGAACGCCATGGCGTGAGCTACGTACGCGAGGATCGCCCCGGCCTCTCCCATGCCCGAAACGCCGGGATCGCGCGGGCGCTCCACGAGATCATTGCCTTTACCGACGACGACACGCTGCTGTGTCCACGATGGCTCGAGCGCCTGACGGCCGCGTTCGATGCGGCGGAGATATGGGCGGTGACCGGCCTCGTGCTGCCCGCCAGCCTCGATACGCTCGCGCAATGCATCTTCGAGTGCAATTGGGGTTTCGGGCGGGGTCTGGAGCCGCGCGACTTCGACCGCGCCTATTATCTCGGCACGCGGCGCACCGCCACCCCGGTTTGGAAGCTCGGCGCCGGCGCCAACATGGCGCTGCGACGCAGCGCCGTCGAGCGGGTGGGCGGCTTCGAGCCGAGGCTCGGATCGGGGCCCGCGGGCTGCGGCGATGATTCCGAATTCTGGTACCGCATCCTGCATGCTGGCGGTACCTGCCGCTACGAGCCTTCCGCCATCGTGCGCCATGTCCATCGTGACGACGAGTGGGGGCTGCGGCGACAGATTCGTTCATACATGTGCGGGCATGTGGCGGCGCTGTTGGTGCAGCACGAGCGGACCGGCGATCGCGGCAATCTGCGGCGCGTTCTTCTGTCGTTGCCGAGCGGGTACCTGCGCAAGTCGCTGATCCGCCTGCGGCGTGGGCCGACCTCCGCGACCTGCCTGCTGTGGGAGGAGATCCTCGGCGCGTGCTCCGGGCTCGGACATTATCTGCGGAGCCGACGCGAGCCGGTGCCGGCGATCGGGCCGGCGCTACCGGTCTCGGTGCCGGTTTCCTCGTAGCCGGGGAGGGTGCCCCCCGTGTCGAACACGCGCTGTCCGGAGACTGGTGGGGGCTCGCAGGCGGTGACGGTCGGGGCCGCGTCGGGCGTGGCGGTCGCCATCACGACTTGCAACCATGCGCATTATCTCGCCGATGCGCTTGATTCACTGGCGACCCAGACGGTTGCCCCCGACGAGATCATAGTGGTCGACGACGGCTCGAGCGACGATCCGGCCGCCGTTGTAGCGCGCTATCGGGGGGTGCGGCTGGCGCGGCAGCCTAACCAGGGCCTTTCCGCGGCACGCAACACCGCCCTCAGGCTTGCGACGGCCGAGCGCATCTTGTTCCTCGACGCCGATGACCTGCTGATGCCCCGGGCTATCGAAAGCGCGCTCGCCTGCTTCCGGGCGCATCCCGAGGCCGGTTTCGTCTATGGCGGGCATCTCCGCGTCGCCGCCGACCTTCGCCCGCTGGGCGCGCCACGCTTTGCCGCCATCGGCCCGGATCCGCACGCCGATTTTCTGACTTTCAACATCGTCGGCATGCACGCCACCGTCCTATACGACCGCGCCAAGCTGCTCGCGGCGGGCGGCTTCGACACGAGCCTGCGCCGCTGCGAGGATTACGACGTTTATCTTCGGATGGCCCGATGCCACGGCGTGGCCAGCCATCCCGAGACCGTCGCGCTCTACCGCATCCATGGCGGCAACATGTCGAAGGACAGCCGCGAGATGCTGTGCTGGATCGATCATGTGCGCGATGCCGACCGCCGCCGGGGCCTGGCCACCGCGCGCGCGCGGCTTGCCTGGTCGCGGGGGCGGCGGATCTGGCGCGACTATTACGCCGACGAGATCCTCCGCGGTCTCCCTGGCGCCGATCCCCGACAATTTGCTGGAGATGTCATAACGGCCATGAGGATTTCGCCCCTGCGGGTGGCCCGGCGGGCGCTGAAGACGCTGGTGCGCAGGTTGCCGCCGCGGCTCACCGGGCCGCTGGGGCGGGCTGCGGGCGGGCCGATCCCCCTCGGCGCGGTGCGGCTGGGGGATCTCGATTCGATCAAGCCGATCAGCGGCGACTTTGGCTTCGATCGCGGCTCGCCGATTGACCGTTACTATATCGCGCGCTTCCTCGCCGAGCATGCCGGCGACATCTGCGGCCGCGCGCTCGAGATCGGCGATGCCAGCTACTGCCGGCGGTACGGCACGGGGATCACCCAGCAGGATGTCCTGCACGTCTTCGCCGGCAATCCCGAGGCCACCATTGTCGGCGACGTCGCGACGCCCGGTACGCTGCCCGAGGCCGCCTTCGACTGCATGGTACTGACACAGACGCTGCACCTGATCTACGACATGAAGGCCGCGCTTCGCCAGCTTCACGATGCCTTGAAGCCCGGCGGCACCCTGCTCCTCACCGTTCCCGGCATCAGCCAGATCGACCGGGGAGAGTGGGGCGACACCTGGTACTGGTCGCTCACCCGGCAATCGGCGATGCGGCTTTTTTCCGACTGCTTCGGCTCGGACAATGTGCAGGTGACCGTCTATGGCAACGTCTACGCCGCCACCTGCTTCATCAACGGCCTGGCGCAGGAGGAGGTGGACCGGAGCAAGCTTGACGCCCATGATCCGAGCTATCCGGTCATCGTCGCCGTCCGGGCCAGGAGGGCGGAGAGGAAATGATCGGCTTGCGGCTGCGTCGCGCCCTGCGTCGCCTGCGGCCCGAGCCAGTGCGCCCGGCCATCCTGATGTATCACCGGGTGGCGTCTCCGCCGGTGGATCCCTGGGGCCTCGCTGTGGCGCTGGAGCGCTTCCGCGACCAGTTGGACGCGCTGGCACGCCGGCGGGCGATCCTGCCGATGGACGCCTTCGTCGCGGCGCTGAAAGAACGGCGCCTGCCGGCTTGTGCGGTCGCCCTCACCTTCGACGACGGTTACCGCGACAATGTCACCCGGGCCGCACCGGTCCTCGCGGCCAAGGCGGCACCCGCGACAGTCTTCCTCACGGCGGGTGCAATCGGCGGCGAACTCGCCTTCTGGTGGGACGAGCTCGCGCGGATGATCCTGCTGCAGCGCTCGCAGATCCGCTACGATCTCGTCGTGGGTGGGAGACAGGTTGGGGGCGATCTTCCGGCCATGGCGCCCGGGGAAGCGCCCGATCCGGCCTGGCGGGCCTGGCAGCCGCCGCGCACCGCGCGCGAGGCGGCCTATGTCGAGCTGTGGCGGCTGCTCCAGCGCGTGCAGCCCGTGCAGCGCGCGGACGCAATGGAGGCACTGCGGCGCGCGATACCGCCGGTGCCCGCCGATCACGAAGAACTGCCGATGACAGGGGATGAGGTGGCAAGGCTGGCCGCGGCCGGCATCGCAATCGGCGCGCATGCCGTCACACATCAGCCGCTCACCACCCTTGCCGCCGCTGAACGCCGCGCCGAGATCGAGACCAGCCGGTCGGTCTGCCGTGACCTTGTGCGCGGGCCGGTCTGCGGCTTTGCCTATCCGCACGGCGACCGGGACGCCGAGACGATCGCGATGGTGCGGGAGGCCGGCTACTCCTGGGCCTGCTCCACGCGCGGGGCGCTGGTCGATCCGGAGGATTACAACCGTTTTGACCTGCCGCGCCTCGTCGCGCGGGACGTCTCAGGCGCAGCGCTGCTCCGGCAGATCGAGGAGGCGAGGCCATGACCCACCCGCCCCACGTCCCCGTCGTCACGATCTTCCTGAATGCGCAGGTCTATCTCCGCGAAGCGATCGACAGCGTGCTCGCGCAGG
>SKQW01000229.1 GCA_007118805.1 Rhodobiaceae bacterium | reverse complement strand
CTGCCCGATGCGCTGTTCCTCGAGATGGCTCGACAGCCGCTCCTTGAGCCCGCGCCGGTGGATTCTGATGTGGAACGATTTCCCGGCGAGCTGCGGCAGAACATCCGCCGCATGCGCATCCACCTTGGCTTCAAGATCGGCGGCCTCGACGAAGTCGAAGGTGATCTGTGCCGGCACGACGCGGGAGATGAAGTTTGCAAGGCCAGGCGCCTCGGCGAAGCGATCGGCCAGGGCCTCGGCGAAGGCAACGGGATCCTCGACCCGCATCACCAGAACATTCGGGTAGCCGGTGCGGGCGACCGGCCCATGCCGGCGCAGCTCGCGTGCGGCATCCCGCCGGCCATAGGGTTGGCAAGTGACGACCACGTTCCAGTCATCCAATCGTGCTCGGTGATCGGCATGACCTGCCATCTCGCTTCCTTTCAGAGGCGCGTCAGCCCGCACCCGCGCCGGGGCGATCGATTGGAGAAGTGGCGGTGCGCCTTCAGCCTCAGCGCTTGCCCCTTCGGCTTCCGGTTTCCAATCCGACGGCGGCTGCGATTCAACGATGACCATGCCGGTGCCGTCCTTGCGCTCCTCGATTGTCACGCGCGCAACGCCGAACTGCTTGAGCACCCAGGCATTGGTGCGCAGATGCGTGCTCACCTGCCCGGTGGTGAACCGCGAGACGCCGGAAGCCAGGGCAAGCGGCAGCAGCATCTGATCGGCGAGGTGGCGATCGAGCGCAGCCCCGCTGCGATGATGGGCAATGAGCTGCTCCACCGCCTCCTCGGCGACCCGCTCCGACGACTTGCCCCGTTCGCCGAGGGCCGTGAAGCCGCAGCGGCAATTGTCATATTCGGCGGTCAGGAAGGTCCCGGCGCCCGGGCAGGCTGCGCCGACCCGCTCGGCGATAATTTCAACAGGCACATCGAGGGTTGAAAGCAGGGCGCGCGCCCTGTCGGTCATGCGCTGGGCGATATGCGACGGCAGGTTTGCGGCGATCCCGCGCCCAAAAACCCGCTTGAGCCTGCCGCGATCGACAAGGTCGACCGGGCGCAATGCGCCGACCACCTTTCGCCCACGCACCACGGCCTCGATCCTGCCCCGCCCCACCGGATACCATCCCCAAGCTACGAGCGTGAGCTCGGCCTCAATGCCTAGCCGGTGAAGGGTCGGCAGCCAGGTCTCGGCAAGGTAGTCATAGGAAGGACTCCAGGCGAGATGGGTGCCGCCGACAATGGAGATGCGGGATTGGCCGTCGGCAAGGGCGAGCGGCAGCAGCACGGTCTGCAGGATGAGCGGCGCCGCACCGGCGCTGCCGCCGGGCCGCGCCTCGCCCACGTCAAAGGCGTAGTCGCCTGCCTGGGGAGGTTTATGTGGCAGGAAGGTGAGCGCGGTGGAGAACAGCGCATCACCCTCCAGCTCGGCCGCACACAGGGCGCCCGCTGCACGGACAGCGGTCAGGTGCTGCGCCGCCAGTCCGGGCTGGCGGCGCCGGGCACGGATATTCGTGATAGTGATTCCCTGCCCGAGCACCGTCGCCAGCGTGGCGGCGGTGCGCAGGATCTGGCCGCCGCCCTCGCCATGGCTGCCGTCGATGGTCAAGATGTCCTGCATGGTGACTCTGCTTCGACGGTGGCCGCCGCGTTGCGCGGGCCTCAAGCCGGAATCATTCTGGTTCCGGAATGCCCTGCTCGATCCTGCCTTCAATGCGTCCTTCCGGCCGTATGGTCCCAGATCCCTTGCAGTCGCTCGCCCTCTGCAAGATTGAACCAGCCGAGCTCGTCAGACGAGGCATTGACGACGAGCAGCGCGCTGTCGGGGTCCATGACCGAGCGGATGCGCTCAGCTGCCTCGCCTGCGCGATAGGACGAGGCGACATGCCAGACCGACGGCAACAACTCAACTGCCTCGCCCAGCTCGGCCACCGCCTTCGCGATACCTTCGTCAAGCTCGCCCTCAGCCAACGACCAGCAGATGATGAGATTGTCGGGCATTTGCAGGTCTCTCACTCCTGACTCGAAAGCGTCAGATACATCAGCACGAGATACACGGCCGGGATAACCAGCAGGACCATGGCCTGCACCAGCGAAGGCGCCTGGCACTGGGTGACGAGCATTTCGTAGCCGACAAAGGCGACCGCGACGATGATCACGGCCAGTCCGACATACCAGGGGATGAGGGGGTGTCGTCGCAAAGGCATTGAGATCTCCTTCCAGGGTCATTGTGGCGACGCGGTTGCAGGTCGCTTCCGGACCTTGAACCGCCGGCCGACCATGAGTCTCGTATGGTCCCGCGATGTCGTTTCTGCCCGATGGCGCCGGCTTCGCGGGAACCAGTTCGGCCTGATGCGCTGAGTCCGTCACACCGGCGACTGCCTGGCCTTGCGCCAAGTCAACCTCAAACGCGGCGGCTCGAGATTGATGCCGGTCAATGCGGCGCGACCTTCCTTCGGGAATGCTGCAGCCTCGAAGGAGTGTTCGACCGATGACCATCAAGCGAGTGTTGCTGCCCCTGGCCGATCACAAGGGCCTGCAACCACTTGCGGAAGCGGCTTTGCTCTTGGGGCGCCTGCAGCAAGCTCAGGTGCGCTGTCTTTTGGTGCAGCGGGCGCAGCTCAGCATTCCCTTCCCCGGCGAGTACGCGGATCCGGAAGCCATGCGCCGGATTGCTGAGGATGCGCGAAAGGAAAGAGAACACATAACAAAGTCAGCACAGGAGCTCTTTCAGGACGTTTCGAAGCGGTTTCAGCGGGTCGAATGCGAGTTTTCCGCCCTGGAGGGGAATATTGTCGAGACCGTGGGGCACGCAGCGCGTCTGGCGGACATCTCGATCCTCGATGGCGCTCATTACGATAACAATGCCTGGCTGGACCTCCGCGATGCGGCGATCTTCAGCAGCGGCCGGCCGGTCCTGATCCTGCCGCGCAGCGGGATCGAGGAGGCGGCGCTTGATCGGATCGTGATCGCCTGGAAGGAGACAGTCCAGGCTGCGCGGGCCGTGGCCGCGGCGCAGCCATTCCTCGTGAATGCGAAGGAGGTTCACCTCATATCCGTCGGCGAAACCGCCGAGGAGACGATCTCGCTCCAGGATGTCGAGCAATATCTTCAGCTGCATTATGCCGACGTGAGAAGCGAGGTGATCCCGCACGCGCCAGGAGCAGACGTCGGCCGTCTCCTGCTGGACAAGGCGGAAGGCATCGGCGGCCTGCTGGTAATGGGCGCCTACAGCCGCTGGCGCTGGCGCGAGCAGATCTTCGGCGGCGTCACCGAGGCGGTGCTTCACGCAGCACGGACGCCCGTTCTGATGATGCATTGAGGGGCGGCTCCCAACCTGCTGGCCTGCAGAAATCAGCGGGCCGGCGCGACAGGGGATGGATGATGCGGCGTTCGCCTCTTGATCTTGCAAGCGCAACAGAGACCATCGAGACGTCGCTGTCCGAACGTGATCTCGAGGCCTCCCTGCAACGAACAATCAACCGGTCGAAGAACCGTGAACCCGAAGCACCCGCATTCGAAGACTGATGTAGTGGAGGAGGCGAATGATCTCCAAGGAAGACATCATTGCGATGTGCGGTCTCACCGAGGAGGAGGTCGCCGCGATCGCCGAGCACGAGCATATGCCGGATGTCGCTGCCGCGGCGTTTGCCAAATACGTGCTGGAGCAGGAACACGACCCCGCGAGGCTCAAGGAGATGATTGTTGATGACTTCCGAGTGGCGGTGCAGGCGCGGCGGTTCGAGCACGCGCAGGAAATCTTCATGGCATTGCGCCACTTCCTCGCCGAATCTCCGCAGGCACGCTTGGATCGCGGACAGGCGGAACCTCAGGCTTGAGGAGCCGAAATGTGTCAGTGGCGCCGGCCAGCTGCACTTCCGCAAGTCCCGTTGATCTGACGCAAGGCGGCAGGCGGGGCAGGATGCCAGATTGCGAAGGCGCATCAGGGACAGGAAGCAACGGAGCGGCATGATGGTAACGAGCAAGCCGAAGTCGCACGCAGATGAGTCGCTCTTGCGGCTCAACCAGGAGGCCTTCGAGGTGGGGGCCGAGATGCAGATGGCGATGCTGGAGGCCTCGAGCCGCTGGGCGACGGAGATTACCGCTTTCATGGCCAGGCGCGCCCAGGCGACGGCACGCGACGTGGCGCGCATGGCCACCGCCACCACGCCACGCGAGGTTGTCGGCGCCCAGTTCGACCGCGTGAACACGATGGTGCGCGACTACACCGATGAGACTGGCCGCCTCCTGGAAATCGCGAGCCAGTCCGCGCATGAGGGCGCAGCCGGCGTGCGGTCGGCCTGGCTCGATGAGGACGGCGAGCCTCATTAGGCTCCCGATCGATCTCAGCAGGAAAGGACGAACCGATGCGCAACTTCTCCGGCATCGCCGCTATGCTGCTCGCCGCCGCTATTGCGCTTCAGCCTTCCGCCGCCCCAGCGGCCGATCCCGATGACGGGCCGATTGCGCTGCCGGCGCCGCAGATGGAAGGCGGCATGCCGCTGATGGAGGCGCTCTCCCTGCGTCGATCGACGCGCGCTTTCTCCGAACGCGAACTCGATGAGCAGATGCTGGCCAACCTCCTGTGGGCGGCGTTCGGCATTAACCGTCCCGAGACTGCCGATCACACGG
>SKQW01000400.1 GCA_007118805.1 Rhodobiaceae bacterium | reverse complement strand
TTCCCGGACCCACGAAACCGAAACGTCGGGGACGTCCCCGACATAGTGCCACGCGCGCTTGAATTTTCTGAATTCCGCAGCGAAATCAGCTAGTTCGCCAATCGCGGTGTTGAACTTGGGTTAGGAGTTACATCGGTAGCATCGCGTTACGGAAGATCCGGACAGGGAGTAGTGTGCGGGAGGCCGCAATCTCGCCGCCGTTTGACACCCGTTCCTATTCGCATGCCTGCAAAGAGTTTATGTGCGGGCTCATTGCTCCTCCCTCGCAAGGATCGTTTCAGCGATTGGCTTGCCACCAGTCATGACGGACCTTTGAGGGCCGGTAGCCGTCTTCAAGCGTATGCCGCAAGAAGGCCTCGTTCAGATAGACAAGTGCCCGGTGCGGGCGCAGTAACAGCATTTGAAACAAGGGATAGGTGAGCAGGAAGGGAGCCAGGCGCCACATCGCGTTGCGACCGGCGAGTACGTTTGCAATGAAGAAATGCATTGCGTCAAAACCCATCGCCACGACGAGCGTTGCCGTCAGGACAATTAATCCAACTTCTCCATAATAAAAAAGCATAATGAAGACATATGCAGGAAATGCAATCGACGCAATGACGTTGAATAACAGGAATTCCCACTGGTGTATGGCCTCTCGCCAGTCGTGCCGGGCATCGAACGGGTTCATCGTGTAGCCATGCCGACGGTAGCGCACATCCAGGCCATCGCCTTCCCAGCGCACGCGCTGACGCAGCAGTGCGGCGAGCGTGGCCGGAACATCCGTATGGCAGACGGCCTCGGGCACAAAGCGATACAACCAGCCTGCCTCCCGGATCCGCAGGGTCAGTTCGAAGTCTTCGCCTCCGGTGGAATCCATGGTGCCGACCCGCTCGAGGGTCGTTCGCCGGAACGCCTGGAGGGCCCCGGAGGCGCAGGTTCCCTGGTTGAGGGCATCGGCGGACCGCTTGCCCAGCCCTATGCCAATCAGGTATTCGATGGCCTGAAAGGATGCCGCAATGCTGTCGCGAGCATTGCGCACATATATGGCGCCCGAGGTCGCGGCGACCTCGGGGTTGGCGAAGGGGGCGACCAAGCGTTCGATGCAATTACGTTCCAGCGAGCAGTCGCAGTCCACGATCACGACGAGCTCGCGCCGGCTTTGAGCCATGCCGAGATTGCAGCCGGCCGGCTTGCCGCCGCGGAGATCGAGCGCGATGGCGCGCGCTATAAGGCCTTCGCGCTCCAGGGCGTGCATTTCAGCCACCATATGATCGCTCGATCCGTCGCTGACACAAATGATCTCGATGCCCTCCAGCGTCTGCTCCCTAAGCGACTTCACGCATCGTCGCAGAGCATCTCCTTCGTTGTGACCGGCAATGACGATGCTGACTGCAGAGCCCGGTACGCCGAAGCTCTCCCCGCCCGCCGCCGAATCGTCCAACCGGTTTGCGCTCCAGGCCAATAGCATCGCAACGGACGCCAGAAGGTAACGGGGCAGCTCGAAGGCCACCACGATAATGAAGGTCGCGATCAGCATGCCGCGGTCAAGTTGGCCGAGCCAGGCAATCGCGTCGGCGATCATCGGCCGACACGCTCGGATTGGCCGCTTGCGCAGCCTTGCGTCATCATGACCCCGCAGCCGGTTCGCCGGGCGGCCAGAAGGGCCGGCGGATGTCCACGCGCGCAAGGGTCGGAATTGCAGTGTTGACCGGGAGCGCGATGCGAAGCATCTGGCCTTTCTCAGGGACCCGGAAGGCACGCTGGAACTCATCCGGCACATGTCCGGCGATAGGCAGCACCGCCTCGACCCGCCCTGCGACAGAGTCGAACCCGTGGCGCACCGTGACGCGATCGCCAGGCGATAGCGAGAACAGATAGCGGCCGGGCAGTATCGTGACCACGTAACGCTCACCAGTGTAAATTTCTCCAAGGGGCTCGATCGGAGAGATGGCTTCCCCAAGATCGCGCAAGCGCGGACCCATGATGCCTGCCGCCGGCGCTCGAATCTCGCCGTTCGCGTAGGTTCGCTCGAGGTCGGCGATCGTGTCCTCGGCTCTTTGCACTGCGGACCGCAGAGTATGCACACGGCTTTCGATTGTCTTTGCCTCCGCGTTCAGCATTGCTAGCTTGTCGTTGGCGTCGAGCAACGAGCCGCGTACGTCCATGCGTCGATCTATCGGCAGGATGTCGCTCTGCGTCATGCCGGTTATCCGCACCCACCGCTCATTCCAGTCCTGCGCCCTCTGTTCCGCAGAGGGCAGGAGTTCAGTGAGCTGGTCGCGCCGCAGCTCGAGCTCGGCAAGTTGAGAGCGATGGCTGAACATCTGCGTGGAGTACTGAGCCAGTCGCTCGACAACGGGTCCCGAATGTACGCGTGCAATCAACTGTCCCTCGCCCACCGCCTCTCCCGGGCGCACGAAGAGGGCCTCGACCAACGCCTCATGGTTGGAGGAGACGATGATCCGGGGCTGAACGACGAGACCTTCCGACCTTAGGAAGAGGACGGAGCCGAAAGCAAAGTCCAGGGCCAGGAGTAGGAGGCCGGCTATGAGCACGAGATAGATACGGCGACCGAGCCCGGATCTCGAGCGCCTGAGGTCGTTCTTCAGGGAGTCAACCCGTGGGCGGCTGCGCAAGCGCTTCATTGTCGAATCTTCTCCTTTCCCTTCAAGGGCGGGCTCGTCCAGCAGTCACCGCTCATGGCCCCTAGTGGAATGAATATGACATTTGACACCCGGTCCGCGGCGTGCGCTCGATCAAATGTGAAATTCGAAATGCCAATTGAAAACAATATCTTGCTAGTGGTTCTTCTGATTCCGACATTTGCCATAGCGGGTGCGGTAAAGGGATGCAAATGTCGGAATCGTCTAGAGCTGCTCGACGGAGAAGACCGGGCCAAGCATAGGAGCGACTGTCTCGTCGATGCGCTCAACGATGGTCCGGGCCAGGCATTCGGCTTCGTCCGGCCGCGATTCCGGGCTCAGGATTCGAAACTGGTTCCCGTCGACCAGCAGCACATCACCGGCACGCAGATGCTGCCGTGCGACCTCCTCAGCCAACTCAAGCGCCAGCGTTGCCGTGCGCCTGCCATCCATGCGCACGAGCTGCAATGCATGTTCGAACCTGAGATCAATGCGACAGTGGGGTCGGTTCGTCCTGGCGCTGAGGTCGCGCAACAGCTTCTCCATCGCGGCGAATGCCAACCGTTCCTCGGCGCGGCGTGGCCGTACATCCCCCGGCAGGCAGGCACGGCGTACGGCTTCCTCTCCGGCGCTGGTCAAGTCATAGTGAAACCAGTCGACCCAGCCGATGACGTCGCCATCGGAATGACCGCCACAGTCAAGGCATCGAAAACCCACTGCCACCGTGTCGCTGACGTGCTCGCAGGCATCGCAGCGAAGTACCGAACCGGGACGGTCATAGTCGATTCCGAAATGAATCAGCTCGCGGTCGCATTTCGGGCAGACGAGGCTGCGCCCATCGCGGAATTCGTCCTCCAAAGACTGATGGGCGCAGATGAAATGATGGATGATCCTTGTCTCGGTGAGCCGCGGCGAGCGGCACTTTGAGCACTCCTCTCGCACGCTCAGGCGATGCGAAGAGCAATCCGGACAGCTGTGTAGCCGGTCGAAGAACCGACGCTTGAGGAGGCCATCCTCACAGAGGCTTTCCGCGATTGTCTCGGGCGCGGGCAGAGGGCCAGCCGCTGGATAGGCGATCGCGGCCTTGGTGTACGGGGCGTAGACTGCCTCGAGGCTGGTGCGACGCGTTGCGAGGCGGGCGAGCAATAGCAATCTGTCGCAGTTCGAACTGAGAACCTCGGCGGGCAGTTCGCAGACCCGCTCGGCAAGCAGCGTGAGCTTGTCCAAGGCTGCTTGCAGCGAGCGGGAATCGCAGGCCTCGGCGGAAAAGTCGGCATTCACGCAGCCGCTGCCCGATAGATCGGCAAGCGGTGTGAGGGTCCCGCCGCCCCTTGGCAGCTCGGCGAACTCCCTCATTCCGGAAGCGTCGGTCACGATGAGTGCTTCGAATGGCTCGCCCTTGCGGGCGATCTGAAGGCCGGATACCCAGGTGAGCAGCTTGACCGACGGCGGCGTCGGTAGAAAGCGGACCGGCAGGCCTCTCCGACCCCCGCCGGGCGTCAGTGCAGCAGATGGTCCAAGTGAGACTAAACTCTCGTTTCGGCTTGAAGCTTGCGAAAGCCGTGGGTCGGTACTGTTCATTGCCATCTGCCGCAGGGGTGGCTTTGTCGAACAATTGTATAAAGTAGGTTAGGTGCGCAATGGAGCCGCGGTATTACAGGGGCACCGATTCCAGCGTATCGCCCTAGGTCGCCGCGGAGTCAGGCGAGGTATTTGGGTACTCCATTTTGCTGTCCCACCCCCGTCTAAGAGGCCGTTTCGAAAGTGGTTGAGTGGTCGGGAGCCCGGTGATTCCAAGCGGTTGTCGACTGCTGTCAACGCCGGAGCGATTTTGCATCGGCGGGCCGGAGCAAAAATGCATCACGGCTGGGCACATGAAGGGGCAACTGGCAGTGACCTGCCGAGCACGCCGGCTTGGAGCGCCTTGCACAACCCCGCAGGGGTGATCGTGAAGCGCGACCTGACCTGGCGCACCCACCCTTGCTCGATC
>SKQW01000396.1 GCA_007118805.1 Rhodobiaceae bacterium | reverse complement strand
CGAGTCGAGCGCAAGCGTCATCCGGTGCGCAACCATGGTCACCGGGAAACCGGCGTAGAGAATGTAGGTGACCGCCGGGATTGCCAGCGCGAAAGCGATGGGCAGGCGCAATAGCATCAGCAGCAAGAAGCTGCCCAACAGCAGGAGGCCGATCATGTGACGCGATCCATTTCGCGCTCCTCGTCGTCAAACTCCTGTTCGGCGATTGCCTCGTCATCCCCCTTGACGACAAAGCGGACGGCATACGCGAGCACGACCGCGGCCAGCAACAAGAACCCGAACGCCGTTGGGAAGAAGAACAAGCCTGTCGGCATCCGCAGAGCGGGGGAGCGCACGGCCCATAGGTCCTGGAACACCCGGATGGCGCCTAGCACGACGGCAAGCGAGAGTGCGATTTGCAGGGCCAGGTTCCACAGATGTATGCCCTTCTTCAGGCTCGTGGGCAACTTGTGGAAGATGAAATCGACCGCGATGTGCGAATTGCTCCGAAACACGAAGATAAGACCGACAAAAACGATCGCAATGTGGAGGAAGCGGGCGAGCTCAGCCGACCAGGGTAGCCCGATGCCAAAGAGATAGCGCAACCCCACCTGCGCAACGACCAACCCGACGATCGACCAGAGCGCGACGACGGTAAGGCCCAGCACCAGCCGCTCCACCAGCGTCCACAAGCGCAGCAGGCGCGAGCCCGCGGCAGACGGATCCACCTTCATAAGGTTTTGACCCCACCTCCAGAGCGCCGCAGCGACACGGCAGCTTGAATCTGCCCGCCGAAACTGCCTTCATCCCGGCGGCGCCCGGTTTGTCCGGGGTCCCGCCGGGATGCGCTCGTCACGGTGCTAAGTGCCGACATCGTCGGCATCCGGGAAGCTGCCTACTCGACGGCTTCGATGCGTTCGATGTAGTCGGCCCACTCGGGAAACTCGTTCAGCACGTGATCGCGTACCCGCGCCTGGAAGGCTTCGAGGTCGAGCCCCTCGTCTGGTCCGATGATCGTCATACCGGCCGCTTCGAGTTGCTCGAGGAGCTCGTCTTCCTCTTCCAGTCCCCACTCGACCGTCAGTGCCGATGCCTCCTGCACGGCCTCGATCACGGCCTCCTGATCCTCAGGCGAGATCCGTGCCCACTCCCTTTCGTTGATATAGACGGCCAGCGCCGCGATCATATGGCCGGTAAGCATCAAGTAATCCTGCATCTCGTAGAAGCCGTGGCCGTGGATGGTGGTCAGCGGGTTCTCCTGACCGTCGACGATGCCGGTGGCGAGAGCCGTCGGCAGCTCGGCGAAGTCGACCGGCGTCGGTATCGCACCCATCCCTTCTATCGCTGCAATCCAGACCGGCAGCGGGATGGCGCGAATCTCGCGACCGCGCAGGTCGTCCGGCGTGTAGATGGCAGCATTTGCCGTCAAGTGGCGGTAGCCGTAGTAGAAGTTGCCGATCAGGCGAACGTTGGCTTCCTGTACCAGCCTGTCGTTCAGTTCCCTGACGACCTCGCTGTCCTCCGGGGTGCCCGCTGTCATGGCGTGCTCGATGTCTCGGTAGAGGTAGGGGACATTGAAGACGGCCAGGTCTTCCATGAGCTGCGCGACGGCGGCGTAGTCGTTATGACCCATGGAGATCGTGCCCAAGCTGGTCCCTTCGATCATCTCGCGGACACCGCCGAGCTGTGAGGCCGGGAACACGTTGACCTGAACGCGTCCCTCCGTCTTTTCGGAGACCAGATCGGCAAAGGTGGTGGCGAATCGCCCGGGAATCGTCTCTGGGCCGTTCGGGTGGGCGTAGCGGAGCGTCACCTCTTGTGCCTGCGCGGTGGTCAGTAGCGCTGCAACCATCAGGAGTAGGCTGAGCACCAGCGTCCTTAGCGGGCCTTGACTGAGTTGACTGAGCGGTTTCATCTTACCTCCCTGGGGGGCTGTTGGCCTACTGGACGTCATCGGTCCAGGCGAACGACTTGGCCACTCGCGGCTGATGCTTGAGCGGCTTCCAAAATGCGCATCTGTGGCAGGATGCGCCTTCCGGACGTGGTTGGTTCTCGCTTCTCGATGATGGCCTCGGCGAACTCCTTCATCTGCAAGGCGAACAGGTGCGGCTCCGACGGGCCGGACATGATCAGTTCTCCGTTGAGGTAGAGATCGGTCGTCGGCACGCCAACCAGGCCCTCGTGGTCTCCGGTATGCGTGAAGTAAATGGCGCCTTCGGAGCCGATGACGAGACCTTCGTGCCGAGGCGCCGGGTTGTTGATCGTAAGGAAGTTGGTGGCGTGCGTGCCGTCATCAAAGGTGAGGATGAGAGTAGCGGCGTCGTCGCCTTCGAAGTCGGGATTGAGGCTGGCTCCTTCAGCGTAAACGCTTACGACTCGGCGTCCCTCGCGCATCCACAGGGTGTAGTCGACGCTGTGCGAACCCAGCATGGGGTAGACGAGCCCTCCGGTCGCCTGCTTCGACCGCCACCAGGGGGGAGCCGTTTCGACATCGAAGTGACAGGCAAAGGTGTAAAGAAGCGCGGTAATCTGCCCAATCTCACCGCTCCTGGCCTTCCCCTCTTGAAGCTGCCTGATGTACCGACGGCTTTGCCCGATCATCAGCTGGACGCCGCTTGCCTCCGCGGCATTAGCCATCCGCTCGGCATCGTCGTAGTTGGTTGCCATGGGTTTCTCCACCAACACGTGTCGCCCCGCCTCGAGCGCCTGTATGGAGACGGCGGCGTGAAGGTCGTGAGGCAGACTTACGACGATCGCCTCGACGCTTTCGTCCTGCAGGGCGCGATCCAGTTCGGTGTAGAAGGGAACGCCATGACGCTCGCCGCTGGCCTTGGCCCTGGCGCTGTCGACATCGACGACCGCGGCCAAGCGGCAGTGCTTGCGGTTATGCGCGATTCCGTCGATGTGGCTTTCGGACACCCTGCCCAAACCGACCACGGCGATGCCCACCTGTCTATCCATCTCCACCCTCGCTTCCCGATCGCCGGCGACTCGAGCGGTTATCGGTCTTGGGATTGCCGCCGTGTAAAGGCGGCTCCGGCAAATCGTTGAAGTACTCCTGAACGATGAAGAAATGCTCCCTCATCTTGACCTCGGCAGTGGCCTCGTCACCCGCGGCGATAGCTACATAGATCGCTTCGTGAGCTTGCACCAGTTGCTCCAGGGCACCCGGTTCATTGAAGATCGCCTTACGCCTTTCCTCGTGGCTCTTCTTGAGCAGGTGCTCGATCGACTCGTACATGAAGCTGAGTGCGGCGTTGTGGGCGCCACGGATGATTGCCGTGTGGAAGGCGAAGTCTGCGCGGGCGCCAAGGCCGTCGCCAGTGACTTCTCGCGGCATGCGAGACAGCGCTTGCTTCATTTCCAGGAGCTCGCGGGATGAGGCGCGGCGTGCGGCGAGCCGAGCCGCCTCGCACTCGAATGCGATCCGGACCTCGAGCATATCCTCAGAGAAGCTCGACTGCAGCGAAAGGGCCAGCCCGAAGTACAAGGAGAAGGAGTCGGGCCGCGGCGCGACGACATAGGTCCCTGACCCTCTTCGCATCGACACGATGCCGAGCGCGGCCAGCGTTCGCAGCGCTTCGCGAAGGCTTGGCCGACTTACCTTGAGTCGTGCCGCCAGGTCGCGTTCAGGCAGAAGGCGCTCGCCGACCTTGAGCTCACCGGCCTCGATGCTGTCGATGAAATACTGCAGCACCTGGCCGTGAACGGACTTCTCAACTGGCGTGGAAAGGGTTCCTACTGCTTGCTCGTTTCTGCCTTCGTTGTTCACAAGCCCGATGCGCCTTTCGCAAGCGTTGATCTCTGTTGCCGTGAACCTGGCCTTGCGGCGGTGTACGTTGTGAATTGGTCTGACCGCAGCCTGTTCAATCTAGGTACGGCATTGTCACATGCCGACGTGGCATCCGTCAAGGCTCTCGTGTTCCGTCGCCGGCGACCATGGGCGTCTCTGGTGGGCCGCCAGCCATTTGGCACGTCACCCGACCGGAACTCTTGGGTGGCGGCGCAGTTGACGCTTGCCCAGGCGCCCCGTCGCCAGCTTGTGAAGCGGTTCACAAGAACCCGGCTGCCATCACCTTTGCCCGGCGCATCCGCCGCCGGGATCGGGCCAGGAAGCGTGACGGTGCGCAGAGGTTTGTCGGTGAGGCCTCTCGGCACCGTGCCCACCGACATTGCTTGGCGAGGCGATTTCGTCGATCACCGGGCTGAAGCCTGGGTGACGGCCAGCGATCAGCTTCCTGCGCGTTATGCCTTGGCTCTTTCAACGTTCGCTGTTTGTCCGGTGAGCCAGTTGCCCCAACCCGTTCGGGACGGCGTGGAAGCCTGCCGTTCGACGATGTCATTGCGAGGCCCGTGGACGCTTTGCGCCGCGGGGCACGGCAATCCCGCGCATGACGGCTGCATGACTCCAGGTCCTTATGGTGCCGTCGGAACCGGAGATGGTGCCAGGCGGCACCGCACAGCCGGCCAACGTGCCGGAGCCCTCAATGCCTCCGAGATCGCCACGTCGGCGTCGCGACAGCGACGCCTCCTCGCGAAGACACCATGATGTGCCCCTCGCACTTCCAATCGAAGTCCGTAGCATGCTGATCGGGTGGATTCTCCCGCGACCCCTTGAAGTGGCCACCGGCGCGG